>JAZRND010000042.1:0-28489 GCA_045648005.1 Faecalimonas sp. | reverse complement strand
TTGTAAATTTTTTCATTTAATTTATCCAAATCAGAATCAATACAATCCAAAAGGCTGATTCCAAGAGTAATGGTTCTAACATCTAGATTTTCTTGGTCAATCATCTGATTCGTTTCTGTAACTTCATATATGTTAATCATGACATTATCCTACTTTCTAACTATAATCTGTGCATTTTCTCAAAGATTTCTTCTCTCTGACAACGAATGGTCACACCGATTTCTTCCCCAATTTTTTTGAGTTCGTCAGAAAATACGCCCATTTCTTTTATTGCATTACTGATATCAGTAATCATCATCATGTTGAAATACCCTTGCACAATTGTTTGGGAAATATCCAAGATATTAATCTGATTTTCTGCCAGATATGTACATACCTTTGCGATGATACCCACGGTATCTTTACCTACCACTGTTATAATACACTTCTTCATATTGACCTCCTCTAAATGTATAAAATTTTTGATATTGTATCTCTATTTGCAACCATCAATGGAAGAGCATTTCCATCAAATGGTACATTACCCATCGTAACTTCTAGTTTTACCGTTTCATATGCCAATTCCGGATAATTATTTTCACGACTCAAATGACCTAACACGATGTGTTTTAAATTATTGTGCATAATTTCGCAAAGTAATCTTCCGGACAATTCGTTAGATAAGTGCCCATGATTTCCTAACACTCTTTGTTTTAAATAATATGGATATGGACCAACCTCCACCATGTGCACATCATGATTTGCCTCAAGTACAATGGCATCCAATCCTTTTAAATTCTCCACTATATAATCATCGTAAATGCCCAAATCTGTAGCAATTGCTAATGCCTTACCATCACTTTCAATGCGAAAACCGGTAGGTTCATTCGCATCATGGGAAATCCCAAATGGTTTGATCTGCATATCACCGATTTCAAAAGGCACATCTGCTTTTACGCACTTCAAAAGTCCCTCCGGCAATTCACCAACCTGCTTGCAGCATTGAATCCCCACTGTCGTTCCCTTTGTTGCATAAATCGGCACTTGATATTTTCTACAGAAAACACCTAAACCTTGAATGTGATCCGAATGCTCATGAGTAATCAAAATGCCATCCAATTGCTCTCCTGTAATGCCAAGCTCCGTTAAACCTTCTTCGATTTTCTTCTTGCTGATTCCTGTATCCACCAGCAAGTGTGTGTTGTCATTGCCTATGTAAATGCAGTTGCCGCTGCTTCCGCTCGCTATGCTGCAAAATCTCATTTCATTTCTCCTAATTATTTACTCATTCTTTCTCGAATCTGCGCGCATGTCATTTCAAAATCATGGCTGTTATCTAGGATAACTGTACAATGTTTTCGAAAATCCTCATCTGATAATTGATTCTTCATAATTGCTTTGATTTTTTCTTCGCTATATGCCCTGTTTTCTATAAGACGTTGACATCTCACATCCTCTTGGGCATAAATATACCATATTTCATCACAAATTTCCTGGTAATTTTCTTCCAATAGCAAGGCTGCTTCCAAGAAAAAGTATGAGGTTTCTTTGCATTTCTCATCTTCAATCCATTGGCAGATATATTCTTTGACAGCCGGATGCATAATTTTGTTTAATTTTTTCAGTTGCTCTTTATCAGAAAATACAATAGCGCCCAGAACTTTTCGATTAATAGTCCCATCCGTATTGACAATCTCTGTTCCAAATGCTTTTACAATCTCCTGATAGCATTCTTGTCCAGGCTCTTGCAATTTCCAAGCCACATGGTCTGCCTGACAAATGACAGCCGGAAATTCAGTTTCTAAAAATTCGAGAACTCGGCTCTTTCCAGAGCCAACTCCTCCTGTAATACCTATTACTTTCATTATTTTGCCTCATACCAACTCTTGCCCACTTGCATATCTACATCCAACGGAACAGACAATTCTACTGCATGTTCCATTTCGTGAGACAATATCTCTTTGACCTTCTCTACTTCCGATTCATGAGCTTCAATTAACAATTCATCGTGAACTTGAAGTACTAAACGCGATTTCAATTGCTCTGTCTTCAAACGATTGTGCACGCCAATCATAGATATTTTCATAATATCTGCAGCAGAACCTTGAATTGGAGAATTCATTGCCACACGTTCACCAAAAGAACGTTGCATAAAGTTTCCGGACGACAATTCCGGAACTGGTCTTCTTCTGCCAAAGATAGTGGTTACATATCCTTTTTCTTTTCCCAATGACACTGCGTCATCCAAGAACTTTTTAATACCCGGGTAAGTATTAAAATAATTGTCGATATATTGGGCTGCTTCTTTTTTGCTTATGCTCAAATCTTGACTCAATCCGAAAGAACTAATGCCATATACAATACCAAAGTTTACAGCCTTTGCATTTCTTCTTTGCAAGTCCGTAACCTCGTCAAATGGTATATGGAACACTTGTGAAGCAGTCATTCTGTGTATATCTCGCGCTTCTTTATATGCAGCAATTAATTGCTCATCTCCTGAACAATGTGCCAAGACACGTAGCTCAATTTGCGAGTAATCCGCGTCTACAAAAACAAATCCATCTTCAGGGACAAAGACCTTGCGAATCAATCTACCGAGTTCCATACGAACCGGAATATTTTGTAAATTCGGTTCTGTGCTACTGATACGTCCTGTAGCAGTGATGGTCTGATTAAATTTGCCATGAATTCTACCATCCTCGCAAATATAATTAGCCAATCCATCCGCATAGGTTGATTTTAGTTTGGTCAATTGTCTATATTCTAATATTTTTGACACAATCGGATAATCCGGTGCTAATTTTTCTAAAATTTCCGCAGAGGTTGAATATCCTGTTTTGGTTTTCTTTCCATTTGGGAGACCCAATTTTTCAAACAAAATAACTGCCAACTGCTTCGGCGAATTGATATTAAAAGTTTCACCGGTCATTTGGTAAATTTCTTGTTCCAGTTCCACAATACGAGTTCCCA
Source organism: Faecalimonas sp. (assembly GCA_045648005.1). Taxonomy (GTDB): domain Bacteria; phylum Bacillota; class Clostridia; order Lachnospirales; family Lachnospiraceae; genus Faecalimonas. The sequence continues at coordinate 25,540 of JAZRND010000042.1, read as the reverse complement.
ATTGGTCCCCGTAAATTCTCAATGCGGATGCCTCTACTTTTACGCCATTGTCCTCCATAGCCCGAAGCGCAAACACCAACGGCATTTCAATCTCATTAAAAAGCTTTTGCATGCCGGTCTCGTGGAGTTTTTTCATCAATGGTTCATAGCAAGCGTACGCTGTATAAGTTTCATAAAAACATTTATCCAAATCTTCAAATTTGTCATCAATCAGAATGTCAAATTCGTCTCTTGCAATGTCTGTATATTCATAGTCATTCTTTAGCGGATTTAAAAGATATGCTGCGATAATGCCGTCAAAGCAATGTGTTTCACAAATGTTTGGCACATATTCCAACGCCTCTTTTAAATGAAACACAGAACAAATATCCACACTCTCGGATAAAATTTCCACTTCTTTTAACAAGTAATTGAGAGGAATACCTTGTTCTGTTGTAATCACATAAATATCCTTTTCTCCAAAAGCAATACCTACTCCGGTCAATCCTGCATTCATCACAAATAGAGGCAGCACATTCTTGGTATCTTTATAAAAAGCAACGCCAACTACCTTCTGTTCTTTGGCTTTTGCAAAAATAACTTCCGCTTCTTCCTTGTCTGTAACCTTTTTGAAAGCATCCTGAATCTGGTTTACAGGTCCTGATGTTTCAAATTTGGACAATAAATTTTTGAACTGCAAACGTTGGAAATACACATATGCTTCTTCTGTATAGAGATTTCCAAGTAATGCGTCCTCCAAATCATAAGTAAAGTCCGCATTTACATTAATCGTAGCTAACACCTTACTTAATTGTGCCAAGTCATAATGCTCTTCCAAAGCTTTTGCTGCTCTTGGCGGTTTGATTTCCTGCACATGAGCATAAGCATTTTCAATAGAACCATACTCCACAATAATCTTGGTCGCTGTCTTTTCGCCTACACTTGGCACTCCCGGAATATTATCGGATGTATCACCCATTAGAGCTTTCAAATCAATAAATTCCTGTGGTGTAACCTCGTAACGCGCCTTTACATCAGCCGCATAGTAATCTTCCACTTCTGTCTTGCCCTGCTTGGTCTTTGGAATGCGAATTTTTACCTTTTCTGTGGCCAATTGCAGCAGGTCTCTATCACCCGAAATGATAGACACATCCATACCTTGACTTTCACAGCGTTTAGAAAGAGTTCCTAAAAGGTCGTCCGCCTCCAAGCCTGCTTGCTCAATGATTTTCACACCCATTGCTCTCAACACATCTTTAATAACCGGAACCTGTTGGCGAAGTTCGTCTAACATCGGTTTTCTGGTGCCCTTATATTCCGGATACATTTCGTGCCGAAATGTAGGTGCATGTACGTCAAAAGCAACGGTCAAATATTCAGGTTTTTCTTCTTCTAAAATTTTGAGCATAATATTTAAAAATCCATAAATGGCATTGGTATGAAGGCCCTCAGAATTAGTCAAATCCGGGACCCCATAGAATGCTCTGTTCAAAATACTATGTCCATCAATCAAAACAATTTTTTTATTCAACACGTAATTTTCTCCAATCAAAATACGGTATGATATCTTCTATCTTTTCCAATGCTTTCCAGCTTCGGTCATCCATGATTTCATCCACTTGTCCATCTACCGGAACAATGATGCAACGTAGTCCCAAAGTATTTGCTACATATACATCATTGATATCATGGGTCAAAATGAGATATCTGTGAATGTCTTCCTGCGGATATTTTTCCAGCACCAAATCCATCATATCGGTGGCAGGTTTTTCATTTTCAATCATATCTCTTCCCAAGACTTCTTCAAAATATGTATCAATGCCTAATGCTTGAAGGTCTGCAACAGTTTCATCTTTACTCTTGTCAGAGATCACAAGCATCCGTCCGCCTCTTTCTTTCACATAATCCAAGACATCTATCATACTTTCACGAAGTTGTCCATCTATATACAAAAAGCCTTCTGCATTAAAAATGAAAGTATTGATTTTTCTTCCTGGGAATGTATACATAGTGCCACCTTTTGTCGGTCTGACATCATCCGGATGGTGAATCCATTCTGTCTTACAAGGCAATGACTCATAAGTACCAACTTTATAAGGGAAGGTCATAATCTTGGTTCCGTCTCCCCAGAAGAAAGATTCTTCTGTTTTGCTTCGTAAGTATGCATTTTCACGTACCTTTCTTACCGGCAAAATGTTTCTACTCGGCATGAAAAGTGTCTTTACCTTACAAAAATCAGTAAAACTATTCAGTGTATTAAATCCATGATGGGACAAGGTCATATAGTCCAAATCGAAGTATTCCGAATGATAATTTTCCATCATAAATGTCAAGCCACTGATATCAATATCACCGGTCATCAAACATTTCTGTCCTTCGATGTTTACCATGGTTACCGTAGATGTATCGTTTACATCATGTCCATAATTTGCAAAAAGCCCTTGTTCTTGTCCAAACATTACTTCAATTGTAATGTCATTGAAATAGAATCTTTGACCTGTATATGGTCTGTAAATATTTGGATGTCCACCTTCAGTAGTCAGAAGATTTCTGGCCGCCATCTTAATTCGGGCAATATTAATCTTCGGTGGTTCATTTTTGTTAGTATATCGGTCATCCGGTTCATTAAAATAAACACCTTCCACATAAAATCTGGAAACATAAGATTTTGTAAACCATGCCTCTTCAATGGCACCACTGTGGTCTGAATGAGCATGTGTAATAAACCATGCGTCCACTACAGGCTTTTCGCCTTCTGGAACAAGACTTTCCATATAATCCAAAAGATATGGTAAATCTGCCCACATTCCACCATCGCTAATAATAAAATGTCCGTTCTTTAATTGGAAAACAATACTGTTACCAAAACTGAAAAGTTCCGGCATATGCATTTTTGTCTGTGCACCTTCTTTATTATCTGCAATATATTCGTCTTTATAAAACAAATTTGGTGAAAGTGGCATATCGTATGCTAAAATAACGCAAGTTTCTTTTGACAGCGCCATATAAGTCACTGTCAGTACTGCATTGCCTCTTGTGAAAGTAGTCGTAAAAACAGTATTGTCAATTCCCGACTTTCCATTATCTACGAATTTAACAAATCCTGCTTTTTCTACTCTTTTCAGATATTTTTCATAATCCTTCTTTTCTGTTTTAGGAATTCTAGTTACAAAATTTCCCGCACCATAATGTTCTGTCCATGCTTCTTTCATAGAAGCAACCTTCATGCTTGGAATTCCAAACAAACCTTGTACAGCCATGATTGCTCTCCTTTTTTATTTTGCACGTTTTCCTTTTTGTCTTAATAAATCCAAAACAACGTCTGGATTGTCACAAGTAATTAAAGTAACACCACGTTCAATTGCAATATCAACTGTTTCGCTATCTTTAATACCTGCTCCGCCCCATGGTTCTACACCTTTAACTCGCATAAAGTCACAAGCAGCCTGTTCTGAAATTACAGTGCCAATAGTTTTGTCACCCAACATGCAACAGCAATAAGCATAAGAATATGGGTCAATTTCCGCATCACCTTTCAGTTTGTGCATTGGATAAAATACATGTTGTCTGTACTTATTACCGTATTTTATGTGCACATACTCATTCAATTTATTACTGAAGCTATTGATAACAACTCTGTCTGTAAATCCATATTCATCAACAATCTGAAGCACTCTGTCGCAAACATCGTAAGCAATTTCTTCATGACCTTCTGTCGGATATTCCTTTAATTCCAAATCCAAAGTGAGTTTAGGAAATTGTTTTACATATTCCATAAACTCAATAAAAGTTGGAATGCGACATCCTTTGTATTCAAGGCCTTTATGAATACCTGCATCTAATTGTTTTAATTCTGCCAAAGTGTAGTCAATAACCTTACCTGTTCCGTCTGTAGTACGATCTACTGTTGGGTCATGCATCAAAACAAGTTCACCATCTTTTGTTACACGAATGTCAGTCTCAATCTGGTCTACTCCTAACTCAACTGCAGCTTTAATCGCTTCCATTGTATTTTCCGGGTACTTTGTGCGCCATCCTCTGTGGGCTGCTACCCATATATTATCTTTACTTTGTGTCCAATAATTCATCTTGCTTCCTCCGTATCCACATTAAAAAAGTGGATATTTCTTCAAACCTTCAAACAAATATTGTTGTTTTTCCATTAGGTCAAAAAAATCGTTCAGACAATTAATTGGTCCTCGTGCCGCTTGCGAACGAATTTCGTTTCCTGCATCTTTGTTTACAATCAAACAACGGAAACCTTCCTCAATCGCCGGTTTCAGCGTCTTCATGTCATGACAAAGAACCATGATGTTATGTACATGCTCTAAATCAAATGCTTCTTCTGATTTTAATAGTGCATCGCGATACAAATCATCCTTATCTAATTGGTCACTACCTAAAACCAAATCAAAGTATTCTTGGATACCTGCTTCTTTCAACCAAGCACTCAATTCCTCTGTGGTTTTTGGTGAATATACAGATGTATGTACTTTGTTTTCCTTCAATAGCTTCAACAATCTTAAAGCACCTTCCTGCAACTTGTCACCTTCAAACAAAGTATCCTCTGCCTCAAAAATGAAGCCCAAAAATCTTCTTCCCGGAATGGTGTATAATGTAGATGCAAATGACGGAGTGTCATCCCACGGACGTGGGTCTTCTGTGTGATAAATCCACTCAAACTTCGGAAGAACCTTATATTCACCAACTTTATAAGGGAATGTCATCTCAATGGTTCCATCTCCCCAGTGCATCCACTCTTTTACGCTTTCCTTCAGATATTTCACATCTCTTCTTGTACGTAGCGGTGTAATACCAGGGCTTGTAACCAGTAAGGTGTCTATTTCACAATAATCTGTAAATGGATTGTATGTATTAAATCCGTGGTGATTCAAAGTAAACGCAGTAAGATGCATAAATTCCTGACTTAAATTATTCATAATGAACTGCAAACCAAATTCATGAATATCACCGCTCAAGAATACCTTCTGTCCCTCTATATTGAGCAAACAAACGGTAGATGCATTATTTATGTCAAAATCTCTCTTGTATACGCTAAATGGATTCTGCTCTTGAGAAACCAAAATATCCATGGTGATGTCACAGAAATAATATCTTTGCCCTGTCTGTGGTGTATAAACCGGTGTGTGTTCACCTGTAGGCGTTCTAAAAAGATCTGCTGCTTTTCGTATACGCCAATTTGCATTGCAATACTGACATAGGTCTTCCACATGTCTGCTCGGTGAATTGTAGTAAAATCCTTCCACCAAAACTCTGTTTGCTAATTCCGGACAGTCAAGGAATTCAATTGCAACTCCCATATGATCTCCATGGCCATGGGTATAGAACCACCCTTCCACAATCGGTTTTTCGCCTTCCGGAACCTTGCTTTCCAAAAAGTCCAGTAAATATCTTACCTCATTCCATGTTCCGCCATCACTAATCAAGAAATGTCCGTTCTTGAGTTGAATTACAAAACCATTTCCCGAATACCATAACTCCATCATATAAAGTTTGGTTTGTGCACCTTCCTTTATATCTGCAGCATAAGAATCTTTGCATATTAAACGTTCAGAAACAGGCTCACCTTGATAATAAGATATGCAAGTAGTCTCTGTTCTTCCTAAATAGGTAACAATTAATACTTCTTCCTCTCTTACTAATGTAGTGTTAAACACTGCATTATCCAATCCTTCCCCATTGTCTGCAAATTTTTCAAATCCATAATCTGCAAGTTCTGTCAAGTAATTCTCATAGTCTTTCTTACTAGTTTCCTTGATTTCGACTACATAATTGTTGCTTCCTCGCAAATTTACTTTGGCTCCTTTTGCGCTTGGAACATCCATTGTTGGAATTCCAAACAAACCTACATTTTTCATTTGATTTCCCTTCCTTTTGGTTTATTCAGTTGCTATATCAAATTATACTTTTTTTACTATGCATTTTCAACTCTTTTTCATATCTTTTTCCATACTTTTACAGCAAAAAAGAAGCAAACCAAATCGGTTTGCTTCTTGTGTTGTTGTGTTGTGTGTCTGTATCAATTGGAATACTTTAAATTATTTTCTTAATCCTAATCTTTCGATCAAAGAACGATATCTTTCGATGTCGGTTTTCTTTAAGTAAGCAAGTAAACCACGTCTTTGACCAACCATCTTAAGAAGACCTCTTCTTGAGTGGTGATCCTTTGGATTTGCCTTAAAGTGTTCTGTTAATTCGTTAATTCTTGCTGTCAATACAGCAACTTGTACTTCTGGTGAACCTGTGTCGCCTTCTGTTCTGGCATATTCTGCCATGATTGCTTGTTTCTTTTCTTTAGAAATCATCGCTTTGTTCCTCCTATAATATTTTTTATAATCGCCGGAGATTAAGTAATGGTTGGAGTGTCCGATTACTGAACCTCGGTTCTCATACTGCCACATTGTATCACATGTTTTATGCGTTGTCAAAATGTTTTTTATTACTTTCAGAATATTTATATCCCAAGAGAAAATCTACCATTTCAAGGTTCCCCTTTTTCAGTTCTTCTTTGATATAAGTGCTGCTGATTTCTCTCTCCTGGTACTTAATTTTGTCTATAACATCCACTTGAAAACCATATTTTTGTCCATAGCGACGAAGCATTTCACAATCGCCTTTCTTTTGATAACCAAAGCGAAAATCTGTCCCTACGACGATATATTTTGCATGAAAGCGTTCTACTAACACATCATGAATAAAATCTTCTGCCTCCATCTGCGCAATTTCGTCACCAAATGGGCATTCCACGAAGTAATCGACACGCCCGTTTAACCGTGACGCCTTTTCTTCATTTGACAAAAGAAAATCAGGTTCTTTATTTAGTTTTTGAAATAATGGACTCATATCAAAGGCAAATACCACGCCATCCACATCTTCCGTGTCTTGATATTGAACCACACGGCTGACTAATAAATCGTGTCCTCTGTGTAGTCCGTCAAACTTCCCAAGGGTTATGGCGGTTGGTCTTTCATTCTGATAATCAGCGATTCCCTTAACGTATTGCATTGTTTTCCCTTTCAAAAAACATTTTCTCTATCTTGAATGTTTGGAACTTGTTTTGGTAGGTGTAGACCCCAATAAATGTTCCTAAATGGTCATATATTCGCACCTTTTGTTGGTCTTGAAACTGACTTTTGCCTTGAAGATGCTCTGTGGAAATACTATTTCCATTGTATCCAAAAGTTGCAAACTCTTCTTTTAGATTCAAAACTTCATATTCTGCAAACATTTGGTCAATGGGGATAATATAATTATCTAATTGACCCTGTTTCAAAAGATTTTGAACCTCTTCTAAAGTAATACTATCTTGCAACTCAAAACAGCTGACTTTTGTACGAATCAATTCTTCCATGCAAGCACCACAGCCTAATTTTGCACCTATATCATGGCACAAAGTACGAATATAAGTGCCTTTTGAACAGGAAATCTTCATACGCACGCGCGGCAAATCTATCCCCAGAATGTAAATTTCTAAAATCTCAACCGGTCTTGCAGCGCGTTCAACTTCTATACCTTCTCTTGCAAGCTCATATAATTTCTTGCCATTGACTTTTAATGCAGAATACATAGGTGGAATCTGCATGTATGGTCCCACAAAAGAACGGATTGCGTTTTCTACAGTTTCAACAGTCAAACCGCTGGTTTCTGCTTCTGAAAGAACAGTTCCCGAAATATCCTGGGTGTCTGTTACCTTTCCCATCAACATCACGGTTTCATAAGTTTTATTCTTATCTGTCAGCATGTCGCAAAGCTTTGTAGCCTTTCCCAAACACACGGGAAGTACTCCCGTTGCATCTGGATCCAATGTCCCTGTATGACCGATTTTCTTTTGTTTTAAAATGCCGCGCAATTTGGCCACAACATCATGTGACGTGTATCCTTTTTCCTTGTGAATATTTATCACACCATGGATCATAATTGTTTCCTTATCTCTTCTGTTAATTTTTCTATGATTTCGGAAATAGTTCCGGACATTGTAAGTCCCGCCGCCTTCACATGTCCACCGCCGCCAAATGTTTCTGCCACTTGACTGACATTGACATCTCCGGAAGCACGAAGACTTACTTTGTATTCCTTTTCTCCGATTTCATACATAAAAACTGCAACTTCTACGTCCTGTGTCACGCGTAATTGACTTACTATTCCTTCTAAATCTGACTGTTTGACATCATATTCCTGCATCATTTCTTTTGTTATATAAGAGATGATACACTTACCACCTAGCATTAACTGACTGTCTAACAAAGCCTTACCAAGCACTCGATTTTGTGCATAGGTTTTCTCATAGTAGGTCTTGTCAATCAATTCCGTTGCGCGAATTCCTTTGCGCATTAAATTCGCGGCTGCTTCCATCGTTTCAGGTGCAGTGCTGGAATACTGAAACACACCAGTATCGTGTACGATGCCCAGATAAAGGCATTCTGCTATGTCGGTAGTAATTTTATCAGTGTCAATTAAACGATACACTAATTCCGCCGTAGAACTCGCTTCCGGCACGATATAACAGTGCTCTGCAAAGCCCATATTGCTGATATGATGGTCAATGCACACCTTTTTCTTTGCATTATCAAATAATTCTTCTGAAAATCCAAGCCGATTCTTGGTTGCACAATCTAATGAAATAAATAAGTCATACTGCTTTTTGTCTTGTACCTCGTGTTTAATCTCCTTCACTACAGAAAGCATAGAAAAGCAACTTGGTACAGGCTCTAAAAACACATCCACCTGTTTGTCAGGATAACATTTTTTGATATATAAATAGAGCCCCATGCAAGAACCAATACAATCGCCATCCGGTCTGATATGCCCACCGATTGCAATTGTTTGCGCTTGCGGTAATACACGATTCAACATATTACTCATCCTCTTTTTTCAGATCTTTTGTAACATCATCAATTTTCTTTGACATGGCAACACCATAAGCAATAGATTGATCCATTACAAATGAGATTTGCGGTGTATTGCGCATGTTCAAGTTTCTTGCTAATTCACGGCGTATATAACCCTCTGCGCTCTGAAGTCCTTTTACGGTATCCTGTTGCGCCTTTTCATCGCCGAAAACACTAATATAAGCTTTACAAGTTTTTAAATCAGGTGCTACTTCCACAGCAACTACGGAAGTCATAGGAGCAACCCGTGGGTCTTTAATTCCCCCACGGATGATGTTGCTTAATTCCCTTTGCACTTCGACATTGACTCTTGTATTTTTAATACTGTTTTTTCTCAACTTAATTCCTCGTTTCTGCGACTATCTTGGAATTTCTACCATCTTGTATGCTTCCACTTGATCGCCTTCTTTGATATCATTAAATCTTTCAAATACAAAACCACATTCATAGCCGGCTTTTACTTCTTTTACGTCATCTTTGAAACGTTTGAGAGACGCAAGCGCTCCGTCAAAGATAACAATTCCATCACGAATGATACGCGCAGAGCATCCACGTTCAAACATACCATCAAGAACGTAAGAACCTGCAATAGTACCAACGCCTGAAGCCTTGAATGTCTGACGAACTTCTGCATGACCAAGCACTTGTTCTTCGAAGACTGGATCTAACATACCTTTCATAGCTGCCTGTACATCTTCAATCGCATTGTAGATAACGCGGTACAATCTCACATCTACGCCTTCGCTCTCTGCAATATCTTTTGCAGTTGCATCCGGACGAACGTTAAATCCAATGATGATTGCATTTGATGTAGAAGCCAAAGTAACATCTGATTCATTGATAGCACCAACGCCACCGTGAATGACTTTGACAGCCACTTCTTCGTTCGAAAGTTTTACTAAACTTTGTTTTACAGCTTCTACAGAACCTTGAACATCAGCCTTAACAATAATGTTAAGTTCTTTGACATTACCTGCCCGAATCTGACTAAACAAATCATCCAAAGACATTTTAGACTTGGTATCATCTAATAATTTCACTTTGTTCTGTGCAATAAATGTTTCCGCAAAGCTTCTTGCATCTTTTTCATTTTCGCATCCCACAAAGACTTCTCCCGCATTTGGAACATCATTTAATCCAAGGATTTCTACTGGTGTTGAAGGACCAGCTTCTTTCACACGTCTTCCCTTGTCATCAATCATAGCTCTTACTTTACCGTAAGCTGCACCTGCTGCGATCGGGTCTCCTACATGCAATGTACCTTTTTGTACAAGTACAGTTGCCACAGGACCTTTACCTTTGTCAAGTTCTGCTTCGATAACAAGACCTCTTGCACTACGGTCTGGATTTGCCTTGAGTTCTGCAACTTCTGCGGTTAAAAGAAGCATTTCCATCAAATCTTCAATACCTTCACCTGTTTTAGCGGAAACCGGTACAAAGATGGTGCTTCCACCCCAGTCTTCTGCAATCAACTCATATTCGGTAAGTTCTTGTTTTACACGGTCAATGTTTGCTGCCGGTTTATCAATCTTATTCACAGCAACAACAATTTCAATACCTGCTGCCTTGGCATGGCTGATAGCTTCTACGGTCTGTGGCATAACACCATCGTCAGCAGCTACAACTAATATCGCAATATCAGTAGAGTTTGCACCACGCATACGCATCGCTGTAAACGCCTCATGCCCTGGTGTGTCAAGGAACGTAATCTTCTGGCCATTTACAGTTGCTACATAAGCACCAATGTGCTGTGTAATTCCACCTGCTTCGCCTGTGGTAACACTAGTATTACGGATAGCATCAAGAAGTGAAGTCTTACCATGGTCAACGTGTCCCATAACACAGACAACCGGTGGACGTCTCTTCATCTTGCCTTCGTCTTCTTCCTCTTCTTTTAAGAGTTCTTCGATTACATCGACAACAACCTCTTTTTCGCAGAGAACTTCAAATTCCATTGCAATTTCTTCTGCAGTATCAAAATCAATCTCTTGATTCAAGGTTACAATCTTACCTTGCATAAAGAGTTTCTTGACGATCACAGATGGTTGTATCTTCATGTGATCTGCCAATTCCTTAATGGTTAACATCTCTGGAATGGTGATCATTTTGATTTTTTCTTCTACTTTTTCTACCGGTTTTGGTTGCGGTTTTTGTTGCAAAGGAACATTCTTTTGCGCCTTTCTGTTCTTTCCACTTCTTTCATCCTGGTCTTCGTTTAAGTAGTCTTTATTTTTCTCTTTTTTCTTGTAATTATCCTTTTGATTTTTACGTTGTGGTTTCTGTTCAGAACCCATTGGTGCCGGGATTGACATTCTGTCGTCACGACGGTCGCGTTTATCATTATTTCTACGTTCTTCGCGCTTATCACGTCTTTCATCACGTCTATCGTCGCGTCTTTCATCACGACGGTCATCGCGTCTATCGTCACGTCTGTCATCGCGACGCACCGGTCTTTCACCACGTTCCGGTCTCTCTCCGCGTTCTGTTCTTTCGCTACGCTCCATACGTTCCGGACGTTCTGCTCTTTCCGGACGCTGTGGTCTTTCCGGGCGTTGTGGTCTTTCCGGACGTTCTACACGCTCTACACGTTCTTGGTTTACAACCGGTGTTTCTGCTACTTGAATTACCTCTACTGGTTTTTCAATTGGTTTTTCCGGTGCTGTTACAACTTCTACCGGCTTTTCTACCACTTCTCCTGGTTTTTGTACTGGTTGTACCGGCTTTTGTACTGGTTGTACCGGTTTTGCAGCCGGTGTTTCAGTCGGTTGAACTGGTTTCGCAACCGGTCTTTGTGGACGCTGTGGTTGCCCATAAGAAAATCCTTGTCTCAAACCAGAACTATCCTGTCCGCCTTGTCCATAACGATTTTGATTTGGTCTTCCTTGGCTAGGACGTCCTTGTCCCGGTCTTCCTTGTCCCGGACGATTTCCTGCTTGACGACTGTTTTGCGGACGGAACACCTGAACGATATTCTTTTTCTTTGGTGGCTCTGCAGTTTCTGTAGCTTCTACTGGTTTTGCTTCTGTAACCGGCGCGGCCGCCTTTTCTACTGGCTTTTCTACCGGTTTTTCTGCTACAACTTCTTTTACAGGAGCAGGTGCCGGTGCACTAAATTTCTTTTGCACCATCTTTTCCTGGTCTTCTGTCAAAGAACTTGCATGACTTGCCACTGCCACATCCTGTCCTCTTAAAAATTCAATAATCTCTTTGCTTGTTATATTTAAAGTCTTTGCTAATTCATGTACACGCATTATACTACCTCCTTTACGCATCTAAATGTTTGGTGATTCCTTTTGCAAATCCCGGGTCCGTTACCGCTAAACTTGCTCGGAACTCTTTCCCCATTGCATGCCCCAAGGTATCTTTATCTCCGTAAAAATAGATTGGCACTTCATAGAATTCACACATGTTTTGAAATTTCTTCTTTGTATTATCTGATGCATCTTCGGCCACAATTACTAACTGGGCATAACCGGTTTTTACTTCCTTTTCTGTCGCAAATTCACCGCTTACTACCTTGCCTGCTTTCATGGCAAGACCGATTAATGAACATACTTTATTCGGTTTCAAGTGTTTCCATCTCCTTTTCCAATTTTTCATATACTTCTTTTGGAATAGATTGTTTAAAGGAACGCTCGAGACCTTTGCTCTTAATCGCTTTTTCCAAACATTCTTTTGAATGGCAAAGATATGCGCCACGACCATTTTTCTTTCCTGTCGCATCTAGCACAAATTCATCTTCTGCCGTTTTCAAAACACGTATCATTTCCTTTTTACTTTTCATTTCTCCACATCCTACACATTTACGCATAGGAATTTTTTTATTCATACTCAATATAGGTCACTTCCTAATTAATATTCGTAATCTTCATCCATTTCCATCTGTTCTGCAAGTTCCATCCAGTTTGGAGGAAGTTCTCCTGACTCAATCGCCTGTGTTTCGCTCTTGATGTCAATCTTGTAGCCTGTCAAGCGAGCTGCAAGCCTTGCATTTTGTCCTTCTTTACCGATTGCCAATGACAACTGATAATCTGGTACGATAACACTTGCTGTCTTGTCATCCGGGTCCGCAGCTACAGAAATAACTTTTGCCGGGCTCAATGCGTTTTCAATTAAGTATGCAGGGTTTTCATCCCAGTTGATAATGTCAATCTTCTCACCGCGAAGTTCGCTTACGATTGCATTTACTCTGGCACCATTCATACCTACACATGCTCCTACTGGGTCTACATTTGGATCATTTGACCATACAGCAATTTTAGTACGTGAACCAGCTTCTCTGGACACACTCTTAATTTCCACAATACCTTCTTTTACTTCAGTCACTTCTGATTCAAATAAGCGTTTTACAAGTTCCGGGTGAGTACGAGACACTAAAATCTTCGGTCCTCTTGTAGTATTCTTCACTTCTACAACATACAATTTGATGCGTTCTGTCGGTTTAAACACTTCACCTTTTACTTGCTCATTTTCTGTAAGCATCGCATCTGCTTTGCCCAAGTTGATGCTGATGTTCTTACCAACATAACGTTGTACAATACCTGTAACAATATCTTTTTCTTTTTCAAAGTATTGATCATAAACAACCTTTCTTTCTTCTTCACGAATTTTTTGAAGAATTAAGTTCTTTGCATTCTGTGTCGCAATACGTCCGAAAGACTTTGATTCAATTGGAATCTGAACGATATCACCAAGTTCAAATTTAGAATCTTTCATCTTTGCATCTACAAGGCTGATTTCCAATACATCATCTTCCACTTCTTCTACAACAGTTTTCTCTGCAAATAAAGAATATTCACATGTTTCTCTGTCCATGATAACCTTTACATTATCTGCTTTACCAAAGTGATTCTTGCATGCGTTAATCAAAGAATTTTCAATTGCATCAAGAAGAGTTTCTTTGCTGATTTCTTTCTCCTTTTCAAGAATCGTAAGCGCTTCCAATAATTCTGTGTTCATTTTTTGATTTCCTCCTAAATTAAAAATGTAATGCTAAACGAATTAATGCGATGTCACTTCTGTCAAACCTTTGTGTTGTCTCATCTTCATATTCTAATGTTACTGTATCTTTATCGTATTCCTTCAGAATACCAATAAATTCTTTTTGTTTGTTGACGGCGCGATAAGTACGTACCTCAACCTCTTCACCCAAACTACGTTTGAAATCCTTTTCTTTTTTCAGTGGTCTTCCAAGTCCCGGTGAACTCACTTCGAAAATGTAGGTGTCTTCAATGTAATCCTTCTCATCCAAAATGTCTGAGAATGCTCTGCTTACTACTTCGCAGTCATCTACGGTAATTCCGCCCGGTTTGTCAATATAGGCTCTTAAATACCAGTTTCCTGCTTCTTTCACATACTCCACATCAACCAACTCGAATCCATGTGCATCAATAATTGGCTGCAAAAGAGTTTCTGTGGTCTGTTCGTATTGCTCTCTTTTTGACATATACGTCCTCCTTATTTATTTCCTCGAGGAGCATTTCTTGTGCCTTAAGACGCAAGAAAAGTGAACCTTGCGGTTCACTTCCTCGTCGAATTCATATTACGTTGTACTTATAATATCACTATATTTTAGAAAAATCAAGCATTTGTTTGTAATTTTGGAGTTTTTTTCTGAAGTCCCTTCCATTTTGGAACCCAGTAATTTGGTCCAAACGCAATCCACTCTGCCAACAAACACAATGGAATAGCTGCGTAAATATCCACTACCGAATGTTGTTTGACAAAGGCAACGGAAATGCACACAAAGAAACAGAATATGGTCACAAAGATTTTACTCCATCTAGATGCCGGTTTTTCCTTCAACCAAGTTGACGCAATTCCCACGGAATAAGCCACGTGTAAGGATGGACAAACACCTGTGTTTGTATCAAAGGTATATAAAAGTTTAGTGATATCCGTAAATATATTGTCTCTCACAAAGAATTCCGGGCGCAAGTCCTGTCTGGTCGGAAAAATAATGTAAATCGCCATTGCTACCATTTGAGTTGTAAAAATAAATTTACTCATGTTCTTAAAATTGTCCGGATTGTATAAGGCAAAATAAATAAGGGAAACTACAATCAGACCATACCAACCCACATAAGGTATGATAAAAAACTCATTATATGGAATAATATCATCCAATACGCTATGAACCGGATAACAATTTTCCACAGGAATCAGATTCTCTGTTAGAAAATAAAGGGCAAAGTAAATCACCCACCCCAATAAAAACAGCAAATGGGAATACTGAGGCTCTCTTAACTTTTTAAAACTAAATTCGCGATAATCTACAACTGGTTTTCTCATCCTTTAGGCACCTCCGTAACATCTTTGTTTGTAAGATAATTGCGTTTACATATATTTCGATAAGGTACAACTCTGTGCTTAGGCAGTGCACGAGCCATTGTTGTAATGGCTTCTGAAATTTCCTTTGAAATACGCTGTCTTTCATCTGTAATGTCGTGTTCGCTATTATAAGATATTGCCTGACCAATGTACATGGTTCTTAATGCAGGGGCAATGTACATCGGTACAAACTGAAGTTCCACCCCGGTCTTCTTATAATAAAGCTTCGCTATATCAATAAAGTTTTCCTGAAATTGATATAGAATATTATTATTCTTGACATCTTTTTCCGGAAAAATCAAAATATTTGCATCTTTATCCAACATTTTAATACTTTCTTTAAATGTAGACATAATGCGCATATCATGGTAAACCGCGATGGTTCTGGCATTATTAAATAAGCAAACCGCAAGCGGTACAATCATGTGAGACAAAATTTTATAAAAAAGCTGAGCCCAAGCCGGCTTTTGAGACCAAAAATCTCGAAAGGCATAAGCCGCCACTTCCTCGCGATTCATCATTTCTCCCGCGCACCAGATATAGCAGTTGTCTGGCAAAAACAGTTCTCCCGCAATCGGACCGTTCATCTGACAGTGATTGGATACAATTATGGCGTGTTTGTCCGGAAGATTCTCCAGTCCTTCTACTTTCATTTTGCCATAAAACAAACGGATCAAACCTTTTATAATCTTAAATGCTACTGTAGTCTTCTTTTTCTGCATGTCTTTTCTCCTCGCTAAACAAACCAATTATAGCATGTAATTTTTACCACAACTATAAAAATATTATAAAGTTTTTTTCTTGTCTTTTTTCGACAATTTTAGTAATATACTTATTATATATGCTATTAGGAGGGTTCTTATGTTTGGCAAAAGACCTGACGGACGTAGGTTGAAAAACATCGATCCGTTACAACTAATTACTGGATTTTTAATGAAGAAAAGATACGATTCCATGAATATGTTTGAAGACTCTTTCAACTGCGATGCATGGGACAGTTATATCAAAGAAAAGAACGCCCAAGGAATTAAAATGGGCTATATGCATATTTTTATTGCCGGTGCAGTTCGTATGCTGGCCTTAAAGCCTCGCTTAAACCGCTTTGTCATGAACGGCAAGATTTATGCAAGACCAAAGATATGGGTAAGCTTCACCATTCACCCGGAACTACATATCGATTCTCCGGATACTACGATTAAACTCTGTTTTGAAGGAACAGAAACTATCTTAGAGATTGCAGATAAGATAAATGAAGCTATCCGAAAAGAAACCATTCTTCGTACAGATGAAAATGACACAGACAAAATGGTTCGTTTCTTTACGAATCTTCCAAGTGCTGTTTTGAATTTTGTAGCTGCCTTCTTGATGTGGTTAGACCGCCACAATATGCTACCAAAGGCTATTATTGAATTCAGTCCATTCCACACATCCTTTTACATAACAAACTTGAAATCATTAGGAATCAATCATGTGTTCCATCACACCTGTGAGTTTGGTACCAACGGTCTCTTCTTTGCAATGGGCAAAGAAAAAGAAGTTCCGGTTGCTCACAAAGGTGAGGTTTCTGTAGAAAAACGTATGGGATTCAGTCTTGTCTGTGACGAACGCTTCTGCGACGGTTTATACTTTGCATTAGCACTTCGTGAATTCAGAAAAATGATGCGAGACCCTGCATGTTTAGAAACCCCACTGGAAGCAAAAGTTGAAGATGTAGAATAGTATATAAAACAATTAAGGGCAACCATAGTGGTTGCCCTTAATTGTTATTTCATATTATACTCTCGATTTGGTACCTTGTCCACCACGACTAGACTGCTTCAAACGATTTAAAGTCAATTCTTTTTCTTTATAAATCACTTTCGTTTCTACGCCTTCTGTATAAAGGTAAACTTGCTCTACCACATCATTTTTCTGAAGTTTGATGCCTCGCACTCCGGCAGCAGTTTTCTTCATTTCAGATATTTCACTTCCGTGGAAACGTAGGAAGTATCCGTTTTGTGTCTGGATTACGACGTTATGTTTTGGATTAATGATATGAACGTTAATCACTTCATCCCCATCATTCAATTTAGTAGCTGCAATAGTTCGCTTTCCTACTAAAAATTCTTCCCCGCTTACCTTCTTCACCATACCAAGTTTGGTTGCAAAAAGAAGGGTTGCAATACGGAACTGATTTTCATCGCAAATAAAGATGATTTCCTCTTCTGCGCTGTTGAAGTTACTCATGTTATCGATCGGTGTTCCTTTGTCACGGAACTTACCAAATGGAATGTCAAGAACTTTCACCTGGTGCATTTTACCGGTGTTTGTAAACATACAAATCTTGCCCGTGTTGAGGCAGGAAACCACGTACTTGCTTTCCAAATCTGCAGCATCTTTATTTCTCTCATAAGTAGCCACATCTACGGTTCTGGTATAACCAAAACGGTCCATGAGAAGCACTACTTCCTGCTCTTCTATCTTCTTTTCTTCAAAGACTGCTTCCTCTGCATTTTCAATAACCGTACGGCGTTCTCTTCCGTATTCTTGACGAACTCTTTCCAAATCCTCGATAATTACATTTGCCATAGAATCGTAGTTATTGAGAATATCCTCATACTTGGCAATGTTCTTAAGAGTTGTCTCATGTTCTAATTGAAGGGCTTCGATTTCCAAGCCAATTAATTTGTAGAGACGCATGTCCAAGATTGCCTGCGCCTGACGTTCCGTAAAACGAAGCATAGCCGCCATTTTTTTAGAAATGTTGGATTTGAACTTAATATTATCTGTAGTTCCGTTCACCAAACAATCCTTGGCATCCTTGACATTCTTGCTACCACGTAAGATTTCGATAATCAAGTCAATCACATCACAGGCCTTGATAAGACCTTCCTGAATCTCTTTCTTATCTAATTCCTTTGCAAGTAAAGTCTTATATTTTCTGGTTGCAAGTTCAAATTGGAAATCCACATGGTGTTCAATGATTCCTTTAAGGCCCAACGTCTCCGGCTTGCCGTCTGCAACCGCAAGCATATTTACACCGAAAGTATCTTCCAAACGAGTCTTTTTGTAGAGCATGTTTTTCAGGTTCTCTACATCTGCATCTTTCTTTAGTTCTAATACAATGCGAATTCCTTCTTTAGAAGACTGGTTGGAAATATCAACGATATCTCCGGTTTTCTTCGCTTCCACTAAAGCCGCAACATCATTTAAGAACTTGCCAATACCGGCCCCAATCATGGTATATGGAATCTCCGTAATGACAAGACGTTTCTTGCCGCCCTTCAAATCTTCCACTTCCACCTTACCACGAACTTTGATTTTGCCCATGCCGGTCTCATAAATTTCTAATAATTCATCTTCATTTACAACTAAACCGCCGGTTGGGAAGTCCGGACCTTTTACATATTGCATCAGCTCTTTGGTTGTGATTTCATTGTTCTGCATGTATGCCTTAACTGCATCCACTACTTCACCCAAGTTGTGGGTCGGAATGCTTGTTGCCATACCTACCGCGATACCTTCGGCACCATTTACTAAAAGGTTCGGAATACGAACAGGGAGAACCTGTGGTTCCTTCTCTGTCTCGTCAAAGTTTGGCATAAAATCAACTACATTTTTATCCAAGTCCTGCAAAAAGACTTCCTGTGTTAATTTTGCAAGTCTTGCCTCGGTGTAACGCATGGCAGCAGCTCCGTCCCCTTCAATAGAGCCGAAGTTACCATGGCCGTCAACTAATATCATACCTTTTTTGAAATCTTGAGCCATCACAACTAAAGACTCATAAATAGAACTGTCACCATGTGGGTGGTATTTACCCATGGTATCCCCTACGATACGGGCACATTTACGGTATGGTTTATCATAACGAATGCCCAATTCGTGCATGTCATAGAGGGTTCTTCTCTGTACCGGTTTGAGACCGTCGCGTACATCCGGAAGCGCTCTGGCAATGATAACACTCATGGCATAATCGATGTAAGATTTCTTCATTACATCAGAGTATTCTGTTCTTATAATCTGCTCTGTCGGTAAAGTCAGTTGTCCTTTCATCTTTTGTCGCCTCCTATACGTCTAATTCTGCTTCTTGTGCATTTTCGTAGATAAATGCTCGTCTTGGTGGCACTTCTGTGCCCATCAGCATCTCTGTTACATTGGAAGCCATTCTCGCATCCTCAATCTCTACACGCTTCATCATACGTGTCTCCGGATTCAAGGTTGTCTCCCAGAGTTGGTCTGCATCCATTTCTCCAAGACCTTTGTATCTTTGCAATGTAAAAGGACCTGTCTGACGCTTTCTGTATTTTTCCAAGGCTTTGTCGTCATAGAGATACTCTTCTTCGCCGTTCTTTGGCATAGCCTTATAAAGCGGCGGCATGGCAATATATACATGTCCTTCAAAAATAAGTTCCGGCATAAAACGATAGAACAAGGTTAACAAAAGTGTCGAAATATGGGCGCCATCCACGTCCGCATCGGCCATAATAATAATCTTGTCATAACGAAGCTTGGTAATATCAAAGTCATTTCCATAGCCTTCAGAAAATCCACATCCAAAGGCATTAATCATTGTCTTAATTTCCGCATTTGCGAGTACCTTATCGATACTTGCCTTCTCTACGTTCAAAATCTTACCGCGGATTGGCAAAATTGCCTGATACATACGGTCTCTGGCTGTCTTTGCAGAGCCACCTGCCGAATCCCCTTCCACAATAAAAATTTCACACTTGCTGGCATCACGGCTCTCACAGTTGGCAAGCTTACCGTTGCTGTCAAAAGAATATTTCTGTTTGGTTAAAAGGTTCGTCTTTGCCTTTTCTTCTGTCTTACGAATCTTTGCTGCTTTTTCTGCGCAAGTTAACACCTTCTTTAATGTTTCAAGGTTGCGGTCAAAGAAATGAATCATTTCATCGTTGGTAACCTTGCTGGTGGCTTTCGCCGCATCAGGGTTGTCCAACTTTGTCTTTGTCTGACCCTCAAAACGCGGGTCCGGATGCTTGATAGAAATAATCGCAGTCATACCATTACGAATATCTGCACCTGTAAAGTTGGCATCCTTTTCCTTTAAGATTCCAAGTTCTCTGGCGTACTGATTCATAATAGTTGTAAAAGTGGTCTTAAATCCAGTTAAATGAGTACCGCCTTCTGCATTGTAAATGTTGTTACAAAAACCAAGTACATTTTCATGGAATTCATTTACGTACTGAACGACAGCTTCGATTTCGATACCTTCCGATTCGCCTTTGAAATAAATCGGTTCATGAATCACTTCGTCCTTCTGATTTAAGTCACGGATAAATCCAAGAATACCTTCTTCTTCATGGAACACTTCTCGTTCCACTTCATTTCCACGTCTGTCCTCAAAGATAATTGTAAGGGTTGGATTCAAATAAGCAGTCTCATGAAGTCGGCTCTTGATTTCCTCTGCCTTAAATTTTGTCTTTTCAAAAATAGTATCATCCGGCAGGAAGTTTACTTCTGTACCGGTCTTTTTCGTCTTTCCTAAAATTGGTAAAAGTCCGTTTTCTAATTTGACAACCGGAATGCCTCGCTCGTAACGGTCATGGTGGATTCCTCCCTCACGACTGATTTTTACATCCAAGTACGTAGAAAGTGCATTTACTACAGACGATCCAACACCGTGAAGACCACCGCTTGTCTTATAGGATGAGTCATCAAATTTGCCACCTGCATGTAAGGTTGTATAAACCACACGCGCAGCCGGAATTCCTTTCTGATGCATACCAACCGGAACGCCTCGTCCATTATCAATAACGGTAGCCGAGCCATCCTTCTCCAAATATACTTCTATCGTGTCGCAATAGCCTGCCAAATGTTCATCGACCGCATTGTCCACAATCTCATAAACCAAGTGATTTAACCCCTTGGTGGATACACTTCCGATATACATTCCCGGTCTCTTACGTACCGCCTCTAACCCTTCCAGTACTGCAATACTGTCCGCATCATATGTATTTTGCTTTGCCATTCCTTAAAAAACCTCGCTTTTACTATATCTTGTGTTTTCACACATTTTCCCATACATCTTATAGTAACACTTTCTCTAGTACATTTGCAAGTAATTCCATCGCATTTTTCATTTCTTGTACAGTATTTGTCTGTGCACCCGCCTCAATCAAAAGTGATTTCGGCATCATATGAAGGCTATATCGATACCCTTTCAAGTAAATGCGCCTTGCAAATCCTGGGTACAGACTTTCCGACTGCAGCTGCATTTGTAACGAAAAAGACAAATTGTCCTGAATATAAGGGTTCTTTAAATATGCAATGTCTCCTTTTGATTTGGTGCGACTTAACCCGTTAAAAAACATAATCTTGGCAGTTGACTTTCCATTAATATCCGTAACCAAATGCGTAGTATCCGGCACACCGTCTCGATGCAAATCTATGACAACCTCGATACTAGGATGCTGTTTTAGTATCTGACGCACTCCGGCTTCCGACAATTCATACGCATTACTTCTATCTAGTTTCCCATTGACTAGGTCATAAACCCCTGCATGATGTAAGGTTGAAATTCCTTTGACGTTTAGAAGTTCTCCCAGATACTGCCCCATTCCTACTATACTAGTTTGAGGATCTCCAGGCTTGGAATCGGCGAACGCCTCCTGTGAATGGGTGTGAAAAATCAATACCTTTGGACCTTCATTAGTCTTGTTGATATGCATATCTTTCTTTAAGAGCTCATCCACATTCAATTGTTCAGGTCCAATGGTGGTTGTACTGTCAACGGTATAAAAGTTTCGAATGAGATAATTAAAATCCCGAAGTTTATCTATGGACATATCTATTTTAGCAACAGGAGCTTGCACCGGACTTTGAACGCTTTCCTGAATGTCCTGGCTGATAGTCTCCTCGTCTCTTGCCTGTTCTTTTAAAAGCATCTGATAAGTACGCACATCCTCCACCTCTGCAACCATGGGAGCATTTTGATTTACATATTGATATAAAGGAAATAATCGCTCCATGCCACGTTGCACACTGGTCTTCGCTTCACTGCCTTGAAGCACATATAGAACTCCCGGAAGAAAGCTTCTTTCTGTGAAATGTTGCACGACATAGGTGCCGCTTTTGAACAAGAAGAACAGACATAATGCAAAGATTCCTGCTCCTAATAAGATGTTTCGAACTTGTCTTAACAACTCACATCACTCCTTAATCTTAACAATATATGAGCGATTGTTGTCCCCTATGCTTGCATTTCACCGGAAAACAAAACATTCAATCCGTCTGCAATGGTAATGCCGATACAGTCAATGGCTTCATCTATATCCTTCGGTGTCACAAACATTCCATATAAATGTGGTGCAATTAGATCCTGCATGATTTCGTATTTATCATCATTGTCTAATGTAGAGATCAGATTTTCCATGGTATCCCTCACAATCGTTGCCGCATCCACCACAGTCGGCACTCCAATAGCGATTACCGGCACTCCCAAGGTTTCCTTGCTGATTTCATTTCGGTGATTTCCCACGCCGGAACCAGGATGAATGCCTGTATCTGCAATCTGTATGGTACGGTTCAGTCTCTTGGTATTTCGGGCCGCTAATGCATCCACCACAATCACCACATCGGCCTCTATGGTATCCACAATCCCCTTTATAATCTCAAAGCTTTCCATGCCCGTCTGTGCCATCACCCCAGGAGCAATTGCGCTAATCATTTGACATGTATCATTTCCCAAGGCGCACTTTCCATACTCCCTTACGATGTGCCTTGTAATATTGAGACACTCTACAGTTTTAGGTCCCAATGCATCTGGGGTAACATCACGATTGCCAAGTCCCACCACTAACGCGGTGTATTCTGTTTTTTCCAAATGCAGTAGATTTTTGATTTGTTTCGCCAACTCTTCGGCAATTTCTTTGTGATAATTCTCATCCGGAAGCACAAGGTTTTGCATTTCCATGGTTATATAAGTACCGATTGGTTTTCGCATGGTTTTTGCACCATTTTCCGACAAAATTTTGACTTCCGTCACACGCATTTCTAATTCTTCATTGTATGTTTCCTCCACGCTTACACCGGAAACTTCCACATTGTCACATTCAAATCGCTCTTTGTCCTCCAACGCCAAGTCCGTATGAATACTGTAACTGTCAAACATTCATTTATTCCTCACTTTTTCTTCAGATATTCTCTAGTTTTTCGCAAAATTTCTACATTTATGTATTGACATTCATTGTTTCTTCCTTTAAAATGTACAGGTATGTATCGGTAGAACGTTCCGTGTCCGGGTCTATCGAACACTCAAATTTGAAACAATATCGAATATTGGAGGTGTTCACATTGGCTAACATTAAATCAGCAAAGAAAAGAATTTTAGTTAACGAAACAAGAGCTGCTAGAAATAAAGCAATCAAATCAAAAGTTAAAACAGCTATGAAAAAAGTTGATGCTGCTGTTGCTGCTAACGACAAAGCAGTGGCTGCTGATGCATTAAAAGCTGCTATCGCTGAAATCAACAAAGCTGGTAGCAAAGGTGTTTATCACAAAAACACATGTGCAAGAAAAGTTTCTCGTTTAACAAAAGCTGTTAACGAAATTGCTTAATTTTGAACATATAAAAAACAAAGACAACCTACCGTCATGGGTTGTCTTTTTTGTGCGATACTTTTTTCTATAGTTCTCACCATTTAAGTTGCATATAAAGAAACAATAAAAACCCTCTCGAATGAGAGGGTTTTCTTTTTTATTATTTAGGATTACATAGTAACCAATAAGAATCTTGCAATAAATAATGCTGCAATGATTGTAACCACGATATCTTTCTTTTTGAATTTACCTGAAAGCAATGTGATTAATACGTATGTGATAGCTCCAACACCGATACCATTTGAGATTGAGTATGATAATACCATTACAATCAATGTCATGAATGCCGGGATAGATGAAGCTGCATCTTCCATATCTACTTTTGCGAAATTCTTCATCATAAGAACACCAACGTAGATTAATGCAGGTGCTGTTGCACATCCAGGAATTAAGGAAGCTACCGGGCTTAAGAATAAGCAAACTGCGAAACATGCTGCAGTCACAACACTAGTAAGACCTGTTCTTCCGCCTGCTCCAACACCAGCTGCTGATTCAACGAATGTTGTACATGTAGAAGTTCCGAGAACTGCACCTGTCACTGTTCCTATAGAGTCGCATAACATTGCTTCATTTACAGCGATTGGATCACCATTTTCATCTAACATATCTGCTTGTGAAGCTGTACCATATAATGTTCCGATTGTATCGAACATATCTACTAAACAGAATGTGATAATAAGAACAACTGCGTTAAATACGCCACCGATATGTGCGCCTTTAAATGCGTTTGCCCAAGACTCTGCTTTGAATACACCTGTAATACCTGTGCTTGCAAAATCTTTGAATGATTGTCCAATATCACCAAGATTGAAAGAAGGAACTTCTAATCTAGTAACATAATAAAGAACTGTGATTACCAAGATACTGATGATAACATTTCCTTTTACGTTTTTCTTTGCCAAAACACCGATAATAACTAATCCAAGGAAAGCCAAAACAACCGGTGACATGATTTTCCAAGCTTCAAATGCTGAAGGAGCATCTTTGATTACTTGGTTGAAACCAAATAATTGTGTCAATGTATATAAGTTATCTTGAATAAATCCAACATTTTGGAATCCGATAAATGCGATAAATAAACCAATACCAGCAGGAATTGCTTTTTTCAAGCAGTCAGGCATTGCTGTAGCAATGTATTTTCTTAATCCTGTAACAGAAAGAATTAAGAATACGACACCAGAAAGGAAAATGATAACAAGACCTGACTGATATCCTTTTACAACATCTACACCAGCGAAGAATGCGCCAGAAACAAATGTTGTACAGAAGAATGAGTTAAGTCCCATACCACAAGCCTGTGCAAACGGCATCTTTGCATAGAAAGCCATCAACAACGTACCAACGATTGCAACTAAAATGGACGCAATGTAAACTGCATTCCAGATTGTTCCAAGAGCTGCTGCGTCTGCTCCTGCTTCTGCAAGCCAACCTGTCGGTCCAAACGCTGCCACTTGGTTTGGATTAACAATTACAATGTAACACATAGCGAAAAAGGTTGTAAGTCCCGCGAAAATTTCGGTTTTAACGTTAGAACCTCTTTCTTTGATTTTAAAGAATTTGTCCATCTAAAAAATCCCTCCTCTTATAATAATTACCATCATTCTATCAATGTTTTTACCAAAAATCAACTACTTGTAGTAAAAAAAGGCTAAAACAACACAAGATATTGTTTTAGCCCTCATATACTTATTAGTTATTGATAAATTTGTCTTCTTCGTTGTTCC
>JAZRND010000041.1:0-2238 GCA_045648005.1 Faecalimonas sp. | reverse complement strand
CCTGCAGAATGATTTTATAAAAGTTAGTAAATAGGAAATCACCATGTTCCTGATAGGGGAGCGTGGTGATTTTTTTTATTTATGCAGTGAAAATAGTTGTTCAAAAGCTTGACAGGACTTTTTCAAAAAGATGAAGAACTTTTTCAAAAAGTCTTTGATGTTTTGGTAAATTCTCCTTGACGAATTCAAAGATGCGCCTTGACGCATGAACGGGTTTCCCTTGACGCGTTTTGTGTTTGTCAAGGCGCGTTTTTCCTCTCTTCTTCTACATCTTTTTTCGATTTTATCTGCAAAACTGCAACGGAGATGTAAAGTGTTGATATTTAGTGAGATGAAGTTTCAAATAATCTGCAACAGCAGGAAGCTATCTGCCACATGTTGTTTCGTTCTGGTTCTGGATTGACTAATTTTTGGTTGCAGATGTTGCAGAATGGTTTCAGAGTATCTGTAACATTATTTATTTGAGATACAGGTTGTTGGGTGAGTGTTGCAGATGTGTATGTGGAAATAAAAAATCCCCCGTTGAAGGACGAGGGAACCTAATGTTTTCACAACGGATAACGACATTATCATCTTGATTTAAAGGCTGTTTCCAATAAGACAAAGATACTAAAATGAAAGCAAATCACAACCAGCGCCTTTATGTCTGCCATCGATGCTTCGGCTGTGGGGCGTAGATTGGGAATTCAGCAAAGTTTGTTGGCACAATATATGAGAGATTGTAGAAATCTTTTGCAGAGTGTGAACGGAAAATTTGGGAAACGATTCGGGGGTATGAGTTAAGTACTGTATAGTATTTTCGCATGTTTAAGAAGAAGTGAACGATTTAGACCCGATGGAAGGCAATGGTGAGAAAAGTATAGGGACCTATCGGCATGTTAGTTTTGTTCACTTTGTTTCATTTGTACAGGAAAATTCATGTATATATATATCATTCAAGTAAACTGCATTTGGGAAAAGTGTTTTAGGACATGATTTAGGGAAAATGTATGGTAGTTTGGAAGAATATTTGTATGTTTGCTCTACGATTATTATAACTAAATTAAATTTAATCTTATGAAACGAACATTGAAGGCATTGGCAGCAGTAGCTCTTTGTGCATTGATGAGCAGCTGTGTTACTATTTCAAATCCTGTAACTGCAACAACCAACCCATTGGGTTCCAAGTGTGGTGTAGCTGAAAGTACCATTTATTTGGGTACTTGGAGTTCAAAGGGTGACGAAAACGGTATCGACAAAGCTGCCAAGTCGGCAGGCATCACAAAGATTTCTCATGTAGATTCTTATACAAAGAGCTATTTCTGGGGGATTGTTGTAAAACAAACCACAAAGGTATACGGTGAATAACCGAAGCTTTAGAAGAATAAAAGAAAAGTGGATGTACAGAAATGCGCATCCACTTTTTCTTTTTTATTTGTCAATCCTTCAAGATTTACTCGATATTGAAGATTTGGCTGAAGCCCGACATGTCGAACACATTCTTGACCAATGGCTGGAGGTTGCGGATAATCAGCTTGCCACCCTTTTGGGCAATCATTTTGTACAGGCCCAGGAATACACGCAAACCGGAGCTGCAGATGTAGTCCATGCCTTCGCAATCCACGATTACCACATCGCCCAAATTCACCTCCAAAGAAGTGATGTTGTCTTCCATTTCCTTCAGGTTCAGTGAATTCATCGGATAATTGATGTAAATCATGTGTGTTTTAAAAGTCTTGTTTTCCATGTATGTCTGTTTTTTATTGATTATTATACTTAAGTAATTAAAGCATGAAGCTGAAATTTCTACAAAAGTAATATAATTTTTGACAATTGAGCGGATGTAGGCCCCAAAAGTATGCATGTAGTGAAAACAAGAATGGTTTATTAGGATAAATTGGGATTTATTTGTTCTTTTGCACCATGCAAGAACGAATTTGGAAACACATAGCAGCCATGCAAACACCCGGCTTTTTCGTCACGGCAGAAATGCAGCGGGTGGGAAACTCATTTCCGGAAGGGCTGGAGGCGTTCGTGTCCCAGAAGCTGGAGGCCATCCGCATGGGGACAAGGAGCCGGAGGTTCGTGTTCCAGGAAGGAGAGTGGCGCATCTACCTCACTTTCTTCCCTACGGATGAGGTGGTGGACGAGCGCTATGCCTTGAAGAATAAGGTGGTTTCGAGAGGATATAGATAGGGCGCGGAGAAAAATCCGTGCTTTTTTCTTTAAAATTTGAAGCGAAAACCTTATCTTTGCACA
>JAZRND010000040.1:0-4845 GCA_045648005.1 Faecalimonas sp. | reverse complement strand
TAGATAAGCACGTTATCGGGCTTCTGCTCTACTCCGCCCTCGATTATTGCCTTTAAGTATTTATACTCGATCTCGCTTTCCTCAAAGGAGAGGTCGTCCATATAGATGATGAAGCGGTAGTTTCTGTTTTTGATCTCGCTTATGATACGCGATAGACAGCCGAATTGATGCTTATATATTTCGATCATGCGAAGGCCTTGGTCATAATACTGATTTAAAATAGCTTTAATGGAACTTGATTTTCCTGTTCCTGCATCGCCAAAGAGCAGACAGTTATTAGCTCTGCGTCCTTCTACAAAGGCTTCTGTATTTTCAATGAGTTTTTGCTTTGCAATCTCATACCCTACCAAATCATCCAAATGTACATGAGCAATCTTGTTAATAGGTACAATCTCCACTCCATTTTCACTGTGTTCCACACGAAAAGCTTTATGAAGGCCAAATTTACCTACACCGAAGTTCTTGTAAAATTGCGTTAAAACTGATTTGAACTCTTCCACATTTTCAGTCTTTGCAAGATTTCTGCTCAATTCGCAGATGCTGTCTCGAATTCGCTGATTAAACACTCTTCCGTGGCCTTTTACATTTTCGTAGTTACTGATAATAGAACAGATTTCTACATCCAATGCCTGTTCAATAATATGTAAATCGTATGCAAACAGTTCGCGAAAAATCTCCAAGTCATGCAAGGCCACTTCATTGATACTTCCATTTACCTCACCTACCACTTCACAGGCTGTACTGTAAGCATTTTCGTCATTTGCAAGCAAAAAGGTTAAATAATTTTGCCACAAATTACCTTCAAAACCATGGCTTGCTGTCATCTCCAGGAGTTCATTCATTACTTCAAAAAACAGTCCTGTCAGGTCCTCTTTATTGTAATATTCATTTTCACAATTCTCCATGAGAAATGTCATATCTTGTAACAAGCCTTCATGGTCCATGTGTTTATAAAGCATTAATTGATTTGTTCTCATATTGGTTTGTCCTTCTGACTTTTAATAATTTCCTAAAATTTTCAAGTTTCTTGCCTCTTCACGAAGTCCTCGGATTGCATTTTTCACGGCTCCGTCTGCCATATTTCCTTCAAAATCTACGAAGAAACAATATTCCCAGTTGCGCCCCTCTATCGGTCTTGACTCAATCTTAATCATATTTAAATCGTTGTAGATAAAATGAGACAACAAATGATAGAGCGAACCACTTTCATGAGCACCTTCAAAGCAAATGCTGATTTTAGATGCTTCTTTCAGGAAAATCTTTTGGTTAGTAACTACAATAAAACGAGTTGCATTCTCCGAATTATGATTAATCTTTTCCTGCAACACTTCCAGCCCATAATATTCTGCTGCATAGGCACTGCAAATAGCTGCTTTTGTAGGTGTTTGGTCTTCCAAAACTTTTTTTGCTGCCACAGCTGTATTTGCCACACTGATTTGTTGCCAATCTCTATGGTCATCTAAAAACTTGGCACTTTGCATCAAGGCTTGTGGATGTGAATATACTCTTTCGATATCACTCAACTTTGTTCCAGGAAGCCCTGCCAATGTATGTTCTATAGGAAGGAATACCTCGCCCACAATATAGTTTTCAAACTCCATTAGAAGGTCATACACTTCATTTACTGCACCGGCTGAAGAATTTTCAATTGGAAGAACTGCATAATCTGCAGACCCTTCTTCAATTGCCTCCATTGCATCGCGGAATGTCTGGACATGAAAACTGTTAATATCATTTCCAAAATATTTTTCCATGGCAGCCTGGCTGTAAGCCCCTTCTGTTCCCTGAAAAACAATTCGCGAATTTTCTACATCTAAATTATCCACTCCTATAAAAGGCAATCTTCCAAGTGCACCTTTTTTAGTAAGCATCTGATACTGCAATTTCCTGCTCATGGACATCAATTGTTCAAATAGTTCTGTAATTCCTTTTTTGTTGAATTCATCTGTCACGTTTGCAGTAACTGCAGCTAATTTTTCCTTCTCGCGCTGTTTGTCAAAAATCTTTCTACCAGCATTTATTTTAATATCTCCAACCTGCTCGCAGATTGCCATACGTTTTTCATACAATTCCACAATCTGTTCATCAATTACATCTAACTGATCTCGAAATTCTAATAATTTCTTCATAGTATTATCCCCCTAAAAGCTGGTATCATTATAATACATATCGCTTTCAAAATCTACTTTTTTCCACATATTATAGTTGAAAATCTGATTTTTATGGTATATTATATTTTATAGGATTTTCTGACAGGAGGATATATGATGAACGCTACAGAGTGTATCAAAGGAAGAAGAAGCATTCGTAAATTTAAGAATGACAAGGTTAGTCATTCCCTTTTAGAATCTATTATTTCCACTTCATCATTTTCCCCATCTTGGAAGAACACACAAATCACTCGTTATATAGCAATTGAAGACACTTCTATGATTCAAAAAATTGCTGATGATTTTACCCCAGATTTTAACGCTAATATTATTCGACAAGTTTCTACATTAATCGCTGTGACTTTTGTAAAAGGTCGCTGTGGTTTTGAACGTGACGGTTCTTTTTCTACAAAGAAGGAAGACCGTTGGCAAATGTTTGATGTGGGCATTGCCTGCCAGACATTCTGTCTTGCTGCTCACGAAGCAGGACTTGGCACTGTAATTATGGGCATATGGGATGAAGACGGGATTACGAAGTTGTTAGATATTCCGGAGACACAGGAATTGGCTGCACTGATAGCCATTGGTTACCCTGATATTACGCCGGAAGCTCCAAAGAGGAAATCTGTAGAAGATTTATTAACATATCGATAAATTGAGGAGGTTTTTATGAGACATTTAATGAGTCCTCTAGACCTAACAGTCGAGGAATTGAACGAACTTCTGGATTTGGCAAATGACATTGAAGCCAATCGAGAAAAATATGCACATGCCTGTGAAGGTAAAAAACTTGCTACTTTGTTCTTTGAACCAAGCACAAGAACAAGATTAAGTCATGAAGCAGCTATGTTGAATTTAGGTGGAAATGTACTTGGTTTTTCTTCCGCAGATTCTAGTTCTGCATCCAAAGGTGAAACTGTATCAGATACAGTTCGCATGGTCTCTTGCTACGCAGACATCATTGCTATGAGACATCCAAAGGAAGGCGCTCCAATGGTTGCAAGCAAGCACTCTTCCATTCCGATTATCAATGCCGGCGACGGTGGACATCAACATCCGACACAAACTTTGACTGACTTATTGACAATTCGTTCACTATTAGGCAGATTAGATAACTTAACCATCGGTCTTTGTGGTGACTTAAAGTTCGGACGTACAGTACACTCGCTAATCCACGCATTGGTTCGTTATACAAATATCAAATTTGTACTTATTTCACCGGAAGAACTTCGCCTTCCTGGCTATATTCGCAAAGATGTATTAGATAAAGGTAAGGTTCCTTACAAACAAGTAGAACGTTTGGAAGATGCCATTCCGGAATTAGATGTGCTTTATATGACTCGTGTACAAAAAGAACGTTTCTTTAACGAAGAAGATTATATCCGTATGAAGGATTTCTATATTTTAGATGCGCAGAAAATGGAATTGGCAAAAGAAAAAATGTTAGTGCTTCATCCACTGCCAAGAGTAAATGAAATTGCAGTCGAGGTAGATGATGACCCACGTGCAGCATATTTTAGACAAGCTCAATACGGCGTATATGTCCGCATGGCATTAATTCTGACTTTGCTTGGTATAAAAGTTTCTTAAAAATAGAAAGGAGAAACATTATGGTTAAAAATTCTTTGAACGTCAGTACTCTTTCTGAAGGTTTTGTGTTAGACCACATTCAAGCCGGAAAAAGTATGGAAATATATAAACATCTTCAATTAGACAAATTAGATTGCTGTGTAGCAATTATTAAGAATGCAACCAGCAAAAAAATGGGCAAAAAAGATATCATCAAGATCGAATGCCCAATCGACGTGATTGACCTTGATATTCTTGGTTTTATTGATCACAACATCACAGTAAACATTATTAAGGACGACCGCATTATTGAGAAAAAGCTTCTCACTCTTCCAAAGAAAATCACAAATGTAATCAAATGCAAAAATCCACGTTGCATTACATCTGTTGAGCAACAATTAGATCATGTATTTGTATTAACTGACCCTGATAACTTGGTTTATCGCTGTCAGTACTGCGAAGAAAAATATAGTCGTTAAATCAAAAACTCACGGAACAAAATCCGTGAGTTTTTTTGCATAGAATGCTTTTTATAAAAATAAAGCAAGACGATAAGCCGGGTTATGTCATTGGACGGTCATCTATCTAGACCTGCTGTTGCCAACAGGTTCAAGCAACCTACCTAAAACGTGACGGGCCGCCACATTGTTTTTATTCGGTTTTGCTTCGAATGGGGTTTACATGTGCCCTCCTTGTTACCAAGAAGGCGGTAGTCTCTTACACTGCCCTTCCACCCTTACCTTAAAATTAAGGCGGTTCATTTCTGTTGCACTATCCTTGGAGTCGCCTCCACCGGCCGTTAGCCGGCATCCTGCCCTATGAAGCCCGGACTTTCCTCTCCTGCGGCCTTTCGGCACTTGCAGCAGCGACCGTCTGTCTTACTTCAATCCTTTGTGATTCTAACACTATTATTTAAAATTGTAAAGAACTTATAATCTACTCCATAATTACATCATCAATTAAATCTTCTCCATCTGCTGCGGTTGTTGCCAAAACATCGCATCTTTCATTTTGCGGATGTCCATCATGCCCTTTCACCCAGATAAATGTAACATCGTGCTGTTCTTTGGCGTTAAGTAAACGTTTCCATAAGTCAACATTTTTTACCGGTTCATTTTTTCCACGT
>JAZRND010000039.1:0-47409 GCA_045648005.1 Faecalimonas sp. | reverse complement strand
AGTCACCATAAGCAGTTCCGCAAACACTACATGCCGCTTTGTTTTTACATGTCGCTTCTCCACCGCTATGGTTTGCATGGTCGAATTCCGTGCCACATCCACATAAATGGAAGTGCTGTGTTCCATTTGTTTCCCATTTGTCATCTGCGTCTACGTGATCGCCGGTTGCTTCAATTGGCTCGCCGTCTGCAATCTTGGTTTGACATCCTAAACAATAGGTGTCTCCTGTATAACCTGGTGTATTACATTCTGCTGTAATTGCACCTCTTACTTCTGTTCCTCCTGCATGGTTTGTAGGATTCTTTGTTCCATATGGCTCACCACATTCTGAACATACCGCTAAATCCTTACAAGTTGCAGTGCCACCTGTATGTTGGCAGACCTTTGGTAATGCTACAAAGGTGATTTCTTCCTCTGCATTTGCATATTCTTCTGCTGTAGAACTGGTGTAACCTTTAATAGTAAAACCTTCTACAATACCGTCGGTCTTCTTATTAATAAAGTAGAATCCAAGAGCGCCTTCGCCAATAGTCACATCCTCGCTCAAAACTGTGACTTCTGTTAAAGCGAGACAATCATAGAACGCATAATCACCAATTGTCTTCAACGTTTCCGGAATGATGACACTTGCAATATCTGCATTTTCAGTAAATGCAAACTCTTCAATTGCTGTTACGGTATATTCTACACCGCCCACATTATACTTGGCGCCTATAATAACATCTCTTGCCACCCCTGTATAACCAGTAATAGTCATTTCTGTGCCCGAAGTAGTATAAGTAAAGTCATCGATTGCATTCGGTCCCGGTTCACCAACAGTGACCGAACCATTGTCTATATCAAATCTAACCTTATTAGCATCCTTATCATAGATTTCATTCCTATCATAATCATAGGTAATCTCTATAGGTGAAATCTTGCCATCTTCCGCAGTCGCTGACACTTCAAAAAACAAGGTGACAATCGTACCTGTTACAGTGAAGTTTGTGAGAGATGTGTCATTCTCCCAAGCCAATGTATATGGGCTTTGAAGTTCCGGTTTGTGTACGGTACCACCAAACACACCTGCATCTTTAACCTCCGTCAACGTTAAAATTTCAGTATCGTATGTCATATGTAATGTCATTGATACAATTCCCGGGTTGTTTTCGAGGGAAATACTTACAGCCGTAGTCGAACCTGCCTTGGCTTTAACATCTGAAACGACAATGGTAGGGTTCGTTTCAGTCGCATGTACATGTCCTACTGTCGTATTCAAACAACACGTCAACAACATAATAATAGTAAGAATGATTGATAATACTCTACGTTTTTTCATGGTGCATACTCCATTTCTTATAAGATTATTTTTCGTAAAACTAACAGTTCTTAATAAAACATACCATTGCACTCTCGAATAATTATAACATTCAGACCAATTTCGGTCAATAATTTTTACACCTTTACAAGAGAAATAAAAAATAGCTAACTGACTCGTCTTAACCATATGACATTGTTCTAATAGGCTAAACTATTTAATAGATTAAAATACGATAATGGCTCTAAAATGTCTTCCAACACAACAATAGAGCAGGATTTTTTTTATCCTGCTCTATCTATTGACTTTAAAATTTACTTTTTTAAGAATGTTGGAATCTTAATAGATTGTTCCTTTACGTGGCTAGTTGGTGTCTTTGGTGTCTGTAAAGTAGGGGTTGTTCCTGTGCTTGGTTTTGCATATGCAGGGTTTGCCAATCCCAAATCTAATTCTGGCATAACCGGTGTCGGAACAACTGGTGCCTCATATTTATCTACACCTTGAATAGCTGGTGCTGCACCTTCTAATCTCTTTCTCAATTTAGATGCTGTACCACCTACATTGTGTAAGCCGGTAGCAATTACAGTAATAGTAGCTTCATCTGTCTTGGAATCATCATACATGGCACCAAAGATAATATTTGCTTCTTCTCCTGCAAGTTCTTGAACATATTCTGCAGCATCACTTGCATCCATAAGAGTAATATCACCTGAAATATTGATAATAACATGTGATGCACCTGCAATTGTTGTTTCAAGAAGTGGACTTGCAACAGCTTCTTTCACTGCTTGAAGAGCTTTGTCATCTCCCTTACCATATCCGATACCGATATGAGCGATGCCCTTATCTGTCATAACTGTTTGGATATCAGCAAAGTCAAGGTTAATCAATGAAGGAACATTGATCAAGTCTGTGATACCTTGGATACCTTGTTGCAATACTTCATCTGCTTTCTTAAGAGCATCTGGCATAGTTGTTCTTCTGTCTACGATTTCCAACAACTTATCGTTTGGAATTACAATTAAAGTATCTACGTTTTCTTTCAATTTTTCGATACCTGACAAAGCATTGTTCATACGTGTTTTTGCTTCAAAACGGAAAGGTTTTGTAACAACACCTACAGTCAATGCTCCTTGTTCTTTTGCAATACGTGCTACAACTGGTGTTGCACCTGTTCCGGTTCCACCACCCATACCGCAAGTAACAAATACCATGTCAGCACCTTTCAATGCTGCTGCGATTTCTTCTGCACTTTCTTCTGCTGCTTTTTCACCAACTTCTGGTTTCGCTCCGGCACCAAGACCTTTTGTAATCTTGTCACCGATTTGCATTAATGTTGGAGCTTTTGAAAATTGTAATGCTTGTTTATCTGTATTAATTGCAATAAATTCAACTCCTGCGATTTGTTCATCAATCATGCGGTTTACTGCGTTATTTCCGCCGCCACCTACACCGACAACGATAATTTTTGCTGCTGCTTCTGATTCATTTGTTTTAATTTCTAACAAGAGATTCTCCTCCTTCGTTCTCTATACTAACTTATACGTCAAGAGACGTATCGCATTCTGCCATACATATACATAATAAATTCTTTTATGCAAATAATCAATAGTTTTTTTCTTATTCTTCTATACTTTTTTCAAAACTAAATTTTTTGTTACTAGAAGTGTAGTGTTCCATGCGAAGTGTTCCCCTTTGATCTTTCAAACTCGGTAACACTGCCGGCAATTGAGCAACCTTCTCGCCATAATTTGATTTGCCCAGATTCACACGCACTCCTTCAAAGTACAAATTCATATTTTCGTCTTCCCATGTAATGCGGTCCGGATGAAGTTCTTCATGATGATTGATTTCTTCCGTCAAATTCACAATGTAAGAAAATACTTTCTTATTATCTACCTCCAAATATTTATACAACATGGTATCTTCCACTTCAATGCCTTCTATAAGCGGAATACCTTCCTCATATTCCACTTGCTTTTTTAACACCAAGCCCTCATTATCAAAATAGACGTAGGCATTCTCTACCATCATGCATCCTACAATCGTTTTTTCTTCTACTATTACACGGATCTTCCATGGTGCCACAAGTTTGACCTTCATGCTTTCAACATAACAAGGATAAGATTGTTTGAATGTACCACTGTTAAATTTCCACCATGTATACAGCGAGTTGGATGTCATCGGATCTTCCTTTATCCAAGAAACAATTTCATTCTTTTCACCGATTGCATTTCCTTTAACTTCAATATTCTGCACATAAGTAAGTAACAACGTAGCAATAGTAATATTCGTTATCGTCAATAAAAGAATTACGACTGCATACAGATAATATCCAAATCTGCGTTTCTTTTTCCGTCCTTTACTTTTCTTTTCCTCTGTGTCCCCTTGCATTTTATTTCCTCCCCAAATCAAATAAAACCTTTCTTCTATTCTATCAGATGAGAGACATTTAGTACAAGTCCAATTTCCGTCAAGAGAAATAAAACTGACGTACCACCATAACTGACAAACGGTAAGGTAATGCCAGTGTTTGGAATAGTGTTTGTAACAACTGCTATAT
Source organism: Faecalimonas sp. (assembly GCA_045648005.1). Lineage (GTDB taxonomy): Bacteria > Bacillota > Clostridia > Lachnospirales > Lachnospiraceae > Faecalimonas. Next base: position 43,549 of record JAZRND010000039.1, on the reverse strand, counting down.
TTAAAATAACTTGTATCATCATATGAGCCATTGCCCCGGTTGCAATCAAGGTTCCAAATAAATCCTTTGCATGAACGGCAACGACAAAAAAGCGCCAGATAAGTAGCAAAAACAAGATGATCAGAAAACCGGCTCCCACAAGTCCCCACTCTTCACAGACGATAGCAAAAATCATATCATTTTGGGCTTCTGGCACAAACCCTAGTTTCTGAATGCTTTCGCCACTACCACGCCCAAAAAGTCCTCCTGACCCAATGGCATATAAGCCTTGCAATGTCTGATAACCTTTTTCATACAATTCTGGATTTCGCCAAATTGCCAACCGCTCCAGTCGATAGCTCTCCATAGCCAGAAACACTGTCAAAAATCCAATTCCACACACACCAATCCATATAAATTGCGCATAAGCAGGGCTCGCCACAAAGACCAACACAACACCGATTCCTAAAATGATAATGGCAGTACTTAAGTTTCCCGCACCAACCAAGCCCACAATAGGCAAAATGGTGACCATTACCAATAATAGCGTTTTCATTTTTTTTATTTTTTTACCCCAGCGAGTAATAAGCCAGGCTAAAAATAAAATCACTGCCAGCTTGGCAAATTCAGAAGGTTGAAATGACAAAGGTCCAAAAGATAACCATCTTTTGGACCCATTATATTCATCTCCTATAAAAAGAACTGCCAATGACAAAATTAATGATGCCACATATGCAGGTATCGCAAATTTTTGCCACACATGATAATCAATATTTGCCATTGCGTACATACACGCCAACCCCAAAGAGGTTGCAAAGGCTTGTTTTTTCAAATAATAAAATGCATCTTGAAACTTCACTTGTCCGTTATAGGCACTGGTACTGTACAGCACAAACAGTCCTATCACTATCAGTAAAATCACGACAACCAAAAGTCCGTAGTCAAAAGTTTTGCTCTTTTTGGATTTGGCCAACTCTGTCACCTCTTACAATGCTTTTACAATTTCCTTAAATTTATCGCCTCGTTCTTCGTAATTTTTAAACATGCCCCAGCTTGCACAAGCAGGTGAAAGTAATACTGCATCCCCTGGCTTTGCTAAATTTGCGCATGTTTGAATTGCCTCTTCCAAAGTTTCTACTAAAATATGATTACGGAAACCTACTCGTTCAGCAGCCTCTTTAATCTTTTGCTTGGTCTGTCCTAACAAAACCAAATGTTTGACCTTGCCATCAAAGCTTTCAATCCATTCCTCATATTCTGAATCCTTATCGTATCCACCGCCAATAAGTAAAGTCGGTCTGTCCATTGCCTGAATACCTTTGATTGCTGCATCCGGATTGGTTCCTTTTGAATCGTTATAGTAAGCCACTCCGTTTTTCTCACACACAAACTCTATACGATGTGCCACTCCTGCAAAATCTTTGATGGTACGGCAAACAATCTCCATCGGAACGCCGTAAGCTAAAGCCATGGCAGATGCCGCCATTACATTCTCATAATTATGAACACCTAAAAGTTTTAATTCACTTACATGACACAACAATTCTTCTTTTTCATCTTTATAAATGATATTGCCATTTTCTAAATAGATACCTTTTTCTAGTTTACGCTGACTACTAAAATATAGAACCTGACATGGCAATTTCTCGCCGAATTTTCTAGTAACAACATCCTCGTAATTCAACACGCAAGTATCTTCTTTGGTTTGATTTTTCGAAATATCTTCTTTTGCTGCAATATACGCTTCCATAGTGTGATGTCGATTCAAATGGTCCGGCGTAATATTTAAAATGGCACTGACTTTCGGACAAAAAGTATGTATCGTCTCCAACTGAAAACTACTTACTTCTGCCACGGTCACACTGTCATTACCCATATCCAAAGCCACCGTTGTGTAAGGATTTCCTATATTCCCCACCACATACACGCTGTCTTTATAGTTCTTCATAATCTCGCCTAAAAGTGCTGTTGTAGTCGTCTTTCCATTTGTTCCTGTAATAGCCAGAACATCCCCTTTGCCATGGGCATATGCTAACTCTATCTCACCCCAAATCGGAAGGCCCATCTCTCTCATTTTGTTCACAATCGGCAAATCTGTCGGCACACCTGGGCTCATAACAACTAACTCCAATTCACTCATGACAGTCTCGGACAATTCCCCGAGAATCACTTCGACTGAAGCATCTATAGCCAATTGCTCCTTGATTTTCGCAATATCTAAATCCTTGTTTCCATCATAAAGTATGACTTCTTTTCCGACTTTTGCAAGCAATCTGGCTGCTCCGATACCACTGATGCCGGAACCAAAAACAAGTACTTTTTTCTTACTCATGCTGTCTCCTCCTGCACTATTACATTGCCATCAATGCAATCAGGCATAAGATTGCTGTCACAATAGAAAATACTGCCACAACCTTTGTCTCTGACCATCCGCAAAGTTCAAAGTGATGGTGAATCGGCGCCATTTTAAAAATACGCTTTCCGCCGGTTTTTTTAAAATATGCCACCTGAATCACAACTGATAAAACTTCAATCAAATAAATTAGCCCTACAATGATAATAAATAACGGCATTTGCAGTACATATGCTGTAGATGCAACAAAACCTCCCAGTGCCAAAGAGCCAGTATCTCCCATAAATACACTTGCAGGATAGACATTGAAAAGTAAAAATCCAAGCAAAGCACCTACCACTGCGCAGGTGATCGGCTCAATTCCACTCTGTGTTCCAATTGCTACCACAGTAAAGAATGTAGCCACCAGAACTGTTACGCTAGATGCCAGACCATCAAGACCATCAGTGAAATTAACGCCATTGACTGTTCCCAGCATTACAACAAAAAGCATCGGAATAGTCAAAATACCTAAATCTAAATATTTACCGTCTGCAAATGGAATCATCATAGTCATCGGCACATCTGTAAACTTCACAAGATAAAAAGCAAAAACAGCGGTTACCAATATCTGCAATCCCATTTTCTGCATTGGAAACAATCCATCCGAACGTTTCATAACGACTTTGAGATAATCATCTAAAAAACCAATCAGTCCAAATCCCACAGTCACAAATAAAATCGGGATAATAGTCGGGTAATCCTTGATATAGAATAAAGAAGTCAATACAATGCTGGCTAATATAATGACACCGCCCATGGTCGGTGTACCAGCCTTTTTCAGATGAGACTGCACTCCCTCCTCACGTTCTGTCTGTCCCATTTTCAATTTTCTCAATATCGGAATTACCACTGGTCCCAGAATCACGCTTAATATAAAAGCAATCAACACCGATATAATAATTTTATAATCCATAAGTCACCTCTTCATCTCTTTTGTTACTCTTTTCAACCCCATATAGTATACAACTATTCTCCTGCCTTTTCAATCCCTAGATAAGGCAGAACATTCTCAAAAACAGTTCTGATGACTGGTGCTGCAATGGTTCCTCCATAATAAATTCCTTTCGGATTATGTATCACCACTAATCCTAAAATTTGAGGGTTGTCAGCCGGAGCAAAACCCACAAAAGATGAAATATATTTATTAGCACTTCTTGGCAATGTTTGGGATGTGGCTGTCTTGCCTCCTATCTCATAGCCTTCAATAGCCGCATTTCTTCCTGTGCCCTCTGATACCACACTCTCCAATAGTTGTTGCATGGTTTCTGATGTTTTCTTGGATAACACACTTTTATCTTCATATGAAAAGGTTTTCAGAGTTTTTTCTTCCTGATTTAAGATACGCACGCCCAGATGTGGTGTGATTCTTTTTCCGCCATTTATGAGAGTGCTAACTGTAGTTGCTAATTGCATGGGTGTAATCTGAAAGGACTGCCCAAAAGATAATGTTGCCAGTTCAACAGGACCTACATTCCCTTTTTTGTGCATGATAGTCCGTGCCTCTCCAGGCAAATCTACACCCGTCTTTCCCATCAAACCAAACTTTTGAAAATACTCATAAAATTTATCTACCCCAAGACGCAAACCAAGATCGATAAACACTGGATTACAAGAATTTTGAATACCTTGCAAAAAAGTCTCGGAGCCATGTCCTCCAACCTTATGGCAACGAATTTTTCTATCCTCAACCATACGATATCCCGGACAATAGAATCCATCATTTACATGTAACAGCCCCGCTTCCAAACAGGCTGCAGTTGTGAAGGTTTTAAAAGTTGACCCCGGTTCATAGGTGTCATTGATGCAGGCATTTCTCCACATTTGATTCAAGAGATTTTGTTTTTCCTCGTCATTTTCCGGCTCCTTTTCAAGGTTTAAAGTCTCCAAGGAAAACGGCTCATTCAAATCAAATTCCGGTACATTTACCATGGCAAGAATCTCTCCGTTTTTTGGATTCATCATAATCAGCGACACCTTATCCGCAGACTTTTCCTCCATGATTTTTTCAGCTGCCTGTTGGGCGTATTTCTGGATGTTATAATCTAGACTGATTTGTAAAGTATTTCCCGGCACAGGTTCCATTCTTTCTTCTGCAATCCCTTCGAGTTCTACTCCTCTAGCATCTGTAGTTGTCAGTATCGTGCCATTTTGTCCCTTTAAATACTCTTCGTATTTCACTTCCAGGCCGATAATTCCTTGATTATCGCTTCCTGTGAACCCTAGAACCTTGGAGGCTAATTCTTGAAATGGATAATAACGTTTATAATCTTCATCCACCTTTACCCCCGCCATTTCATATGCTCGTATGCGATCTCCTACAGATTTTTCCACATTCGATTTAATTAACTCCCTTGAAGAAATTTTTTCCACCTTTTTACGGATGGTTGCCTCTTCTATACCTAATTCTTGGGTTAATACCTTGATAACAGCCTCCTTGTCCTTCAGCTGGCTATGTATAACTGAAATGGTACACACTGTTTTATTAGTGGCCAGAACAACTCCGTTAATGTCAATTATTTCTCCCCTTGCCGCCTTAATACTTCGTTCCCTTTCGTGCAAATCTTCTGCCTTTTTTTGATAATATTCTGCCTCAAAAATCATAAGATATGCTAACCTTCCGATTAAACCCAGGAGCAAAATAGTGGCAAAAGAAAATACAATCAAAATTTTCTTGCGATTATATGTTTTACTTTTCATAAAAATAACCTCACAAAAGTGTTGTTAATTTTTATGTACACTTTAGTGAGGTTATGAATATGTTTTTATTCATTCGTCTGAACTTTTGTAATATTTAAGTATGGAAAAGCTTCACTCATAATTGCTTTCGACAAGTCTTTTACATAAGAGCTGACCGTTTGGTCTTCTACATTCGGCTCATCGATTACAACATACACTAGAACTTCCGGATTGTCTGCCGGTGCATATCCCATATAAGACAAAACGTGTTTACCATTTCCGCGAGGTAATTTTTCCGCTGTACCTGTTTTAGCACCAATACTATATCCTTCTACTTGAGCCGCTTTTCCGGTTCCTTCCGTCATGGTCATGAGCATATAATCTTTGAGTGTTTTTGACGTTTCTGGAGAAATAGTTTTCTTCACTAAAACCGGCGAAATATTTTCCAATACATTTCCACCTTCATCTTGAATTTGTTTTACAACATGTGGTTTATAATAATTTCCGCCATTAATCAAAGATGCAAAAGATGCAACCATTTGAGTCATAGTTACATTAAAACCTTGCCCAAAAGAACTAGTTGCCAATTCCAAAGGTCCCATGTTGTCTGGGTCGAACATAACACCTGACGATTCGCCCGGTAAATCAACACCTGTTTTTTGACCAAATCCAAAGATATCTTGATATCTATATAACTCAGCTGCCCCCAACTTGTTTGCCACATGCATTAAAACTACGTTGCAGGAATTTGCAATACCTTGTCCCAAGTTTTGAATACCGTGTCCTGCACGCTTATGACAACTGATATGTCGATTTGCTACTGGCAATGAACCTGTACAATTATAGCTTTCACTTCCACTTAACAAACCGTCTTCCAAACCGGTAGCAACGGTAAATGGTTTAATAGTGGAACCTGGTTCAAATGTGTCGCTGACGCAAAAATTTCTCCATACTGCGTTAAGCTTTTCAAGGCGAGTATCATCCGACATGGCTGCAATATCTTCTTCAGAATAGTATGCAGTCAAATCCCTCGGATTATTTAAATCATAATTTGGATAGGAAGCTTCTGCCAAAATTTCTCCTGTATTAGGATTCATAATAATAACAGCTGTATTTTTACTTCCCGGACCATCAATAACATTATTACGATATTGCTCATTAAAAGCCATAACATGCTTTTCAACAATACTTTGTAACGTGATATCAATGGTGGAAACTACAGTCTTCCCATTGACTGCATTTTTCACAGTTCTTTCTAACGATGCATCCGTATCTTGATACCCGTATTCACGGCCATTAGTCCCATTTAAAATGCTGTTGTAGGCTGCTTCCAGTCCACCATTACCCACATTTCCTGCAACAGTAAATCCGATTACATCAGATGCCAAATAATTATATGGATAAGAGCGGATAAAATCTTCTTCTAGCCAAATGCAAGATATATATGGGTACTTCTTATGTTCCTTGCCGTTTTCATCTGTATATACTTCTTTTTTCAGTGCTTCAAACTTCTGCGCCTGGACATAAGTAACCTTTTTTTTCAAAATGTTATAACGCCCGCTTGGATTTTCTTCTACAATTTTATCAATTTCTGAAGCTTCGATTTCAAAGCATTCTGCAACTGCTTCTTTTACTTGAACAATTGTCTCTCTATCAATTTTATCCTCTTTTGCCAGCATCACATAAGCATCTAGAATAACATTATACACGCGTTCACTAGTTGCGATAACGGTCCCATTTCTATCAAGAATATCTCCTCGTTTAAAAGGAATAAGACGACTGTTGTACTGTTGCTGGTCTAACACAATTTTTGTATATTTTTCACCATTTGTTGCATTAATATATGTAACCCTGGCTATTAAGCCAACAAAAGCTAGTACAATTGCTACAAACAACAGGACTAGCTTTTTCTGCATTCTCTTCGGAAACTTTTGCCTTAATGCCGACGGTTTTTTCCGTTTTCTTACTGACATTTATTCCACCCTTTATTTTTATTCTACTTCATCTGAACTAGCTACAAGTCCGCTTTTCGGTATGCCCACAAACTGTGTTACAGCACTACCTGTCGGACTTTTATATTTAATAATCTGATCTTCCTCTGCATATACCATTCCATATTCACCAATAGCTATATCACGAATTTGTTCTAAATTCATAGTATTCATAATTGCATTATACTTGGTAGTATTCGCTTCCTTTGCATTTGCCAAATCCTGTTGCAGAGAAGTGATATACTTTGAACGGCTTGTAATTTCTGACTGAAGCTGCAAATATTTTACACACGCAAACAATGCAACCATGGCCGCCACTGCAAGGAAAATAACATATCCCCTACTCATATGGGTTGCCTTGCTGCGGTTCTTGCGAACCTGCTGGCTAACTTCTTTTGGCTCTCTGGTCACGTTTGGTACTGCGGTTTTCTCTTTACGTACAACATTGCCATATACATATGCTGCCATATCATTCACTCCCTAAATAATTTAACTCCTCTCAAAAATACGCAGTTTTGCACTTTTTGAGCGACTGTTTTCTTCTAGCTCCCCTTCGCTTGGAAGAATCGGTTTTCTTGTCACAATTTTACCTTTCGATACATTTCCACAAACACATACTGGGAAATGACTTGGGCAAGTACACGGATCTTCATTTTTTTTGAAAATCCCTTTTACAATTCTGTCTTCTAATGAATGGAATGTAATAATACATATCCTTCCGTCTTTGTTTAATAGTTCAATCATGTCATCCAATGTATCTCGAAGAACTTCCAGCTCCCGATTTAATTCAATGCGAATTGCCTGGAAGGTCCTCTTTGCAGGATGCCCTGCTGTTTTTTGAAACTTCATTGGTATGGCACGCTTTATAATCTCAATTAACTGTCCTGTAGTTTCGATAGGACCTTTTTCGCGTTCCATCACAATATGCTTTGCAATGTTTTTCGCGAATTTATCTTCCCCATAATCACGAATGATACGAAAAAGATCCATCTCACTATAGTCATTGACGATGTCTCTGGCTGTCATTGTCTGACGTCTATCCATTCTCATATCCAGAGGTGCATCTACCCGATAGGAGAATCCTCGCTCTGCCGTATCCAACTGATAAGATGATACGCCCAGATCAAGCACGATCCCATCTACTTTATCAATGCCTAATTCTTGAAGCCGCAACTTCATATCACAATAGTTGCTTCGGACTATTGTGACTCTCTCCCCGAAGTCACGTAAGCGGATGCTTGCAGCTTCGATCGCTGCTTCATCCTGGTCTATACCTATAAATCTCCCCTTGTTGCCAAGTCGTGAGCATACTTCATAAGCATGTCCACCTCCACCAAGCGTTCCATCTACGTAGATGCCGTCTGGCTTGATGTTCAGACCATCTACGGTTTCTTCTAACAATACTGATGTGTGCCTAAATACCATAACGTCCTCCATGTAGCAAAAGAATTAAATACGTAATCCTAATTCTTCCATCTGACGTGTGATTTCGTTCATGTTTGCTTCTACATCTGCATTATTTTGATCCCATTTTGCCTTGTCCCAAATTTCCACTCGGTCTAGCACCCCTACTAGAACGACCTCTTTCTGGATGTCAGCAAATCTAATTAAGGCTGAAGAAAGCGAAACTCTGCCCTGTTTATCAAGGCTGCCAAGCACTGCACTCCCAAAAAAGAAACGTGTAAATACTCTGGCTACGTCGTTAGTGAATGGTAAGGTTCGTAGTTTTTGCTGAAAGATTTTCCATTCATTGTTAGGGTACAAGAACAAACAACCATCTAGACCTTTCGTGATAACAAAATCCTCCCCAAGAATATCACGAAATTTAGAAGGGATAATCAATCTACCCTTCGCGTCAATACTATGATTAAATTCTCCCATTAACAATGAACTCACCCTCTTTCGAAATGGGTCTGCCACTTTCGCCCCATTTTTTACCACTATTCACCACTTTCCACCACTTGGCTACATTGTAAACCACTTTTTTCTATATTTCAAGAGATTTTTTTATTTTTTTTAATTTTGAGCACAAAAAAAGCACCGGCCTCAAAGCCGATGCTTGAAATTCGCTATTTATTGTGCGCTTTCTGTATTGGTTTCATAGAATCTGGTTTCATAATCACTGATTGCAGTGTAATTCACTTCTGCCTCCGGACGCGGTAAATTTTGTATGTAAAAGGCAACTGCTGAATATCCTAACCAACCAACTACTGCAACCAAGATAACTCCCGCAATACTATTTCTTAATACTTTCGCTCTTTTTTCTTTTTTCATCGTTTCTTTACGATTTGCTTTTGCTTCTTTATATTTTGTAACTTTTTCCTGACTCATTGTAATTCAGTCCTCCATTAACATAGTGGTGTCATTATAACACACTTTTTTCTACACGTCAAACTCTATTCGATTGGATACTCCAAGGGCGATACCCATCTCTGCCATAAGGAATAACGTGGACGTTCCCCCGTAACTTACAAATGGTAATGTGATACCTGTAGTAGGAATTACATTCAACACCACCGCCACATTAAAAATCACTTGTAATGCAATGTGGGCAAAAATGCCGGTTACCATAAGGGAACCATACATATCCGGTGCGTTTTGAGCAATAAACATAAGTCGATATAGTAAAAAGCCAAACATCATTAAAAGAACAATGACACCAAATACACCTAACTCCTCACAAATGATTGATAAAATCATATCGTTATGAGCTTCTGGAATTACCATTTTTTGCGCACTGTTTCCGAGACCTTTTCCAAAAAATCCGCCGGAACCAATCGCATATAGTCCTTGCATTACCTGGTACCCACCATTGGATAAATATTCTTCTGGATGAAGCCAAACCAAAATTCTTCGCAATCGGAAGCTGCCACTGGTGTCCGTCATGGCATTCAACAGCCAGATGCCTAAACCTGCTAGCGTTAATCCTCCGCCTGCGAGTGCAATCCACGGCCACGTCTTTGGATGTGCCACAAAAATCATAATGCACACAATACCAAGCACAATAATGGCCGTACTTAAATTATCGGTCAAAACATACACACCGATTCCTGCTGCTGCGCCCCAAAGAAAAATCTTGCCAAGCACTTTCTTATCTTTTATGTATTTGCCTGCTTTACAGAGCAAAACCGGTATAAAGATAATGATGGCGATTTTCATAACTTCAGAAGGTTGCATAGACTGGTCAAAAGGTAGCTTTATCCAACGTCTAGCACCTTTCACCTCTTTTCCTAATGGGGTCCGCACCAAACCCATCAACCCAAAGGCTACCCAATAGGCAAGTCCTGACACTTTGGCAAACCAATGGTAATCTATTTTTGCAATAACTAACATCCCGATAAACCCTGCCACACAAAAAATGGCTTGTCTTATCAGATAATTCATTTGCGAACTGTATGAACTTGCACTGTAAAGCATAATTAGCCCAAAACAGAGCAAAAAGATCACAATTGTTAATAAACTATAATCGAAATATTTTTTCTTTGTTTCCACACTCTTACTCCCCATTCAACTGTTTCCACATTCTATAAATTAATTATAGCTATATCCCCGAATAAAAACAACCTGTTTTTAATGAGCCTGCAACCAAATATGATGATTACGGTTGTTTTTTTCTCAAATGGGTTTTGTGGCCGTATAAAAATAGCTGCTTTACAGATGATTTTCCCTGAAATGCCCTTTTAAGCCGTATAAAATTGGACGCCTTACGGCTGTTTTCGCTAAATTACTCTTTTCAGCCGTAGAAATACCTATACCTTTACGGATGATATTTGATTATCGTGAAAACTGTCCGTAAAACAAATTGAATTTACGGCTCTATATGACCAAACAAGTTTTTTCGACCATAACAATCACAGATTTTTACCACCCAAAAAGTGATTTTCTATTCTTAATCTGTAAAACCCTTGGTCAATGTACATCCTAAAGCCACAAAATCTCAACATCAACCGTAATCATCTGAACCAACTTTCGTTTGCTCAATAAACAAGAGCAGATGCTACACGCATCTGCTCTCTTGCATTTTTATTTTCCACAATTCATATCAAAACCAGGGTTAATTGCATAGAAATTCTTGCTATCCAAGTTTTCTTGAACAATACGTAAACTTTCACCAAATCTTTGATAATGCACAATCTCTCTTTCACGAAGGAAGCGAATCGGGTCACAAATTTCCGGGTCATCAATCAATCGCAAGATATTGTCATAAGTAGTTCTTGCCTTCTGCTCTGCCGCCATATCTTCATGCAAATCTGTAATAGCGTCACCTTTTGATTGGAAGTAGGTGGCTGTAAATGGCGTTCCACCTGCTGCCTGTGGCCACAATCCCAATGTATGGTCAACATAGTATTTATCAAAACCAGACTTTTGAATTTCTTCCATAGAAAGGTCTTTTGTCAATTGATAAATAATCGCAGACACGATTTCCATATGAGCAAGTTCCTCAGTTCCTACATCAGTCAAAACACCAGTCACTTCTTTATATGGCATAGTGTATCTTTGTGATAAATATCTTTGAGAAGCGGCCAATTCCCCGTCCGGGCCACCGAATTGACTCATGATGACTTGTGCTAATTTTGCATTGGTTTGTGTGATTTTTACCGGGTATTGCAATCTTTTTTCATATATCCACATACTAACATCCTCCTTCCTGCCATGGCCATGGTTCGTTTATCCAGTTCCATCTGTCACTGCAAGACTCTACTGAAGCGTCTACTGTCAACGGACCATAATATTTCGCATACTCTTCCATTGCCTGTTTGCGAAGTTTTCTGTATTCATGGAAATACGCAAGGGCTTCCTGATTTGTAGGATGTGTATCCAAAAAGAGCTTCACATCGTCTACTGCAAAACTAACAACATTAATCCATTGTAACAATTCTTTTCTACAAGGCTTATTTGTCATCGCATTGACCCTCTCTTTCCTACAAATGGTTTGTTCAATTCTCTAAAGATAGTACCGCAAGAAAATCCTTTTTCTGCTTCGTAAATATCCTGCCATTCCTGCCATGGAACGTACGCCATTGCAATCGGTTTTTCATCCCAGGTAGGATGTTTCACAGTGCATGGTGCAGGTAGCATCTGGCGATATTGATTGTAAGGCACTTGATTGCCTCGATAATTTTGCATACCGAAATTCCTTTCTTGGTTTCCTTCTATGTTAATGTATGTGATTTTGCGAATTGTGTGATTTGGGCAAATTAGTCTTTTCCAACAAACAAAAAGGAAGACAGTTTTTAAACTGCCTTCCCACTAACGTTTCCTTATATTTCTCCCAATGAGAATTTTTCATGAATTGCCAATGTGGCACGATCTACATCTTTTTCATCAATGAGAACCGTTATTCGGATTTCCGAAGTTGAAATCATGTTAATGTTGATGCCATAATCAAAAAGTGCTTCGAACATTTGAGAAGCAACTCCAGGGTTACTCATCATTCCTGCTCCCACAATAGCAACCTTCGCAACATTTTCATTGTGCTTAATGTCACGAATCGTCAATGCTTCCTTATTTTCTTCTAATACCTTTAATGCATCTTGCAAATCATCTTGGGACACCGTGAAAGAAATATCCTTGGTTCCGTCGCGTCCTACTGACTGCAAAATAATATCAATATTAATATGATTCTTTGCCAACTTTTGGAATACTTTAAATGCGATTCCCGGCTTATCCTCCACTCCTATTACAGAGATTCTTGCTGTATTCTTATCCGATGCAACACCGGTGATTAACATTTTCTCCATTTTTACTACCTCCTTGACAACTGTTCCCTCTGATTCGTTAAGGCTTGACCTGACTACCATTTGGACACCGTACTTTTTTGCTAACTCTACGGAACGGCTGTGCAAAACCTTTGCCCCGGATGTTGCAAGTTCCAACATCTCGTCATAAGTAATCTCTTCGATTTTTCTTGCACTTGGTACAACTCTTGGGTCTGCAGTAAATACGCCATCCACATCTGTGTAGATTTCGCATTTATCTGCGTGAAGTGCTGCTGCCAATGCTACCGCTGTGGTGTCAGAACCCCCTCTTCCCAATGTCACGTAATCACCAAATTTATTTACACCTTGGAACCCCGTTACGACAACAATTTTTCTGTCATCCAATTCATTTGCAATACGTTCAGAATCAATACGTTTAAATCTTGCATTGCCATAACGAGAGGTACAATTCATGGTTACTTGAAAAGCATTGAGGGAAACCACCGGTACATCCATTGCCTGCATAGCCATAGCCATCAAAGCCACCGAAACTTGTTCCCCGGTAGTCAATAACATGTCAAGTTCCCGCTTGGACGCATTTGGATTAATATCCTTCGCCATTGCTAACAACTCATCTGTAGTGTCTCCCATTGCAGAAAGCACTACCACAATATCATGTCCTTTTTTATAATCTTCTACACAGCGACGAGCTACGTTAAAAATGCGTTCTTTGTTAGCAACAGAGCTGCCACCGAATTTTTTTACGATTAACATCGTTTCCTCCTAATTATTCAACAAATATTCCATTAATTTATATCCGTCTTCTTTTAAAATGCCACTTTCTTTCCCCACAGCCTCACTGTAACTCGCATTAGCTCCTAATTGTTTGGTGCTGTCATATAGCAAGTATGGAATTGGAGAAGAAGTATGTGTGCGCACACGGATTGGTGTCGGATGATCCGGTAGAACTAAAATTCTATAGTCCTCTCCCGATGCATTCAACTGTTCCACCAATGGTCCTACAATATATCGGTCAATATTTTCAATAGCTTGTATTTTTTCTTTTACAAGTCCTTGGTGCCCCATTTCGTCCGGCGCTTCTACATGAATGTATACAAAATCATAATTATCCTTCAAAAGTGCATCTGCTGCCGCCTGCATTTTCCCTTGATAGTTGGTGTGAAGCCCACCGTTTGCACCCTCTACCGTAATGTTATGTAATCCTGCGCCCACAGCAATTCCTTTTAATAAATCTACTGCCGAAATCATAGCTCCGTTTTTGCCGGTCTTTTCAGAAAATGAACTTAAGGCCGGTCTTGTTCCTGCACCCCAGAACCATGCAGAATTCGCCGGATTCAATCCGGCTTCCTTACGTTTGATATTGATTGGGTGATTTACCAAAATGTCATAGCTCTTTTCCATCATTTCACGGAGAATCGGGTCTTTTGGCAAATAATCACCAATACGCTTTGTCAAAATGTCATGCGGCGGTGTCAATTCCAAAACAGAGCCATTTTTCCAAACTAATAAATGGCGATAGCTAGTTCCTATATAAAACTCATAGCCCTCTTTTTTTAGTCCTTCTTTCAATGCATCCACAAGCATAGCTGCATCAGCAGTAGAGATTTCCCCGGAACTATGGTCGATAATTGTTTTGTCTTCGTAGCACGCCTCTTCTTCTGAAAGAGTTACCACATTACATCGGAAAGAAATATCTGTAGGTTCCATATCTACACCAATACTCAAAGCTTCTAGCGGAGAACGCCCTGAATAATAGATTTTGGGATTATATCCCATAACTGATAAATTCGCAGTATCACTTCCCGGGGACATACCTTGCGGCACCATATATGCAAGTCCCACTTCACCCGTTTTTGCTAATCGGTCAATATTGTTTTTATCTGCTACTTCTAATGGAGTTTTTTCGTTCAATTCCGGAATCGGCTCATCTGCCATTCCGTCACCTAATACAATTATGTACTTCACTTGATCACGTCCTTCTATAACGATTACTTCACACGAATCATTTGACAGATTTGTGGGAAGTCTTTGGCTGCCTCCTCGAACTGACCTTCGCTCATTTCTTTGGTAACAAAGCCTACTTCGTCATCTTTATTTTCTATACTTATCACTTCAGTCACGCCAAATACAGCTTTCATATCTGCATCCAATTCTTTTGTACCTTTTACACGCACAAAATATTTTTTCACTGTTTCCGCTTTTTCTTCTAACTGCAACTTTTCAGAACTCCAAGTAGCCATCATACTGCGATTTGGATTCTTTGCAGCCTCTACAATGTCACCTACTACTGCACTTGCAGTTGGAAGTTTCCCTGCTCCACTTCCATAGAACATGGAATCACCAAGCATATTTCCTTTTACAAAAATAGCGTTAAATACATCTTCAATATTGTAAAGAGGATGTTCCTTTGATACTAAATGTGGTGCTACAATTGCACAAAGCTTGTCCCCTTTGCGCGAGCAGGAAGCCAGCAGTTTAATCTTCATTTCTAATGCTTTTGCATACTGAATGTCATCTGTTGTAATTTTTGTAATACCTTCTGTGTAGATATCTTCGAAATCCACTAACTTTCCTGAAATAATAGACGACAGAATTGCAATCTTTCTACACGCATCATGTCCTTCTACGTCTGCACTTGGATCTCTTTCTGCATATCCCATAGCCTGTGCTTCTTTTAATACAGCATCGTAGTCAGCATTTTCATTGTACATTTTACTCATCATATAGTTAGTTGTACCATTTAAAATACCTGTAATTTCTTCAATCACATCTCCTGTCAAAGCTGCTGCAAGAGGACGAATAATCGGAATTCCGCCTCCTACACTTGCTTCGTACAAGAAATTGATATTCTTTTCTTTAGCGATTGCAAGCAATTCTGCACCGTGTTTTGCTACAAGTGCTTTATTGGATGTAGCTACACTCTTTCCTGCCAACAAGCTTTTCTTTACAAATGTATAAGCTGGTTCGATACCACCCATAACTTCTACTACAATTTTTACTTCTTCATCATTTACAATCTGTTCAAAATCATGCGTAATCAAATGTTCTACCGGAGTCCCCGGAAATTCTCTCAAATCCAAAACATATTTGATGTCCAATTCCTCTCCGATTCTATCATTAATAACTTTTTGGTTGGTCTGAATAACTTCAACCACGCCCGAACCTACTGTTCCGTACCCTAATACTGCTATCTTTATCATTTCGTTTCCTCCTTACTCTGCGCCTTTAGATAGGCATTCATAAACAAATCTAAATTTCCATCTAATACACTGGTGACATTTCCATTTTCTGCATTTGTTCTATGGTCCTTAACCAATGTATACGGTTGCATTACATAAGAACGGATCTGATTTCCAAATCCAATCTCCTTGATTTCCCCTCGGATATCCGACACCTTATCTGCCTGCTCCTGTTCTTTCAAAAGGTATAATTTTGCCTTTAACATTTGCATCGCTTTATCCTTATTACTATGTTGAGAACGTTCATTTTGACATTGCACTACAATTCCTGTCGGCAAATGCGTAATGCGGACTGCCGATGATGTTTTATTAATGTGCTGCCCACCTGCACCACTTGCTCGATATGTGTCTACACGCAAATCATCTTCATTGATATCGATATCAATATCATCTTCAATATCTGGTACCACATCACAAGATACAAAAGATGTTTGTCTCTTTCCTGCTGCATTAAATGGTGAAATTCGCACTAAACGATGAACCCCTTTTTCTGCTTTCAAATATCCGTACGCATTTTCCCCATTTACCTGAAAAGTGACAGCTTTAATGCCTGCTACATCCCCATCTAGGAAGTCTAGGACATCTACCACAAAGCCTTTTCGTTCCGCCCAGCGATTATACATACGGTACAGCATACTTGCCCAATCACAAGATTCAGTTCCGCCTGCCCCTGCATGTAAAGTAACAATGGCATTGTCTTTATCGTATTCACCGGAAAGAAGAGTTTGAATTCGCATTTCCTCAAATGTGGTTTCGAACTGTTCTAACTCTTGCGCAATATCCTCCACAAGGCTTTCTTCATTTTCTTCATAAGCCATTTCAATCAAAAGCCCAATGTCCTCATACAAATTAGAAAGGCTTTGGGTTTCCTTGATTAAATCTTGGAGGCCTTTTAATTCTTTCATGACCACTTGGGACTCTTCTTGATGATCCCAAAATCCTGGTTCTTCTATTTTTCGTTCCAATTCTTCAACCCGTTTTTCCTTATTAGACAGGTCAAAGTGAATCCCTCAATTCTTTCAGTGGTTCTTCATATGCATTTAAGGTACTCTTAAATTGATCTAATTCAACCACATTCTCACCTCTTTACTTCTATTTTCTTCCGCAGCACTGTTTATACTTTTTACCGCTTCCACATGGACAAGGGTCATTCGGATAAATCTTCTTATCTTCACGTTTTTTCGGTGTACGCGCAAGACTTTCATCCTTATTTGTTCCAGTTACCTTGGCCACTTCTTCCCTTTCAACCTTCTTTTCCACACGTACATGCATAAGCATACGCACAGTATCTGCTGAAATACCAGCAGTCATCTCGCCAAACATGTCATATCCCAGCATTTTGTATTCTACTAACGGATTCTTCTGACCATAAGATTGAAGTCCAATTCCCTGGCGGAGTTGGTCCATATCATCGATGTGATCCATCCATCTTCGGTCGATTGCCTTTAAAAGAACCACGCGCTCAACTTCTCGAATTTCTTCTTCTTCAAATTCTGCTTCTTTATCTTCATATGCTTTCGCAGCACGTTCTTGCAATAATTCTTTCAATTCTGTCTGTGACAAGGATGCTAATTCATCTGCTGTGACTGGCGCTAATTCTAAAGACTCTTCCAATTCACGATTCAATCCGTCAAGTTCCCAATCTTCTTTTGGTGTTTCCGTAGAAGTGAATCGATTTACAGTCGCTTCAACAACTTCTGATAGCATATTGCAAACCGCTTCCTTCATACTTTCGCCGTCTAACACTCTGCGACGTTCTTCATAAATAATTTCTCTTTGCTCATTCATAACCTGGTCATATTCCAATAAGTTCTTACGAATTGCAAAGTTATTACTTTCGATTTTCTTTTGAGCATTTTCGATAGCATTGGACATCATCTTGTGTTCAAGTTCTTCCCCATCAGCAACACCTAACGCATTAAATATACCCATCAATCTTTCAGAACCGAAAAGTCTCATCAAGTCGTCTTCCAGAGAAATATAAAATCTAGATTCACCAGGGTCTCCCTGACGTCCTGAACGTCCACGGAGCTGATTGTCAATACGTCTGGATTCATGTCTTTCTGTACCGATAATCTTTAAACCGCCGGCTGCTTTTGCTTCCTCATCCAACTTGATATCAGTTCCACGACCCGCCATGTTTGTTGCAATGGTAACAGCACCGTGCACACCTGCCTGTGCTACAATCTCTGCTTCCTGGGCATGGAATTTCGCATTCAAAACATTATGTGGAATGCCACGCTTTTTCAAAAGCTTACTCAACAATTCAGAAGTTTCAATGGTAATGGTACCAACCAACACCGGTTGCCCTTTTTCATATGCCTTTGCCACTGCATCTACAACGGCCTGAAATTTTTCACGTTGTGTTTTATACACTGCGTCATCCAAGTCTTTTCTCTGTACCGGCACATTCGTCGGAACTTCTACAACATCCATGCCGTAAATGTCACGGAATTCTTGCTCTTCTGTGAGTGCTGTACCGGTCATACCACTTTTCTTTTCAAATTTATTAAACAAGTTTTGGAAAGTAATGGTGGCAAGGGTTTTGCTTTCACGCCTTACTTTTACATGTTCTTTTGCCTCGATTGCCTGATGTAAACCATCGGAATAACGACGTCCCGGCATAATACGCCCGGTAAATTCATCTACAATCATAACTTCTCCGCCTTCTGTAACCACATAATCCTGGTCTCTGAACATCAAGCTATGTGCACGCAATGCCAAAATGGTGTTGTGCTGAATTTCCAAATTTTCTGCATCTGCCAAGTTTTCGATGTGGAAAAATTGTTCAACTTTCTTCACACCTTCTTCTGTTAAGTTAACTTGCTTATCCTTTTCATTGACAACGTAATCACCGGTTTCTTCAATATCTTCACCCATGATTGCATTCATTTTCGAAAATTCACCTTTAGCTTCACCGCGAACCAATTGTCTTGCCAAAAGATCGCAAGCCTCATACAATTTTGTAGATTTTCCGCTTTGGCCTGAAATGATAAGTGGAGTTCTTGCTTCATCAATAAGTACAGAGTCAACCTCATCGATAATGGCATACTTGAGACCTCTCTGAACCAATTGTTCTTTATAAATCACCATGTTATCTCTCAAATAGTCAAAACCAAGTTCATTGTTCGTTACGTAAGTAATATCGCAATTATATGCTTCACGGCGCTCGTCTTTATCCATATCATTTAAAACCACGCCGACAGTGAGCCCCAAAAATCTGTGCACCTCACCCATCCAGTCAGCATCACGCTTTGCCAAATAGTCATTGACTGTGACTACGTGAACACCTTGTCCGGTCAAACCGTTTAAGTATGCCGGTAGTGTAGATACCAAGGTCTTACCTTCACCGGTTCTCATTTCTGCAATACGTCCTTGATGCAAAATGATACCACCGATTAATTGTACTCGGTAATGTTTCATGCCGATGGCACGCCATGCTGCTTCTCTTACAACCGCATAGGCCTCCGGAAGAATATCATCTAAAGTTTCGCCCGCCTGTAATCTTTCGCGAAATTCTACTGTTTTATGTTTTAAGTCTTCATCCGACAACGCTTGCATCTCTGGTTCTAAAGCTTCGATGCGGTCTGCAATCGGATAAATCCTTTTCAATTCATTTTCACTGTGTGTACCAAATAATTTTTCGAATAACTTCATGGTTTACTCCTTGATTTTCCATTTTTTACTGTAAATTTTATTGTAACACTTTCTTTGTGTTTCTTCAACCTATTTACAATTTCTTTATGATTTCATAGGGAATGCTTCCCCCGAACAAATCCAATGCACTTCCGATTGTAAAATCCAACTTCCCATTACAGGTTTCTTTGAACTCTTGCAAATCTTCCATACTGCCTATTCCACCTGCATAGGTGATCGGAATTCGATTCCATGACGCAAGCATCTGAACCAGTTCCAATTCCACTCCGGATGATTTTCCTTCCACATCAACACCATGTATCAAAAATTCATCGCAGTATTCGGCTAATTGGTCTAGTAATTCCGTTGAAACCACAACGTTAGTAAACTTCTGCCATCGGTCCGTAACTACATAGTATTGTCCTTCTTTCTTGCGACAACTCAAATCCAAGACGATATGCTTCTTACCGATTGTGTCAACCAATTTCTTCAAGTTTTCCCAGTGGATTTCTCCGTCCTTAAAAACATAAGAAGTAACAATGACATGACTTGCTCCCGCTTCCAAATATTCCTTGGCGTTTTCTGCAGTCACACCTCCGCCTATTTGCAATCCTTTCGGATAAGTTTGAAGCGCCAGCATTGCTTGCTTCTTGGTCTCTTCGAAATATTCTGAAGTGACAGAATTCAGCAGAATGATGTGACCACCATTCAGGTTGTCTGATTTGTATTTTTCTGCATAATAATCTGCATCCACATCTGCCGTAAAATTAGTAATTGCTTGTTCCCCTTCATCCTTAAGAGAACCGCCCACAATCTGCTTTACTTTGCCATTATGGATATCAATACAAGGTCTAAATTTCATAAATTTCCCCATTTCGTAAAAATATGTATCATTATAACATCTTTTCTTGTATTATGCAAAAAAGGAACGCAAAAACGTTCCTTTTCTATTATTGATTATTGTTATTTGTATTATCTGTTCCGTCTGTCATATCTTTAATACCGTTTCCGATATCATCCATCACATTTCCGGTTGTATTACCAATGTCGTCAATAACGCCTCCGTCCTGGTTATTTCTATCTGTTCCTTCGGTCACGTCATTGTTTGTATTATTCTGTTCATTTGGTGTACGGTCTGTTGCATTATTGTCGGTATTATTTCTCATACCACATGCAGTCGTTCCCAAAATTGCTCCTATACACAACATTGTTAAAATCATTCTTTTCCACTTTTTCATGTTCGTCTTCCTTTCATGTCCAGTATCATTTTCAAGAATTGCTTCTTGATAATAATATTGGCATTTCAGGTAATTCTATACGACATGACTTTTGGAATTTTTTAGCATTTATTAAAATTGAATCACATCCTGCATAGTATAAAGCCCAGGTTCTTTTCCCTTTAGGAATTTTCCGGCTTCTACTGCACCTTTTGCGAACACAGCCTTTGAATACGCAGTATGCTTGAATTCCACAACCTCATCTTCACCGGCAAAAATTACTTCGTGTTCCCCTACAATAGTGCCACCTCGTACCGCAGAAATCCCGATCTCTTTCTTTTCTCGTTTGCGACGCTCGCCACTTCTGTCATAAACATAATTACAGGTGCAGTCTAAAACTTCATTGATAGAATCCGCCATGGCAAGTGCCGTTCCACTCGGAGCATCCACTTTTTGATTGTGATGTTTTTCTACGATTTCAATATCAAACCCTGCCGGTTCTAATACTTTTGTTGCTTCTTGAAGTAGTTTCAGGAGCATATTCACACCAAGGGACATATTAGCGGATTTCAGCACAGCAACCTTTTGGCTTACCTGTTCTACTCTCTCCAACTGTTCTTGCGAAAGCCCTGTTGTGCAAAGCACTACCGGCACTTTCTTTTCTTCACAATATTCCAACAATTCATCAACTGCTGCCGCATTGGAAAAATCAACAATCACATCGCCAATCACATCGCAATCATAAATGCTGGTGAAAACAGGATATGTATTAGCAATTCCCGTGTATTTATCTATCCCGGCAACAATCTCTGCCTCTGTATCTTCTTTAATAATTCTTGTAATGGTCTGCCCCATTTTTCCGTTGCAGCCATGCATGATTACTTTAACCATAATTTTTCATCCTTATAAAATACCAAAATCTCGCATGGATTTTGCTAATTTTTCTGTATTTGATTCTTCCAATTCTGTAAGTGGAAGGCGAAGGCCACCAACTTCATAACCCATAAGATTCAATGCTTTCTTAACTGGAATTGGATTCACTTCGCAGAATAAGTTTTCAACAAGTGGAATTGCTTTTAATTGTAGCTTTGCACTGCCTACTGTATCTCCCGCAAAATACTTTGCACAAATATCATGAGTTTCCTTTGGTGCAATATTTGATAACACAGAAATTACACCAATACCGCCAAGTGACATAATCGGTACTATCTGATCATCATTTCCAGAGTACATATCAATATTTCCATCTGTCAAATTCATAATCTTCGCAACCTGCGAAAGATTTCCTGACGCCTCTTTTACGCCCACAATCAAATCTACTTCTTTCACAAGGGTAGCCATAGTTTCCGGTGCAATATTACATCCGGTTCTACTTGGAACATTGTAAAGAATCATAGGTAATGTAGCTTCTTTTGCAATAGCTTTATAATGTTCAATCAAGCCTTTTTGTGTAGCTTTATTATAATATGGTGTCACTACCAATAATCCGTCTGCACCTGCTTCCTGTGCAGCTTTCACACGGGCAATAGCCATGTTCGTGTCATTACAACCAACACCTGCAACAACTGGTACTCTGCCTTTTGTAAACTCTACCGCACGCTTAATACACAATTCTCGTTCCGCTTCTGTTAAAGTAGCGGCTTCACCTGTGGTACCACAGATAACAATGCTGTCTGTTCCGTTATTACATTGAAAATCAATTAATTCTTCTAATTTATCAAAATTTACGCTTCCGTCTGGATAAAACGGTGTAACGATTGCAACTCCTGCGCCTTTGAATACTGCCATATCAAACCTCCTAAAAATATAGTTTTTAAAGCATACTCTCTTCTACAGGATTTTATCACTATTCAGAAACGCTGTCAATCCAAGACACACTCTAATTTGCTCACAGACACTTCATATGCAATCCTTTTTTCCGTCTCTGTTTCAGTCAATTTTTTTACATATTCTCGACTCTGAATACGTCCAAGAATCTGCACGTGTTCACCCACTTCAAATCCGGATGCAAATCTTGCATTACGCCCCCAGCAAATGCATGGTATGTAATCCGATTTTCCATATGGACGATTAACCGCTAATAATAAATCCGCAATTTCTCTACCTAAAGGTGTTTTGCGGTAAATTGGTCGTTTGCAAATATAACCATCCAATTGAATGGTATTTGTTTTGGCTCCGTCTACTTCTTCCTCTACAAAAGAAACTTCTCTTACAAAAACAGACAACACTAATCGGTTCTTGTTCTCGTCATGCTGATTGTAAGAGCGGAATTGCCCTGTCACCATAATGTACTCACCGGTATAATCCTGATGTACATCAATTAGTCGTTCTGAAATCATGAGTGGAATTCGGTCATCCGAATTGCTAAGTCTTCTCACTAGTACGTCCACCATGTAAAACCCTTCTCCGAAGACCTCATGGCTGAACACAAATTCCGAAGCCACTTCTCCAATAATAGTTACTTGATTGTTTTCAATAATCTTATCTGACATGAATTTAAAATCTCCCTTCCTCTGTCTTGTACTTTTCGTTACTAGATAAATCTATGAAGGGAGATTCTAAAATATTACTATTTTTTAATTTTTTTTAATTTTCTAATTGAATTCAGGCTCAATCAAACCATATGTGTTGTCTTTTCTCTTGTATACTACATTTACTTCGTCCGTTTCTGCATTACAGAAAACAAAGAAGTTGTGTCCTAAAAGTTCCATCTGCACACAAGCATCTTCCGGAAACATTGGTTTGATACCAAAGCGTTTTGTTCGAACAATCTTGATTTCACCATCTGCAAGTTCCTCTTCTTGTTCTACAAACTCCATGTTGAAATTTCCACCTTCCTGGTGCTTGTCAATCAATTTGTTCTTGTACTTCCGAAGTTGACGTTCAATCACTTCTTCTACCAAGTCAATAGAAACATACATGTCATCGCTCACCTGTTCTGAACGTATGATGGTTCCTTTAACCGGTATGGTAACCTCGATTTTTTGTCTTTCTTTCTCTACACTCAAGGTTACAATAATTTCTGTGTCAGGAGTGAAATATCTTTCCAGCTTTCCTAATTTTTGCTCGATGGAAGCTCGTAG
Source organism: Faecalimonas sp. (assembly GCA_045648005.1). Classification (GTDB taxonomy): domain Bacteria; phylum Bacillota; class Clostridia; order Lachnospirales; family Lachnospiraceae; genus Faecalimonas. Next base: position 19,613 of record JAZRND010000039.1, on the reverse strand, counting down.
TCCAGAGGTTACATCGATGTTTTTTCCACTAATAATAAATTTCATGCAATTCAACTCCTTTGCTATAAATTCTATATTTATATTATACATTTTGTTGAAAGGACATGCAATAAAATTTGAGATAATTTTTATTTTTCTTCAAAGATTTCTGACAATTATTGAATTTTCTCTCTTTTTCGCATTCTTGAATCCAATATTTTCTTACGAATACGCAAGCTCTTCGGTGTCACTTCTAAAAGTTCATCTGTTTCAATAAAATCTAAAGCTTCTTCCAAACTCAATACTCGCGGTGTTGTAAGTCGCAATGCTTCATCAGAACCAGATGCTCGTGTATTCGTCAAATGCTTGGTCTTGCACACGTTCAGCTCTATATCATCCGTTTTGCCATTTTGCCCTACTACCATGCCGGCATAAACCTTTTCACCCGCTCCAATAAATAGAGTACCTCTTTCTTGAGCGCTGTACAGACCGTAAGTAACAGATTCTCCGGTTTCAAATGCTATCAAAGAGCCTTGCTTACGATATTGTATATCGCCTTTATATGGTGCATATCCATCAAAAGACGTATTTAATATTCCGTTTCCCTTGGTATCAGTCATAAACTCTCCTCGATATCCAATCAGTCCTCTGGCTGGAATAGAAAATTCCAAGCGCGTCGTGCTTCCATTGGAGGCACTCATGTTGCGTAGTTCTCCCTTTCTTTGACTCAACTTGTCGATAACTGTCCCTGTAAATTCATCCGGGACATCTACATACGCCAATTCCATCGGTTCCAGCAGTTTGCCGTCTTTGTCTTTTTTATAAAGCACTTCTGCCTTACTGACCGCAAACTCATAGCCTTCTCGGCGCATGTTTTCAATAAGTACCGATAAATGTAGTTCTCCTCGCCCGGAGACTTTATAACTATCTGTATTTTCTGCCTCCTCCACGCGAAGGCTGACGTCTGTATTTAATTCTCGGAATAAACGGTCACGCAAATGTCGTGAAGTTACAAATTTCCCTTCTTGACCTGCAAACGGACTGTCGTTTACCAAAAACTGCATAGCGATGGTCGGTTCCGAAATCTGTTGAAATGGTATAGCAACCGGGTTTTCTAAAGAACAAATGGTATCACCAATCGCAATATCTGGAATGCCGGAGATGGCCACAATTGCACCCACAGTTGCCTCTTTTACTTCCACCTTATTGAGTCCGTCAAATTCATACAGTTTGCTAATTTTTACTTTCTTTTGTTTGTCAGCGTCATGCGCATTTACAACCACCACTTCCTTATTAACTGCAATCGTTCCATTATCTACTTTTCCGATGCCGATTCTTCCCACATATTCGTTGTAATCAATTGTGCTGATAAGCACTTGGGTATCTGCTTCCATATCTCCCTCCGGAGCGGGAATATATTCTAATATAGTTTCAAATAACGGCATCATATTTTCCGGTTCATCCGACAAATCTAAAATGGCGTGTCCTGCTTTGGCTGATGCATACACAAATGGACAATCTAGCTGTTCATCGGAAGCATCCAAATCCATAAACAATTCCAGCACTTCATCTATTACTTCGTTTGGTCTAGCCTCCGGTCTGTCCATTTTGTTGATACATACAATGACAGGAAGATCTAATTCAAGTGCTTTCTTCAGAACAAATTTTGTCTGCGGCATAGCACCTTCAAAGGCATCCACTACTAGTATAACCCCATTGACCATTTTGAGCACACGCTCTACTTCCCCGCCAAAATCAGCATGACCGGGAGTGTCAATAATATTGATTTTGGTATCTTTATAGTGAATAGCTGTATTTTTAGCTAATATTGTAATCCCGCGTTCTCTTTCAATATCATTAGAATCCATGACGCGTTCTGCGATTTCTTGATTTTCTCGAAACACTCCACTTTGTTTTAACATTTCATCCACTAATGTAGTTTTTCCATGATCAACATGAGCAATAATGGCTATATTTCTTACATCTTCTCGCTTGGTTTTCATATTCAGTCCCTTTCTAATCTAGTTCTCAAAGATTTTCATAGTTCCTTCAACATTTGCAAAATAACATTCTTCTTGCAGTTCCATGGTAGCTTGTCCGTTGGTTCCTTCGCGAATTTCATCCATAATCGGTTTAATATCATCCTCCGGCAATAAGACTTCCAAATCCACCTTATCCGAGTAGACAGAATTCAAAATAGTGATACCTCGTTGTCCTAAAATATATTGTATTTTCCCAAGCCCTGTATAATCTGTCCCCACAGACAACTTCTGACCATGCTTTTTCGTAATGACAAGGCTAGCTTCTAGTCCTGCCTTTGTGGCACCGGAATAAGCTCTCACTAGTCCGCCTGTGCCCAACAAAGTGCCGCCGAAATATCTGGTAACGACAACAGCTACATCATGTATTTCCTCCCCAAGAAGCACATCTAACATGGGCTTTCCTGCAGTTCCACTCGGTTCCCCGTCATCACTACAACGTTGTACTTGAAATTGTTCTCCTATAACGTAGGCAAAACAATTGTGCGTAGCATTCCAATATTTTTTTCTCATTTCTTCTATAAATGCAAGTGCCTCTTCTTCGCTATGAACTGGACGGACCGTTGCAATAAAGCGAGATTTCTTTTCTATAATCTCATCCTCTCGCCCTTGATATACCGTTTTATATTGTTTTAACATGCCTTTTCACCTTTTTTGGTATTTTCTATTACTATATCAGTATTTTATTAATTTTGAAAACATTTTCTTAAGAATTTATTTACCCCTTTATTTCATGACATAAGTTTGGTATAATATTTCTCGAAATGAAGGAGGCTATATTCATGGATTATGGTAGAAAGAATACTTCTTGGAGACGAAAAGCCCTTCAAGGCCGAGCTCCTAAGAAGAAAAAGAAGACGATATTTCAATTACCTGCTTTTTCCAAAGTATGGTTATTAGTAGTACTAGGTATCGGAATACTCGGTATAACCGCCGGCGGACTCCTATTTATGAAAATCATCAATGACACGCCACAGATTACCGCCGAAAGTTTGAAACCGTCTGCTTACACAACCACAGTTTATGCTGATGACGGAACTACTGCAATTGGAACATTTATCGGCGCAGGTTCTAACCGTGTATTTACCTCGTTGGATAAAATTCCACAAGACCTACAAGATGCTTTTGTTGCCGTAGAAGATTCTCGTTTTGAAGAACACAATGGTGTGGATTACAAAGGTATTATGCGTGCCATGTGGACAGGTATTACTTCCGGAAACTTTTCTCAAGGTGGAAGTACCATTACACAGCAACTCATTAAAAACAGTGTCTTTCCAAACTTCAACTTGGAATCTCGTTGGCAGAGCGTGAAACGAAAGATTCAGGAGTTGTACCTTGCAATTCAAGTAGAAAAAATAATAGACAAAAGTCAGATTTTGGAAAACTACTTAAATACAATTAATCTTGGGCAAAATACATTAGGCGTTCAAGCAGCAGCCAAACGTTATTTCAACAAAGATGTAAGCGAATTAACTCTTTCTGAATGCGTTACTATCGCAGCAATCACCAAGAGCCCATCCGGATATAATCCAATTACTAATCCGGAGGCTAATGCAAAACGTCGTGAAAAAGTTTTAAACGACATGTTAAAACAAGGCTACGTCACACAAGAAGAAATAGATGTAGCTTTGAAAGACAACGTCTATGAGAGAATTCAAACGGCAAATGTTCAATACAAAGAAAATTTGACAGTAAATTCTTATTTCCTAGATGAAGTTGCAAAAGCAGTTATCGATGACCTTTGTAACGAATTAGGCTATTCGAAAGAACAAGCACAAAATGCTGTGTACAGTGGTGGTCTGAAGATTATGTCTACACAGGATCCGACCATGCAGACCATTTGTGAAGAAGAAATGAATCGTGAATCCAACTACCCTTCCAAGGTGGAATGGACAGTCAGCGGTGCCATTTCCATCGTACATCAAGATGGTTCTCAAAAACATTATGACCACAATGCATTTGGTGATTATGTAAAAGAATATAACGGAACGGAATACGGACCTTATGGCACAACCTTCCCTTCAAAGGACAAAGCAAATGCCATGTTGGAAGAATTTATTTCCACATTAAAAGGCACGCCGGATGATATTGTTTACACCAACATTACATTATCTCCTCAACCACAGGCTTCTCTGGTAATTATGGACCAAAAAACAGGACACGTAAAAGCTATGGTTGGCGGTCGTGGTGAGAAAACATCAAATATGACCTTGAACCGTGCAACCCAGTCCGCAAGACAACCTGGTTCTTGTTTCAAAGTGCTGTCCACCTACGTTCCGGCAATAGATGTTAAAAACAATACTTTGGCAACCCAGATTCTGGACTCACCTTTCCACTATTCCGATGCAGACAGAACTCTTGTCAAGAATTGGTGGGGTGGCTATCGTGGCAATATGTCTATTCGTACATGTATCCAAGAATCGGCTAACGTATGTACCGTAAAGAAATATACAGAAATCACTCCAACCCTTGGATTTGAGTATTTGACTAAAAATTTTGCTTTAACCACCTTGGATTCGAAAAGAGATTTGGGCCAGGCAGTATGTTTGGGCGGTATTACCTATGGTGTTTATAACTTGGAATTAACAGCAGCCTATGCATCAATTGCAAATTTGGGAACTTATACAGAACCAATCCTGTACACACACATTTATGATAATGACGGAAATCTATTGTACGAAAACGTGCCTAGCACACATACCGCAATGAAAGCAAGTACTGCAGCATTGATAACCAGTGCCATGGAAGATGTTATGAAATATGGTACAGGTCGTATGGGCAGATTATCTGGTATGGTTTGTGCAGGAAAGACCGGTACAACCACAGACACCAGAGACTTGTGGTATTCCGGATATACACCTTATTTAACTGGTTCTATTTGGACAGGTTATGACGACAATCAAGAAATCGATGGAAATGAAAGTTATCATTTAGTAATTTGGCGTAAGGTGATGGAACGTATCAATAAAGCCAAAAAATATAAATCTGTCAATTTTGAAATACCGGATGACGTTTTCCGTAAAACTTATTGCAAAGACACTGGTTTACTTGCAACAGACGCTTGTCCAAACAAGTACACAGAATATTTTGCAAAAGGTACTTCTTCAACTACAGAAACTTGTCCTGGACAACATGCACCGGCAGCACCGGAGACACCGGCAGGAACAACTACTCAATAAAACAAACAAGGCGCTGATTCAATTCATGAATCAGCGCCATATTTTTATCTATCTTTCCAATGCCAATTTTGCAGCTCCGTAAATACCTGCGTCATTTCCCAGTTGTGCCAGAGCAAATTTGGTATCTTTGTTACCAAAGAAAGCTTTCTCTAGATATGGTTTTTTAACAAAATCTAATAAAATTTCTCCTGCTTTTGAGACCCCTCCGCCAATCACAAATACTTCTGGGTCTAAAACTGTGGCAACGTTTGCAAGTGCGTGACCCAAATAATTGCCGAATTCTTCTGCTATCCGAATAGCTAGTTTATCTCCGGCTTTCACCGCGTCAAAAACATCCTTGGCAGTTGCACCGGTCATCCCATACTTATTGGCCAACTTGGCAATTCCTGTTGCTGATGCATACTGTTCTAGGCAACCTTGTTTTCCACAGCCACAGCAATCTGTCTCTTCGTAATTTACACAAATATGGCCGATTTCTCCGCCACCTCCGTGGGCGCCAACTACGATGTTTCCATTTATGACAACACCGCCGCCTACCCCGGTTCCTAATGTCAGCATAACCAAATCTTCATATCCTTTTCCGCCTCCTTGCCACATTTCTCCCAATGCAGCCACATTGGCGTCATTACCTACCTTTACCGGTAGCTCGATAAGAGATTCTAATTCTTTCTTAACTTCCTTTGGCCCCCATCCTAGATTCACGGTTCTTTCCACTTGCCCTAATTTTGTCACTGGGGCAGGAACACCCGCGCCAACACCTATCACGTCTTTTTTGTTAATTGATTTTTGTTCTAATTTTTCGTGAATGGCGGCTGCAATATCCTGAAGTATGCTTGCACCCTGATTTTCTTTATTTGTTGGAATTTCCCACTTATCTAAAAGTGTGCCATCTTCCTGGAAAAGCCCCATCTTTACAGTGGTTCCGCCAATATCTATGCCAAAACAATATTTCATACTATATCTCCCTTTGATGTAAACTTTCTTGCAAACGTCTGTATAATTCTTGTGCCGCATTGTATCCCATTTGTTTCTGTCTATGGTTAATTGCCGTAGACTCTACAATCACTGCCAGATTTCGTCCCGGTCTAATCGGAATAGTATGACATTGTACCTTATTTCCAAGAAATTCTGTATACTCTTCTTCCAATCCAAGTCTATCGTATTCCTTTGTCTTTTCCCATTCTTCCAGAGTAATAACCAAATCAATGTTTTGTGTTTCTTTTACGCTCTGTACACCGAACAAGGACTTCACGTCTACAATGCCAATACCGCGAAGTTCAATCATGTGTTTTGTAATATTTGGTGCACTTCCTACTAATGTTTCATCACTGACTTTTCTGATTTCTACAGCGTCATCTGTTACTAAACGGTGACCACGCTTAATCAGTTCCAGAGCTACTTCGCTCTTACCGATACCACTTTCCCCTCGTATCAATACACCAACGCCGTACACATCCACCAAAACGCCGTGAATGGAAATACATGGTGCCATCTGCACATTAAGCCAACGAACCACTTCTGCAAGTAGCGGTGATGCTTTCTTTGAAGTGGTAAAGATTGGCGTTCCACTTTCATTTGCCTGTTTGAGCAACTCCTCTTCCGGAAGAATGTCTGCTGTAAAAATAATACATGGAACTCCGTAAGATAACAATTGAGCAAAAATTTCCTTTTTACGTTCCAATGTCATCGTTTGCAAATAAGAATTTTCCACATAACCAATAATCTGCACACGTTCTGAATCAAAGTGATCAAAATATCCTGACAACTGCAACGCAGGTCGGTTCACATCTGGCACAGTAAGAAATTTCCCAGCCAAATCCACATCCGGAGTTGCATTTTTTAAATTCATTTTTTCCACAAAATCTGTAAGTTTTACACCTGGCATATGATACCCTCTCTTTCTCTTCTAGTGAAAAAATTTATATACTTCCAAAGCAGCTTTCGCATTCATTGTTGGAACTGCTGCAAGCTCCTCTACACTTGCATTTTTAATTTCTTCTATGTTTCTAAAATATTTCATTAAAGCTTTCCTGCGTGTCGGTCCAATTCCCGCAATATCGTCTAAAATAGAATGAACCTGACCTTTACTTCGCAACTGCCTGTGAAATTCAATTGCAAAACGATGCGCTTCATCTTGTATGCGGGTAATCAATTTGAAACATTCTGAATCTCGGGATATAGGAAGTTCCTTGTTGTTAAAATATAAGCCTCGCGTTCGATGATTATCATCTTTAACCATACCACACACCGGAATATGAAGTCCCAGTTCATCCATAACCTCCAACGCCACATTCACTTGGCCTTTTCCACCATCCATCAAAATCAAATCGGGAAATGATGCAAATGCTCCTATAGTTGTTTCCTCTTCCATTTCCTCCAAACCATGACTGAAACGCCTAGTCAGCACTTCTTTCATACTGGCATAATCATCTGAACCATGGACACTTTTAATTTTAAACTTGCGATAATCTGTGCGCTTTGGCTTTCCCTTTTCGTACACAACCATGGAACCCACAGAAGCATAACCGCTAGTATTAGAAATATCAAAAGCTTCCATCCGCACAATATTTGAAAGGCCCAAAAGGGATGCTATTTCCTTCACTGCACCTATGGTGCGCCCTTCTTCTCTTTTTAATCGTTCTTTATCTGTATTTAAAATCAATTCTGCATTTTTGCGAGCTAATTCTACCAGTTTTTCTTTTTCGCCCTTCTTTGGCACACGAATGTATACTCGATGCTCCCGTTTCTTGGTTAACCATTCTTCCAGAAGTTTATGTTCTTCCACTTCTGTCTGTATCATGAGTTCAGCCGGAATAAATGGCGTACCTGCATAAAACTGTTTGATAAAAGTTGCAAGCAACTCTTCTTCCTTTTCGTCTACAACCTGATGAAGGAAGAAATGATCTCGGCCGATTAATCTGCCACCTCTGATAAAAAACATTTGAACAACCGCATCTTCTTTATCTTTTGCGACTGCCAAAATATCGCGGTCTTCCATACTACTATCGGTAATCTTCTGTCTTTGTGCAATTTGATTGACACTCTGTATCAACTCACGATATTCAATAGCGCGTTCAAATTCCATATTTTGCGAAGCCTCATCCATCTTGGTTTTCAACTCATGCAAAACCTCGTCATAATGCCCACTCAAAAAACGAAGGACCTTGTCAATAAAGCTTCTGTATTCTTCCTGCGAAATGTAACCTTGGCACGGCCCCATACATTGCTTAATATGATAATTAAGGCATGGCCGTTCTTTCCCTATATCTCGTGGCAATTGTCGACTACAATTTCTGACATGGTACAATTTACGTATCAACTCAATAGTATCTTTCACTGCACCTGCACTAGTATATGGCCCAAAATATTTTGCTTTGTCTTTTTCCATGGTGCGTGCCATCATGACACGAGGATAGTCCTCATTCACTGTAACCTTGATAAAGGGATATCCCTTATCATCCATCAACATAGTGTTATATTTAGGGCGATGCTCCTTGATAAGATTACATTCTAATACTAATGCCTCTAATTCCGAATCCGTCACAATATATTCAAACCGATGAATATGGGATACCATTTGTTCAATTTTAGCCCCCTTATTGCGGCTAGTTTGAAAATACTGGCGCACCCGATTCTTTAGGCTAATGGCTTTGCCCACATATATAATGTTGTCCTTCTCATCATGCATGAGATAAACGCCCGGTTTTGCGGGAAGTTTTTTTAACTCTTCTTCAATATGAAACATAAAGTCCCTCATTATTTCACTATCACAGCTACTCCGTCCGGGATTACCGTAATTGTTGCCTGTGGATTCTGCAAAATATCTTCTGCCATTTTTAATGCACTATCTATGTCTTTTGCCGGAATCATATGTAAATCACGTACCATTTGGTCTTCACAATCTGATACATAGATAACCGTAGCTCTCTGTAAAATTCGAGCAAATATCTGTGATTGCCACTGATCTGGAATAGTCTCTGCCGCTGCTCGCGACAAGAACAGTTTCATCATACGGTCCACATCCGGTTCGTTTTTAAAGGTGTCATAAAATACCTGACCACCATGTCCATCATTGGATTTTGCAAGCATAATGATAACGCCACCTTCTTTTACGGTAGCTTCTGCTGCAGTCATACCTTTTACTGCCTGATAAATATTCTGGTCTAACGGATAACCACCATTGGTGGAAATAACAATGTCGCTGTATACATGCTCTGCAATACATTTTGATCCCAAAAATTCGCAGCCTGCAAGGTGCGCTTCTCTCTCTTTTCCTGCAACCGCATAAATCACTTCTTTTTTGGAATTGATTACTACATTGCAAATGAAAGCTAGATTTGCCTTTTTAGCTGCATAAATCATATCTTCATGAATTGGATTATTCTCCAAAATACCTGTACGCGCATGACTGTCATCAATAAATTTTGAACAGTGATTGCACATAACTGTGGTTCTAGAACATACGCCCGGTAAAACACTCTTTCTTCCTCCAGAAAATCCTGCAAAGAAATGTGGTTCAATAAAGCCTTCCGACACAAGCAAATCTGCTTCGTATGCCAATTTGTTCACTACCAAACGACTTCCTGACGGTAACTCACCAATGTCTACCATCATATCTGTCTCGTCACAGTCATGCATCATAATCTTCTCATTTTGCATAATTTCCGGTGTGAATTTGCTTGCCAATTCGTCCTTTGTCATACCACGATGGCAACCAGTTGCAATCAAAATAGTGATGTCTGCATTTGGATTATACTTTCTAATTTCTTCTAGCATCATCGGCATAATAATTTTACTTGGGACTGGTCTTGTATGGTCTGATGCAATAATGACAACTTTCTCTTTTCCTCTTGCAAGTTCTGATAATCTCTCTGTGCCAATTGGATTCATCAAAGCCTCTCTAACCAATTCTTCTTGGCTTTTTTCTGGCACATATTCTTCTAATTCTGACAATAACACTGCATTTACTCGATTGTCTTCTAATGCAACTTCAAAATGCTCTTTTCCATATGGTAACAACACTTTCATCTTATTGTTCCTTCTTTCCCATAAAAAATACTCGCATTACATTTTTCACACTTTGCTTTAATAACTTCTCTGTATTTTGCATTGCATGTTCCAAAGTCATTGGTCCATTTGCTGTACTGAACATTGCTTTAATACCACATTCTAACAGTTTCTCACTATCTGGCAATACAGCTCCGCCAAAAGCAATGACTGGAACCTTCTTTTCTTTTGCACGCATACCTATACCATACAACACCTTGCCACACACGGATTGGCCATCAATCCTTCCCTCGCCAGTAATCACAAGATCTGTGTCTTCCAATTCTTTTTCAAATCCACATACATCAAGTACAATATCAATACCTGCTGCGAATTTCGCTTTGCAATATGCCATCAATGCAAAACCGATACCACCTGCTGCACCTGCACCCGGACAGTTTGAAAAGTCTTCTCCCAATTTATCTGCACTCACGTTTGCGAAGTGTGACAATGCTTTGTCTAATTGGTCTACCATTTCAGGAGTGGCTCCCTTTTGCGGTCCATACACTGCTGATGCTCCTGTCGGCCCTGTCAGTGGGTTCGTAACATCGCAGGCAACTGTTATATCAAGATCAAATAAACGCTTGTCAAAATTACACAAATCAATATTATCTAATTCTGCAAGAGCCACGCCGCCTAATGGAATTTCTTCCCCTTTGACATCTTTGAAGGAAGCACCTAATGCCATCAATGCACCTGCACCACCGTCATTGGTAGCAGAACCGCCAATTCCGATAATCATTTTTTTGCATCCTTTATCCAAAGCATCTTTCATCAATTGCCCTGTTCCATATGTAGTTGCAAGCAAAGGATTTCTCTCGTCTGCTTGCAAGAGCGGCAAACCGGAAGCTTGTGCCATCTCAATGACAGCTGTTTGACTTTCCTTTAGAATTGCATACTTTGCTGTGATTTGTTTTCCAAGTGGATTACACACTTCCACTTCATAAATTTCAGCCTCTACACAACTAGTGATAGCATCAATAGTTCCTTCTCCACCATCTGCAACCGGCATGGTCACAAACTCGACAGAAGGGTTTACCTCCTGTACTGCTTCTTTTATATAATTAGCCACCTCAATAGCCGAACAACTTCCTTTAAATGAATCCGGTGAAATTATGATTTTCATACAAAATCCTCCCTTTTTATACCATTTCATTTATTATACACTTTTATGCAAAAAAATACATCCCCAAATTCTCAATATTTGAGGATGTATCATTTTTATTCTTCTTCAAAAGCAATTTCCAGCAAAGCATTTTCTGTATCATCAAGTCCTTGCACTTCATGGAATATTTCCATAAATTCTTTCCCAGTAATTGTTTCTTGTTCAATCAAATATGCAGCAATCTTATCAAGAGCCGTGCGGTTGTCTGAAAGCAGCCTCTTTGCTTCTTCATATGCATCTTTTAGCATCTGCATAACAACTTGGTCGATTTCACTGGCTGTTGCTTCCCCACAGTTGAGTACTGCACGTCCATCTAAATAGCGGCTTTGCACAGATTCTAATCCCATAAGTCCGAAATGTTCCGACATACCATACTGTGTAACCATAGCCCTTGCCAACTTGGTCGCACGTTCAATATCATTGGCTGCTCCGGTTGTAACCGTATCAAAAACCAATTCTTCAGCTGCACGTCCTGCCAATAAACCAATCAGCATAGCATCTAATTCTTTCTTGGTATTCAGGTATTTTTCCTCTTCCGGCGTTTGCATGACGTATCCCAACGCTCCCATAGTTCTTGGAACAATAGTAATTTTTTGTACCGGTTCTGCATCTTTTTGAAGGGCGCTGACTAAAGCATGACCAACCTCATGATATGATACAATACGTCTTTCTTCGGCGTTCATAATACGGTCTTTCTTTTCTTTGCCGACAAGCACAACTTCTACCGCTTCAAATAAATCGGATTGCGAAACCACTCGTCTTCCATGTTTAACTGCGTTAATTGCAGCTTCGTTAATCATGTTAGCCAAATCCGAACCAACTGCACCGGATGTTGCAAGCGCAATCGCCTCCAAGTCAACTGTTTCGTCCAATCTTACATCTTTTGAATGCACTTTTAAAGTATCAATTCTACCTTTTAAATCCGGCTTATCTACAATAATACGTCTATCAAAACGTCCCGGTCTTAAGAGTGCCGGATCCAAAATTTCGGGTCTGTTGGTAGCCGCCAAAAGCAATAATCCTTTATCACTGTCGAAGCCATCCATTTCTGAAAGGATCTGATTCAAGGTTTGCTCACGTTCATCGTTGCCACCCATCACGTTGTCTCGGCTCTTACCGATAGCATCAATCTCATCAATGAAAATAATACATGGTGCCATTGCCTGGGCCTGTTTAAATAAATCACGCACTCTTGAAGCTCCTGCACCTACATACACTTCTACAAATTCAGAGCCCGAAACAGAGAAAAATGGTACCTTTGCTTCTCCTGCCACCGCTTTTGCTAATAAAGTTTTACCCGTCCCCGGTGGTCCTACAAGCAAAGCACCCTTCGGCAATTTTGCGCCAACTTCAGTATATTTTTTTGGATTATGCAAGAAATCTACTACTTCCTGCAAAGACTCTTTCGCTTCATCTTGTCCTGCCACATCCTTAAATGTGACACCGGTAGATTGTTCCACATACATTTTGGCATTACTTTTGCCAATGCCCATAATACCTCCGCCCTTGGACATTTTCTTCATCATGAAACTCATGAAAAGGAAAATGGCGCCAAATGGAAGAATAACAGTCAAAACAAAATTCCAAAAAATAGCTGATGCAGTATCTGGAATTTCGGAATAATATGTGACATTTGCTTTTTCTAATCTAGCAGATAGAGTGGTCTCATCCTCCACAATACCCGTATAATAAGTCATTTCAAAATTCCGAAATATCTGACCCCACTGATTATCCGGTAATTCAGACTTCGGCTTGATAATCAATTGGTTGCTTGCGATAGCAACCTCATCAACTTTTCCTTCTTCCAACATTTCCAAAAACTGGTTATAAGGAATTTCTTCTGTACTAGCCTTTCCGGCCATATTAAATAACCCCATGACAAGTAATGCTGTAATCAAACTCACGAGAATGACTAACAACATGCCTTTTTTGTCATTTTTTTGCGGTTTATTATTCTGGTTGTTTTCCATCTTTATCCTCCTAAATCATACACTTCTTCATTATAAAGATTGCCATACTATAAATCAACCAAAACATTGTGAAACTTTTCTAAATTTTTCTGAAATTTCCGTCTATTAGGACTAGATAAAGCCATACGTTTTGTAGTATACTATTACGGTAGTTTATTATTCCGACTGGAAGCAAACAAATTAAGGTAAGGAAAACACTTATGAAAATTGGATTTGATAATGAAAAATACTTACAACTGCAATCCGAACATATTCGAGAAAGAATCAATCACTTTGATAACAAACTCTATCTGGAGTTTGGAGGCAAGCTATTTGACGACTATCATGCTTCTCGAGTTCTTCCTGGCTTTGCTCCTGATAGCAAACTAAAGCTTTTAATGCAACTGTCGGACCAAGCTGAAATCGTAATCGTAATCAGTGCTGGGGATATTGAAAAGAATAAAATTCGTGGCGACTTGGGGATTACCTACGATACTGACGTTTTACGATTGATGAACTCTTTTCAAGAACAAGGTTTATATGTAGGTAGCGTTGTCATTACGCAATACTCCGGCCAAACTAGCGCCGACCATTTTAAGGCGCGTCTTGAAAAATTAAAAATCAAGGTCTATACACACTACAACATTGAAGGATATCCTTCCAATATACCACTTATTGTCAGCGATGACGGATATGGGAAAAATGATTATATTGAAACAAGTAGACCATTAGTTATTATTACTGCTCCTGGTCCTGGAAGCGGTAAAATGGCAACTTGCCTTTCACAGCTTTATCATGAGCACAAACGCGGAATTCACGCGGGATATGCTAAATTTGAAACATTCCCGATTTGGAACATTCCACTGAAGCATCCTATTAACCTTGCATATGAAGCTGCAACTGCAGATTTAAATGATGTAAATATGATTGACCCATTCCATTTGGATGCATATGGCGTTACTACGGTTAATTATAATCGAGATGTAGAAATCTTCCCGGTGTTGGATGCTATTTTTGAAAAAATTTATGGGGAGAACCCTTACAAATCTCCAACAGACATGGGCGTAAATATGGTCGGAAACTGCATTTGCGACGACGATGTTTGTCGTGAAGCTTCAAACCAAGAAATTATCCGCAGATACTATTCTGCATTGAAAGGTCTTGCTGAAGGCACATCCGTTGAAGAAGAAGTATATAAAATCAAATTATTGATGAATCAAGCCCATATCACAATCGAAGAACGAAAAGTGATACAAGCGGCCCTGACTCGTGCAGAAGAAACGGGAAGCCCTGCAACTGCTTTAGAGTTGGAAGATGGTACAATTATTACCGGAAAAACCACAAAGTTATTAGGTGCATCTGCCGCCTTATTGTTAAATGCTTTAAAAACATTGGCTGGATTAAGTGATGAATTACATCTCATCTCTCCAACAGTTATTGAGCCGATACAAAAATTAAAAACTAATTACCTTGGCAGTCGCAATCCAAGATTGCATACTGACGAAGTTTTGATTGCGCTCTCAATCTGTGCTGCCACAGACAAAAATGCACAACTGGCATTGGAGCAAATCCCAAAATTGCAAGGATGTCAAGCACATTCTTCCGTAATGCTTTCTACAGTTGATATGAAGCAATTTAAAAAGTTAGGCATTCAATTAACTTCCGAAGCAAATTTTGAAAAACAAAAACCATATCAATAAGATACAAAAAATCTCGTGCACCGATTCGATGCGCGAGATTTTGCTTTATGCCTCATCTATCATTTTTACTAATCGTTTGACTTTTTCTGCAGCTTGTTCTAAATATTCTCGAATTGGGATTTGATACCTTTCGTGGTTCCCTCTTGCAACTTCAAGCATAATAGTACCCTCGTATCCACTTTCTTTGATTGCTTTTGAGATC
This sequence comes from Faecalimonas sp., assembly GCA_045648005.1. Classification (GTDB taxonomy): domain Bacteria; phylum Bacillota; class Clostridia; order Lachnospirales; family Lachnospiraceae; genus Faecalimonas. The sequence goes on along the minus strand of JAZRND010000039.1, from coordinate 4,354 downwards.
TCATCAAAATTTCCAACTCCGTCAAATGGCAACAAATGGTCGTCCTGATACAGAATACCATAATTGTCATGCAAATGAAGTGCCTGGAGTTTATCTCCATAAAGTTTCATAAAAGGAATATTAGGTGTATAGCATTGTTGATGTCCGGAATCCCAACAGAATTTTACTGTATCATGATCTTGGAAGGTTTCAAAAACCCAAGCCAAATGTGAAAGTTTTCGCAAATTTTCAAACGCCAGCACCACATTCTTTTTAGCTGCATGCTCAATAATTCCTTCATATCGCATACGTCCCAAATCGGTAACCGGTGGTGGTGTATTTCCAGATGACATATGTATTACCATAGTTGGAATACTAAATTGTGCGCAACGCTCCACACATTCAATCAAACCTTGATACACATTTTCCCCGACTTCCGAATCTAACCAAATATCATTAATTGGTCTGAATGGTGCATGTAGATTCTCATATGCAATATTATACTTTGCAAATAGATTTGCTAATCGTTCTTGTTCCTCCACTTCACGCATTCCTGTAAACGTACCTTGAACCCCCAATTCAGCCAAGAGTTGCACCTGCTGTTCCGATGTCAGTTCATCTGTATTTTGAAAATTGATTCCAATTTTTCTCATAGTGTTTCCTCATGTTACTACAAATTTCTAATTTCTTCTTCCAATGTTATGTCATCCATACTCTGTACACCTTCCAGAATGTGAATATCCATATCCTTTGCACGCTGTCTAATGTATTTCCCAGTCTCACCAAGTTTATTGAGGCGCGTAGCAACTAACACTTTCTTGGAATACTTTCCTCCAAAACGTTCTGCCACCGTATTCAGCTTATATAGTTCTTCCATATCGAAACTACCATTCTTGCAAGAAATAAAAATAGGAACCATGTCCTTCATAAGAAGCACATCTATTTCGTTCTTTGTATCAAAGAATCTTGCATTTTTCTCGTGAAGTATACCATCCCAATCAATGACTACTCCATTCATCACATCATGATAAACCGGAACTCCCTCTGTGTCCTTAACTGCTCTTGCTGTTGCGTAGATTTTCATTTCTAAAACTTGTCCGGCTTTGGTCAAGCATTTTCTCACTTGCAAATTTTTATATGACACACTAATCTCATCTTGAGTTTCTACATAAGCTGTCAACAATCCTTCACGACGTAGTTTATTGATAATACCAAATATCATCCTGTAGGAAATCTTATTCTTTTCCATATAATCATGCAAGTCAGAAACATTTACTGTTACAGTCATTCCATTATTTGTAACACTTCCTACCTCGTCAATGGACTCAAACATCGTCATTTGCTTATTCCAAGTCCCCACACCGTACTTGCATATAGACCACATAGTTTCAATATCTCTCAAGAAGTCTGCATTCATATCCCACAGATATGTTTTTTTCTCCCAGATATCTCCAATCGCAACATCGCCACCATAAATTTGCACATTCTCTTTTACGGTCAGTTGAGGTGTTTCTTTATAAACAGTATTCCCATCTTTGTCACAATCAAAAATATGGTTATCTTCGATACCAAACTTGTGTATCTGGATGTTTTTGTGACTATATCTCTCATAGACAATTCCGAGCGCTAACATTAACATTTCATCTCCACCAGTTATGCCAAACACACAGTTTTCATACTCATTTATAATCTTGGTAAGTACTTCTATGATATTATCTACATTCCCTTTAATGATTTTCCGACATACAAATTCGATATTTTCATCTCGTTTTGAAAAAACTTTTTTGTAATTCTCTTTGTAACGGTTCATCAGTTCTGCGTCATCACCAACAAATATCACGCGTTCAGGAGCATCTGTCAAACACGCACAGATATTTTCAAGTGATGTTTTATCAAAAAATTCAATATATGTCATGATTTCTCCCTATTCAAATGTAAATCCCATTCGCTTTTTGTTTTTTTCGTTAACCATTGTTTGAAAGTCTTCCTCTTCTACAACACATACCATATCTTCTTTCTTTAGCAAAAGTAGTTTATCTTCCGATTGACTGATACGATACGCTGCCTTCCCCCACAGTCTTTCATACAAATTTCGAATAAATCTTGCATTGCTGAATTCTCTGTCATTCAAGTTTTCATCTGGAATATTTAGAATATAATCATGCAAGGCTTCTTTTAAGTCGCTTTCATATTCAAATTTTCCTTCTAGCATCTTAAAGAAAATTGCGATTAATTCTTCTCTTGTGTAGTTAGGGAATTCCAAAACATGTGGAATACGACTCTTTAATCCGGAGTTTTGTTTTACAAATTGTTCCATTTCATCTTTGTATCCAGCCAAAATAACACACATATCATCTCGATGATTTTCCATTTCTGCTACAAGGGTTGGTAAAATCTCATCACTTACATTTCCCGAGCTATGACCAATATTAATACCATAAGCTTCATCGATAAACAGTATAGAGCCATAGGAATCTCGACAGAGATTTCGCATATTTTCCATTGTAGACTGAACGTTCCCAACAATCAAGCCATTGCCGGTTGTTTCAATAAAATGCCCCTTTTGGAGAAGTCCCTCCTGTTTAAAAATGCGTCCGATAATTCTTGCAACTGTTGTTTTACCAGTTCCCGGATTTCCTACAAACATCATATGTAATGTGGGTCTTTCAACATTTTTTCCTTTTTCTTCCATTTGTTTTTGAAGTTTAAGTTGAGCTACTATCTCTCTAATTGAGTTTTTCAGTTGTACCATTCCAATTAGATCATTGAGTAGTTGATATGCATCCCCTGTTTCCACTGGATAATTGAGCATCTTCTGTATATCCTCTTTGACAACCAAGGACATATCACATTCAGTATCTTCATTATCGGCATTTAAGGCTTTCTGATAGAAAAGTTCTGTCACCATCTTGTCCAAAGTTTGATATCCGTGGAACACGCCTTCTGATTTTTCTTGACATATCCATTGTTCCAAGACATCATCACATTCACTTCCTATATGGATGCCCATTTTATGAATCTTTTCTCGTAAATACATTACCATATTCTCAACTGAAACAGGTGGTATTGCCAATGTTCGAACAGACATAACATCATCAAACATATGCTCATATGTTTGCAATGTTTTGTGATTTACGTATGGTATACGGAAAACAACCACAACATCTTTTGCACGGCGTTTAATATCCAAAATCTTCTTTATAAATTCTGGAGTCCCAAACTGTGGCATAGCATCTGACAAATCATAGGTCAACACTGCAAAGCGCTCTCCTCTATTTGCTCGTTCAGACAATTGTTCAATTCTTTCCTGTTGTCTGCTCCAACTACCTTCTCTTTTATCTGTAACATATTTTTCTTTTGTTTTACGGATAATTGCATGTTGTAAATCAAATGCTTCTTGTAATTCATATGAAATCATCTCAACAAGCTCTGAAAATCCCCACCCATCATCAATTGCAACTAATAAGACTGTATCAAAAATTAAGCCTCTTGCACCCACAGTATCCAATGTGTGAAGAACCTTACGTAGTTCTTCTCTGTATGCACTCATCTCTGGTGAGAACTCCACGATACGTTCAAATTTTTTACTTCTATAATTTGTTTCCTCATTATCTTTCATATCATCCATACCAAACAATTCATCTGCTTTGTATTCTGGTTGCATAGTTTTCTTATCTCCTTACGTGTTCGTATGTCTATTGTATCACAGCCTGAAATGTTTTTCACTTTAAGTTTTAATTTTTACAAAAAAAGACACTCAACCATGTTGACTGCCTTTCTTCACTAAACAGGGGATGAGGGAATCGAACCCCCACCAAAAGTTTTGGAGACTCCTATCATACCATTTGACCAATCCCCTATATATTTTACTTTGCTCATATTTTTAAAATAAACACGACTTGGGAAAATAACTTCCTTAAAGACGTGCTTCTTTTAACTAGCAATAGGTACATATTTCTATACCTTCAAAACCACATACAAATCTCTTCATCCATCTTTCTTGTTCCTATCACCTATTGGTTATGCCCTCGACCTATTAGTAACAGTCAGCTACATGCATTACTGCACTTCCACCTCTGTCCTATCTACCTCGTCGTCTTCAAGGGGTCTTACAACTTACGTTGGGATATCTCATCTTGAGGGGGGCTTCACGCTTAGATGCCTTCAGCGTTTATCCCGTCCCGGCTTGGCTACTCTGCCATGCTCTTGGTAGAACAACAGATACACCAGCGGCCAGTCCACCCCGGTCCTCTCGTACTAAGGGCAGCTCCTCTCAAATATCCTACGCCCACGCCGGATAGGGACCGAACTGTCTCACGACGTTCTGAACCCAGCTCGCGTACCGCTTTAATGGGCGAACAGCCCAACCCTTGGG
>JAZRND010000038.1:0-64572 GCA_045648005.1 Faecalimonas sp. | reverse complement strand
CCTTCAGAGCCTTACATTTCTTATAATAATTGATTTACCAACTCTTCCATCACACCCAAGTCATCCGGTTTCATGGTAGACTTAATGCTAACAACCGGTTCGCAGACTGTAATATTTTTCATTCCCTCGAAATATTCCTTCATCTTCTTTGCTGCCATCGGAGCCCAACTGCCGTTTTCAATCATGCCCACGGTTCTCTTCTGATAGTTTTTAGCTTTTAAATGTGCCAGGAAATCTTCCATACATGGGAATAAACCTCCATCATAGGTGGATGATGCCACAACCAATTTGCTATGACGGAACGCATCTTCTACTGCCTCAGCCATATCATCTCGTGAAAGATCAGCGATTGCAACTCGATTTGCACCCTTTTCCTTCAGGATTTCAGCCAACTTTTGTGCCGCTTTTGCAGTGTTTCCATGAATAGAAGCATAGGCTATAAATACACCCTCGTCCTCTGGTTCATATTTGCTCCAAATATCATATTTCCCGATATAATATCCCAAATTTTCTTTCAAAATCGGACCATGAAGCGGACAAATCATCTGAATATCCAAGCTTGCAGCCTTTTTGAGTAATGCCTGCACTTGTGCGCCATATTTCCCTACGATATTAAAGTAATAACGTCTTGCCTCACAGGTCCAAGCCTCTTCTGTATCCAATGCACCAAACTTACCAAAACCATCTGCCGAAAACAGAATCTTCTCTGTCTGTTCATAGGACACCATGACCTCCGGCCAATGAACCATTGGTGCCATAAAAAATTGTAGGCTGTGTTTGCCAAGATTTAAGACGTCTCCTTCCTTTACAACAACAGCTCGGTCCTCTAACTCCACATCAAAAAACTGTGATATCATAACAAAAGTTTTTGCATTACCAACCACTTGGAGATTTGGGTATTTATCCATCAAATTTTTAATATTTGCAGCGTGGTCCGGCTCCATATGAGAGACAATCAAGTAATCAACTACCCTATCACCTAATACATGTTCCAGATTGGTCAGCCACTCCTGTGTTGCCCTTGCATCTACGGTATCCATAACAGCAACCTTTTCATCCAAAATAACATAAGAATTATAAGAAACCCCGTTTGGAATGATATACTGGCTTTCAAACAAATCCAATGTCTTGTCATCCACCCCTACATATAAAATAGAATCTGTAATCATTGTGTCTTTCATTCCTTTTCCTCCTTATTCATTATAAAACTATCAAAGATAAACAAATCAAACTGAGTCCTGTTATCTCTATATTGTTTCTCGCTTCTGACTGTCCATGCTACGGACATCGCTCCAAGTTTGCTGCAGATACGACGTGAAAGCTTCCCTGCATCTCTGTGGTTATAAGCGATAAAATCCGGTCTCGTCAAAAAATTGGTTAAAAGATGTGTCAAAATCCAATATCGGATTCCCTTTTTATTCGTTTTCGAGAAGTCTTGACTTAATTGCCCACGAACAATATCTGGCCGGTTTTTACGATACCAAAGCAATGCAAATGGCTGAAAGGATTCTACACAATAGACGCCCGGATAGTTTTCCAAGATCACATTCCCCTTTTCGCACACCTTCATATCCGTATCATCCAACTTATACTCAATAATAAGTGGAACTTTCCCATCAACCACTTTCAATACCTGCTCCAAGCTCGGTATTCTTTCTTTGGATTTCCCTAATTTTATATCTTGCAACTCTTTCCAAGTATATTCCGCAAGCAAAGCCTTTAATCCACACATTCTTTTTAGAGACGCATCATGAAAAACCACAGGAATTCCGTCCTTTGTCAGACGAACATCACATTCAATTCCATAGCCTTTTTCCACTGCTTTTCGGAATGCTGCAAGTGAATTTTCCGGCGCATCGGATTCATTGTCAAACAATCCCCTGTGTGCATAATGAACCCCATAAAATGCAGACCGTTCCGGTTTCCCAAACATTCTCGGTGCAATAAGATACAGATACACCATCACTATAACCAACAATGTGATTAGAATATTCAAAACATTCACCTTCTAACCTCTATTTCATTTATATCATATTTATCCGTATAAAAAAATAGAGAAATGCTTCCAACATTTCTCAAAATGCCGCAAACCGGAATCGAACCGGTACGGGAGTATAAGTCCCGCAGGATTTTAAGTCCTGTGCGTCTGCCAGTTCCGCCACTGCGGCATGATTTATCATATAGAAATGGATGGAGGTGGATTCGAACCACCGAAAGCGTTGCTAACAGATTTACAGTCTGCCCCCTTTGGCCACTCGGGAACCCATCCATATGTCAGATTTACATCTGACAATAATAGTTTATATCATATTCCACTTAATAATGCAACTATTTTTTGTATCTGAGGATTGCTGCAGAATTCTCACCCATGTACAAAGTAAGTTGTCCTTCATCCACAGAAAACAGAACTGTGTCCTCAGTATACCCACTTGCATAAGTATAAAGGATCTGCTCCATTTCACACTGTTTCGGAACTTCTGCCCTCCATACCGGTATCGTAAGTTCGTTTTTGTCTTCCCCACGGTTAATTACCGTGACAACAGTTTCATTTTCATCAAATCTCGCATAAGCAACAACATGATTTGCCCCATGCAGGAGCAGCAATGAGCCTGTTCTTAATGCACTACTTCTTTTATGAATATCAATTGCTTTCTTATGAAAATCAAGAAGCTCCTGATTTTCATTTCCCCAAGGATACGTTCTGCGATTATCCGGATCAGTAAATCCACAAACCCCGGCCTCATCACCATAATAAACGGTTGGAGCTCCCATCCATGTCATCTGCATCACTACTGCCTGTCGCATGACCGCTTCATTGACATTTCTCTCTGCTGCCTCATGCCCAAGATGACTCACTCGCCCCACCACACGGTTTGTTCTGGTCAGGAATCTGGAATGGTCATGATTGGACAATTCGTTCATAGACACCATTAAAGACGGAGTATGCATCTGTAACATCTGGTGCTTCATGGATGCTACAAAAACCTCTGCATTACCACATAGCTCCGGCTTTTGACCATCGCTGTGCTTCTCCATACCCGTAAGATACCAAGTAACTGGTTCCATAAAGGCATCGTAATTCATAATGGTATCCCACTCATCACCTTGCAGCCAATCCTTTGCACTACCATAATGCTCCGCAAGAATAATAGCATCCGGATTTGCCTCCTTTACAGCCTTACGAAACTTTTTCCAAAATTGATGATTATACTCGTTACTGTGGCCCAGATCCGCCGCCACATCCAAACGCCAGCCGTCAACGTTATAAGGCGGTGATACCCATTTTTTTCCAATTTCCAAAATATAACTTTCTAATTTGTCATCGGCTTCATAGTTTAATTTTGGCAAAGTATCATGCCCCCACCAACCGTCATAACTCCCGTTGTAAGGCCATCTGTAATTTTCTTCTTTATAAAATTGAAAGAAACCTCTGTATGGACTTTCGGCTGATACATAGGCGCCCTGTGCATACCCATCGGAACCCTCGTAAATACGCTCTCTATCCATCCACTTATTGAAGGACCCACAGTGATTAAATACACCGTCAATAATGACCTTCATGCCACGCTTATGCATCTCCTCTACCAACTGAACAAACAACTGGTTACTCGCTTCCAAATTCTCCTTCGCGGTTACACGCTGTATGTATTTTGTTGCATTATGATTATCCTTTTGTCCTTCCGACAGAAGCTCTCCCCCATCTGCTATGATTTTCCCGTAATGTGGATCGATATAGTCATAATCCTGAATATCATATTTGTGATTGGATGGTGATACAAACAGAGGATTAAAATAAATAACCTCCACCCCAAGCTCCTGAAGATAATCCAATTTGTCCATGACACCTTGTAAATCACCGCCATAGAATTCGCGAATTCCCATATATGCCGGATATTTATTCCAATCCGTCACACGCTCACATGGTTCTCCGATATAAATGTATTCACCTGTTTCCACATCGTTCGTGGTATCGCCATTATAGAAACGGTCCACAAAAATTTGGTACATAACTGCACCTTTCGCCCAATCCGGAGTAGAAAATCCCGGTACAATAGTAAACGCATACTCCGGCATAATCGTAGTTGACACACCCATACGGTTGTAAAATACCAGCTCACTGCGACCATGTTCATCGCGGCCATTGACCTCGAAACAGTAGCGCAAAGTTTTATCTGTCAACTTCCATCTCAATTCAAAGTAATCAAATTCACCTTCCGTATATGCTTTATTCATAACAAATGCGCGTGATTCGGAAATTACGCGCACAAAATCTACATCTTTTTTTGCCGTACGGAATCGAATTGTAACACATTCAAACTCTTTCGGTTCTGATGGGACCAAAAATTGCCCGGTCCCATCGCTAAACAATGCCTGTTTATTCATAAAATAATGCCTCAAACTCTTCGCCTGTTATTTTTTCTTTTTCCATGAGAAGCTCGGCACATGATTCTAGCACATGTTTATGCTCTTTGATAATGCGTTTTGCTTCTTCATAGCATCCATCGATAATACGTTTTACTTCGCGGTCAATCTTGCCTGCTACTTCTTCGCCATAACCTCTAGAAGTGTGGCCAAAATCTCTTCCTACGAAAACTTCTTCACTGTCATTATCATAATTGATAAGTCCAAGTTCTGTGGACATACCGAATTTCATTACCATGGATTTTGCCATTGCAGTCGCCTGCTTAATATCTTGGCTAGCTCCTGTGGTAATATCATCTAAAATCAATTCTTCTGCCACGCGTCCACCCAAGGATACCGTAATATCTTGCAACATTTGCCCCTTGGTATTGAACATATCGTCTTTTTCCGGGAGAGGCATAGTGTAGCCTGCTGCCCCCATACCTGTTGGAATAACAGACACGATATGCACCGGGCCTACATCTGGAAGCACATGGAACAAAATAGCATGCCCCGCTTCGTGATAAGCTGTAATGCGTTTTTCCTTTTCGGAAACCACCTTACTCTTTTTCTCTGCACCAATTCCTACTTTTACAAAAGAACGACGAATGTCGTTTTGTTGAATATAAACTCTGTCTTCCTTGGCCGCAAGAATGGCAGCCTCGTTCATAAGATTTTCCAAATCTGCTCCCGTAAATCCGGCAGTAGTCTTTGCTACTTCCTGAAGATCAACGTCGTCTCCCAACGGCTTGTTCTTTGCGTGAACATCCAAAATTTCTTTTCGGCCCTTTACATCCGGTCTTCCCACGGCTACTTTTCTGTCAAATCTCCCCGGTCTTAAGATTGCCGGATCCAAAATATCCACACGGTTTGTTGCAGCCATAACGATAATACCTTCATTCACACCAAAACCATCCATTTCTACCAACAATTGGTTCAATGTTTGCTCTCTTTCGTCATGTCCGCCGCCAAGGCCTGTACCTCTGCGTCTTGCCACTGCATCAATCTCATCAATAAAAATGATACACGGTGCATTTTTCTTTGCATCTTCGAATAAATCTCTTACACGAGACGCACCTACACCTACAAACATTTCCACAAAGTCTGAACCGGAAATAGTAAAGAACGGAACTCCCGCTTCCCCTGCAACAGCTTTTGCAAGTAAAGTCTTACCTGTTCCCGGTGGTCCGACAAGGAGAACACCTTTCGGAATTCTCGCTCCTACTTGTATATATTTTTTCGGACTTTTTAAGAAATCTACAATCTCTTCTAATTCTTCTTTTTCCTCTTGCAAGCCTGCAACATTTGCAAATGTTACGCTTTTGTCAGAAGGATTTGTCATTTTTGCGCGGTTACGTCCAAAGTTCATAGCCTTTGCATTGGCTCCGGTTGGTCGACTTATCATCAAGAACACTACGACAATAGCGCCTCCAATTAATAATGTTGGTACCAAAACATTTAACACCCAAGACTCTTCCGGCACCGGCAACATTTCGATATTGTGCACTCCCGCCTCTTCTAATAAGGCTTTGGCTTCATTTACGTCAGAAACATTTACGTATTTTTCTTGCTGATCTTTCAATGTAAGCTTCAAGGTCCCGGTAGGCACCGCCTGTTTTTGTTCAATTTCTACAGACTCGATAGTGTTATTCTTTAACGCCTCCGTGAATTGATCGTAAGTGTACATTTGCTGACTGTTCATTAATTGCATTGCAAACATATACACGCCTACCACCAACACAATAACCAAGACGGTAGAAAAACCACCGACGCCTCTTGTTTTCTTTTCCAATCTATATTTCCTCCTACTCTAGCCCTTCTACAATACCAATATATGGAAGATTTCTATATCTTTGAGCATAATCTAATCCGTATCCCACTACGAACTCATCTGGAATCTCAAATCCCACATAATCTACTTGAACATCCTTCACACGTCTGTCCGGTTTGTCTAACAAAGTACAAAGTTTCAGACTGCTCGGTTGTCTCTTTTGCAATACATCAAGCAAATAATATAAAGTTCTTCCGGAATCAATGATGTCTTCAATTACGATGACATTCTTTCCTTCCAATGTTTCATCCAAGTCTTTTACAATTTTAACAATGCCGCTGGAAGCAGTTCCATCGCCATAACTGCTTACACTCATGAAATCGAGGGTAACCGGTACGGTAATACGCTTTGCCAACTCGCATGTAAAAAATACGCTACCTTTTAAAATGCATATCAAGTGCACTTGTTGACCTGCATAATCTTCACTGATTTTCCTTCCCAATTCAGCAATCTTCGCATCCACTTCTTCTTCGGATATCATTACTCTAATTGTCTCTGCCATGACTTTCTCCTTTGTTTACCTGTATTTTCAAAACACACTTGGTGTTTTCATTCACTTCATAAGCACACCCTACGCGATAGCCCACAATCCACAACACATGATTACCATCTGCCACCAGCAAAATATGGTCTCTATCTCCCTGCGGAATTTTCTCATTAATAAAATACGTCTTCAACTTTTGAGTCCTTCCGTCCGGATGTATGGTGATGTAATCCCCAGTCCTTCTGGTTCGGAAAGTAACACCATTTTTTATTATATCACAAGAAAAGTATTTAGTGTGACTTTTTTCGCACTCTTTTGTACATACTTCTGTGGCTTCTATTTGTTCGCAGAAAATCTCGTAACCGCCCACAGAAAATTTCTGCTTTGCTTGGTCTAAATTCCAGACTTCTTCCGCAACAATCTTTGTTTCTGTACTCTTTTCTCCAATCCAAACGCCCTCATAAACACGCTTGGCTTCCATATGATAAGGCAAATCCAACTTGCGTCCCACCTGCTTTTCAAAAAGCTCCTGCAGATCTTTCAGATGTACTGACTCCAAGTCTTTTTCCTGACCACACACATCTACTAGCACAGCCTTCAAAAGCATCGCTTGAAGTACCTCTGGCACCTCTTTATAAAGTTGTGCCTGCACCAAGAATCCTGGTTCATAGTTTTCGCCTGTTCCTTGCCCTAAATCAATCACACATTTGCATTTATATTCCTGCATTTGTGCATCCATATATACCTGTATTTGGCGAAGTTGTTCCATAGTTTCATTCATATGTTCGATAGTCTTCGTATTTACTTCTTTTTCCAAATATGGAAGCACATGGTTGCGAATACGATTGCGGGTATAATCATCTTCCGCATTGGTTGCATCTTGGCAATAAGAAATACCAAGAGCATCCAAATAGTCTTCAATCTCTTCTCGTGTCACACAGAGAAGTGGGCGAATGATATTCCCATTCACTGGAGCAATTCCACCGAGGCCCTTGAGCCCTGTTCCTCTAGCTAGATTAAGCAGTAAAGTTTCTGCATTGTCGTTCTTATGATGCGCCAACGCAATCTTTGTCCCTTCATATTTCAAAAGCAGTTCTTTAAAAAATGCCTTTCGAACTTCGCGCCCTGCTTCCTCTGTAGATTGTTTCCTTTTTTTTGCAAATAATTCCACATCTTCAAAATAACATTCACATGGAATCCCTTTTTCTTCACAAAGTTTTTTCACATAGGTTTCATCTGCATCTGCAAAGGCTCCTCGCAACCCGTGATTTACATGGGCGACCACCAATTCAAACCCTAGTTCCTTCTGAAGTTCCAAGAGCACAAAAAGAAGGCATACGGAATCTGCGCCTCCGGATACGCCTGCGATAACACAATCTTCTTTTTGTAACATATGCCATTTACTGGCATAGTCTCTTACCTTGTCCAGCATTTCACTCATTTTCCTTTGTAAAGTTACATCAATTCTATCTTATTCTTACCTTTTTTTCAAGACTCCAGTTATTGTCTCCATAGTCCTACAACCAGCACAGTCATGTCATCCAGCGGCACCTGCCCCGAACATTCCAAAACCTGTTCTAAAATGTGATGTGCAATCTCCTTTGGATTCTGCATGCTTGTCCCTTCTACAATCATCTGCATGAGAAAATCCTGCTCTCCCACCGGCAATGCGTCCATTACTCCGTCTGTTACCATTATCACCAAATCACCATCTTCTAATTGACGTTTGGTATAATCAATTTCCAGCTTGGACATGACCCCCATGGGAAGGCTAGTAGATTTAATGCGCTCTACTTTCCCGTTACTTTTTATGAAGGTTGTAGAAGCTCCCGCTTTTGCAAGTTCACATTCTCCTGAATACAAGTCAAAAAGACACATATCAATAGTAGAAAATCGCACTTCCTCTCGTCCCATTACCATCGCAGTATTTAGCATTTGTAAAGCAGTTTCTTTAGAAAATCCCGCACTTAATAAATCTTCCAACACCTCCACCACCATGGTACTTTCTCGGCATGCCAACTGCCCAGCACCCATACCATCCGATAAAATGACACCCTGTTTTCCCCCTGGTAGTTCTAACATAGAAAAATTATCTCCTGAAATTTTCTCACACCCTTTGCCTATTTTTGCAACTCCCTGCAAAGTGTGATATCTTGCTGCCTCTACAAAAGTCATGATATTATATTCTGTACCCAAAGTAGCTCTTTCTTCATTTCCCGGAGTTAACTTTCTTCCTGCACAGTCAGATAAAGCTCCCCCTATCTCTTTCACTGTCACACATTGCCCTTTCACCACTTTCGCAGTAATATGTATTTCATAGCGTCCACTTTCACTCACAAGAAACACGGTAGTTAACACCTTTAGTCCCATTTTTGTCAGGCGACTTTTTATTTTCTTTTCCAAATGCTCATCGGCAAAAATGCTGGCATCTAATTCCCGAGTAGAGTGCAAAATCATTTTCCCAAAAGTATCTAGTTGTACAGCGCATCCTTCTCGATGTTCTATCATACGTTGCTTCCAAACTTGATTTTGTTTTTCATTTTTATAAACGTCTAAAATCGTTTTTAAAAAACCCGGGGCATGAGCACATTTTTTCTGTATCTTTCTCTTCAGTTCCACATTCAGTTCTGCACCATATTCCTCTACTGCCACCATGACCTCTCTTATCATTTCATGAGTTTTGACAAACTTTTCTTCCTTGCAAACATCATATAAACCACACTCTTTGCAAACCCGTTCTCTTACATTTTCATAGATTTCTTGGTACTCTTCCTCCGTCATACCAATTCTTTGATCTTCCATCTTCAAAAATGCACGTGATAAATTTTCTAGCGAATTGACAAATTTGTGGATCTGGACAACATACGGGTTCATCTCTAATTCTTTCATTCTTTCTCCTTTCTCACAAAGAGTTTGCTCGCAAACTCTTACGCGAGACGCGTTTGCAACGCAATAATTACCTTGCCCGCGTCTCTGCGCATCCTCGCGGAGCATTTTATGTAATAAGAAGTTTCTTATTACATAAAAATAGCTTTAGAAAATCGAAATTTTCTAAAGCTATCATTTGTACTCATTTTTATTATTCTGCCTCAAACAGAATCTCATTTGGATACACCAATCCTAATTTATCTTTTGCAACGTCTTCAACATATTCTTTTGTTCCGACGTAATCTTCTAATTCCTCAATCTCTTCTGCTCGTGATTCTTCATTTTGTAATTGCTTTTCCAATTCAGCCTGTTGCGCTTTATATTTCTGATTCTTTTTATGTAGTGAAACACTTGCCACAGAAAGCGTAACTGCCAATATTACAATCACACAAGAAACCACTGCCATACTCAAAAGATGTTGTATCGCCTGACGACGTGCACGCGGATTTCTCTTCCTTGTCTTTGTCATTTTTACTCACCCTTATTTCCCCTACTATTGAACATAAATAGCAATTTTATCTTACCCCTTTTTTTTCGTTTTCGCAATATATTTTTTAGTAATTTTAGAAATAATTTCGTGAGTGAGAATTGCCCCCAATAAAAGACCCACTACAAAATACCATCGGATGCTTCCTCCACTAGTTTGAAAAATTTTCAAGAAGACAAAAAAACCCGTCCCAATCCAAAAGATAATATCTTCTAGGGAAATCCAAAATAAGTTGTGCTTGACAATTCTCCGGATAATCCGCAGCACACAATATGCCAGATAAACTAGGTTTCCTGTTAACCCCGCTTGCAAAAAAACGGATAATTCTGTTCCAATTCCCAACATCATAGGCTATTTAAACAGTTTCATAAAGAAAGTTTCATTTTTCTTATTCATGTGTTGTACATCTGAATAGGCAATGCTGTCAATATGACCTGAAAGGTCTACCTCTCCTTTTTCTAATGTCAAACGGTTCACGTGCAAATCTTTCCCTTTGACCATCAACATCCCTTGCTCTGTTTCCAACAGTATTTCATTCAAATCAAATGCTAGTACATCTAGCACTCCTGTCACCATACTGGTTTTCCTATTATTGACCACTAATTTATGGGTCTTTGGTACTTGTCTCTCTTCCAAAACCTCACAACCTTTCTTCCTTATCTTTCATTATTCTATGAAAGGTTGTCTTACTTTATGATTAGAGGTAACGGAAAAGTTCTTTTGCCTCTTCTTTTTTCGTAGTATCTTGTATATCCAGCACTTCTGCCTTCACGGCCTTTGTCCCAAACTGGATTTCAATTACATCCCCCACCTTTACATGGGCAGATGCCTTTGCTACGGTTCCATTTATGAGAACGCGCCCCGCATCACAAGCTTCGTTAGCTACAGTTCTTCGTTTGATCAAACGAGATACCTTTAAAAATTTGTCTAATCTCATTTCTATTCTCTCCTAAAACAAAAGGGTGTGCGTTCTGCACACCCTTATGAATATTTGCTTCAATATCTATTAGTTGATAGCATCTTTTAAAGCTTTACCAGCTTTGAATTTTGGAGCCTTGCAAGCAGCGATTTTAATTGTTTCGCCTGTATGAGGATTTCTTCCTTCTCTTGCAGGTCTTTCGCTAACTTCGAAAGTACCAAATCCAACTAATTGGATTTTTTCACCTTTCTTTAATTCTTCTGCTACAACTTCTGTAAAAGCTTTTAATACTTTTTCAGCATCTTTTTTAGCTACACCTGCTTTTGCTTCAAGTGCTACGATTAATTCAGCTCTGTTCATGGTATTTCCTCCTCTAATTTGCGCACCCTCTGAATGAGTGCACTCTTAAGTATTGTTATAGCCCTTTCTCGGGCTTTTGTCAAGCATATTTAAGCTTTTTGCCCGAAATCTAGTCCGTTCCCTCCACTTTTTTGTATATTTTTATAAGATTTTATCAATCATTGCAAGAACTGCCTTACCCAAAACGTTCGCTTTCTCATCTGCATCTTGCAGTGTGGCGCCCTTAACACCATAATAAAACTTGATTTTTGGTTCAGTTCCTGATGGACGCACACAAACCCATGAGTCATCATTAAGGTCATAATACAACACGTTTGATGAAGGGAGACCCGTCGCCGTAACCTCACCTGTTTCCATGTTTTTAATCGTGTCTTGCTTGTAGTCTCTTGCTTTGAGAACTTTGTACTCACCTATCTCTACTGGCGGCTCCTTGCGCAAAGTTTCCAAAATGGTTTGAATCTTCGCCAAGCCTTCAATGCCCTTTAAAGTCATGGACTCAATTTCTTCTTTGTAGTAACCATATTTTTCATATATATCAATCATTGCATCCCACAAAGTCTTGCCTTGTGTTTTGTAGTAAGCTGCCGCTTCACAAAGAGCCATGGTTGCAACAATGGCATCTTTATCTCTTGCATAGGTCCCAATCAGACATCCATAACTTTCTTCAAAGCCAAAAACATAAGTTCCTTTTCCTGTCTGCTCAAACCCTAAAATCTGTTGTCCAATATATTTAAATCCAGTCAGTACTTGAATAAATGCAAGGTCATATGCTTTTGCAATAGCTCCCGCCATACAAGAACTTACAATGGAAGTAATGACTGCACCATCTTCCGGCAAGTTTCCATTGACTGCTTTTCTCTGGCTCAATTCGTATTCCGCTAATAGACAGCCTGACATGTTGCCGGTCAATACCTTATATTCGCCAGACTTCCTATCTTTCGCATATACACCTAAACGGTCAGCATCTGGATCAGTGGCCAAAATTAAGTCGGCATCCACTTCTTTTGCAAGTTTTAACCCAAGTGCAAAAGCTTCTTCTGACTCTGGATTCGGGTAAGACACTGTCGGGAAATTCCCATCCGGAAGTTCTTGTTCTTTTACCACATATACATTTTCAAAACCGATTTCTTTTAAAACACGTCTTGCAGGAATATTCCCAGCTCCATGGAGTGGGCTGTACACAATTTTAAGGTCTTTTCCAACTTCTTTAATAGAATCCCAATGAATAACCTGCTTTTTCAGTTCTTCAATGTAAGCATCGTCAATCTCTGCACCAATTTTTACATAGAGACCGGCTGCCTTCGCCGCTGACAAGTCCATGGTCTTCATGGTACTATAGTCTGTTACTTTTTTTACCTCATCCATAATACCTTTATCATGAGGCGGCGTAATCTGTGCGCCGTCTGCCCAATATACTTTGTAACCGTTATATTCTGGTGGATTATGGCTGGCAGTAATGTTAATACCTGCGATACATCCAAGCTTGCGCACAGCAAAAGAAAGCTCCGGTGTCGGGCGCAAAGCATCGAATATGTAAGCTTTTACTCCGTTAGCTGCGAGGCAAAGCGCTGTTTCATTAGCAAACTCCGGCGACATGTTTCTAGAATCATGCGCAATTGCAACTCCCTTCGCTTCCGCATTTTTAGAAATAATGTAGTTTGCAAGCCCTTGTGTTGCTTTTCTTACGGTATAAATATTCATACGGTTGGTTCCAGCTCCAATAATGCCACGAAGGCCTGCCGTGCCGAATTCCAAATCCTTATAAAATCTCTCTTTAATTTCATTTTCATCACTGGCGATAGCTTCTAATTCCGTCTTTGTTCCTTTGTCAAAACATGTATTAGAAAGCCATTCTTGGTATTGTTCCTTGTAATTCATACTACGAATACCTCCTTGTTCCTTTGTCTATTATTATACATTGCTCTACGAAAAATGGAAAGCAAATATTGTTTTTAGAAAGCGTCTCTTTTCTTCTTGTTGACGGATAACTAACTCAAGCTTTTCCAGATTTTTGGCCGGCAATAATACTTTTCTCGAGCGAGAGTAAGAATTTGCTACTTTCCAAAATTTTTCTGGGTAGGCAATACATATAGCAATATATTTGATTTCCTCTGGGCAAAGAGTCGCATGTTTCTGGTAACAATTCAGCATTTTATCTCCCAAAATAGGATCCCAGTGATTTTTTTCCATTACCTTCCTCATGAAATAATACAAATCTGTTGCCTGGATATTTTCCTGCACATGTTCGAAATTGGTGGTGGCTACGCCACCATACGTCATCAAAACGTTGTGATAATTATAATCTCCATGTATAAGAGTGTGATTGATTCGCACTTGAGTTAACAAATGTTGGTAGTCAGAGGCTACCAGCTGATGCAGGGCTTCTTCAGCGGAGTTGTACATAGCGTCAAAATGTTTCAAAAAAGCTATCTCGAAGTCATTTTTGGGAACTCGCTCTCGCATGAAGGTACGAACCTTTTTCATTTCTCGGTTGTGCCGAAGGTATTCTTTCTGCAAGTCCTCCCCCTGGTTTATTTGGAGAGACGTCTGAATGGGCACCTCTTGATCAATCGTAGTACTTTGTTCTATCTTCTCTTCGTCAACACGAAACTCTTGCATGGCACAATGAATCTTCGTCAGATTGACCACTGCATCCAACACATCTTTTTCCCTATGGATATCACATTCTTTTCCCGGAAACCACTTCTTTAAGAAATATCTGTTTCCCTCTTCCGACGTGCAGAACAGTTGGTTATCTTTGTTTTTTAAAATCCAATCAATATTTTCACACCCACGACTTCGCAAGTATTCCCCTAAATATTCCAACACAGAGAGCCTTTTTTCTGAAAACCGAAGCTCTTTTACAAGAAGTAATCCCTGCTCCGTTTCGCACAGGACCCCATCTCTTGTCTTTCTTGTGCTCTTTACATTGATGTCATACTGGTCTAGAATTCCCATCTCGTTCTCTTTCATGTTGCCCCCTGCATTACAAAATTCCATTTCAGTCTAATGTATGACAGACTTGGAGAATTTATGATAATAAAAGAGCGCCCTTACGAGCGCTCAATCATTTTCTTATAAAAATCTACACCTAGAGGCAAAGCTCCTTGGCTGATATTCTCATTTAAACCGTGAATGCTTGCGTACTGCTGCCCATCAATATAAAGCGGTGCAAAACGAAGACAGTTCTTGCTCAACTCACGATAGAACTTGGCATCCGTTCCGCCGGTCATCACATATGGACAAATCCCTACGCCCGGATAAACTTCATCAGCCACCTCCTCAATCATATGAAATGGTTTACTGTTAAAATCCACCACCGGACAAGCCTCATCCTTATAAATCACTTCTGTCTCGATGTCATACTTTTTCGCAACTTGCGAAATCAACGCTATACTTTCTTCTGTGTCCTGATGAGGAATAAAACGCATGTTTCCAGTCACATAAGCTTCCTGTGGCAACACATTTAAACCCTCTGAACCCTTCGCCATAGTAAATGCCAAAGTAGTATGGAGCATAGCTCCTGCTGCCGAACTAATCACCGGAAGTAACTTTTTCAAAAGGCCTTCAAAAAGCCACATATTTGCAAAAATGAGTTTCATACCGAAATTCATATTCGGTGCCATTCTTTTAAACATTTCCTTCACTGTCGGACAGAACTTATCCACAAATGGACTTTTCTTTTCCACAGCAACCATGAACTTACCAAGTCTCACAAGAGGGGTGTTATTCTTCGGTGCACTGGCATGTCCTCCCTGACCTTTAGCAATGAATTTCACGTCTCCATAGCCTTTTTCCAAAACACCGACCATACCGTAGGTACCTTTCACGCCGCCTACCGGTTCTTCTATAATCATACCGCCTTCATCCATAAGATAAGCAAATTTAATACCTTGTTCCTTTAAGTATTCCACTGTCTTTGGTGCGCCTTCGCCACTCCATTCTTCCGTACAGCTGCTGGCAATATATACGTCACATTCCGGCACATAGCCATCTGCTATCATTTCTTCCACTGCAGTCAACATACAGAAAAGACTAGCCTTGGTATCCACTGTTCCGCGCCCCCATACACGCCCTGTTTCATCGATGTCACCTGAAAAAGCACCATGTTCCCAAGTTCCTGTAGCTTCCACCACATCATGATGACTCATAAAAAGAATTGGCTCACTCGCGCCTTTCCCAGACCATTTATAAAGGAGACTTCCATTAAACACATACTTTTCACATGTCCTATGAATATTAGGAAACATATCCACTAGAATCTCATGAAATTCCAAAAATTTGGTTCTATCTGGTTCAAAACGACTGGATATAGTTTCTTTTTGCACCAAAACTGACAATTGCTTTCCATATTTTTCCGCACGTGTACTCTTATCTAATTCTACCTTTGCAGTCTGGGCTAGAGTTGGCTTCAAGAAAACTGCTCGTCCGATAACTACTAGCACCAACACCAAAACTAGTGCCAAAACGATCCATAAAATTTCCATATCTTTCTACCTTCTCTCTACAATTTGCCCTTCTTAAACAATAAAAATCCAATAAGCAATGCCAGCCCACCACTCGGTATAATCAAGATACTAGTCTGGGTACTCATATATGGAACAATAATACAAAGTAAGGTAACCAAAATCACCGGAATAGCCGCAATCTTTATACTCTTTGAAAAATACTTTAATCCTAATGCCCCGAAAAGTGCCGGTACTACATATTTAAATGCAGGGGCAACCGTTGGACTGTTTAAAATCGGTTTCAATGGAACTAACAAAATAACCCCTACTACAATTACTAAAGTAGTCACAATAGCACTAGTTGCCACACTGATTGTAGATACGATTTCATTTTCTGGAGTTCCTACTTCCGTCCCGGCAATGTCTCTTGCGTTCATGGCGCAAGGAATCTTCATATTCGTCACATTGCCTGTTACAAAAGAAAGATAACTTCCACCTGCTCCAAGCATCGGTGAATAAACTAGAAACTCAACAATGGATACCGGAATATAAATCAATCCCACATTTAAAATTCCTTTAATAAATCCGCTCACATTAATGCTTGCATCATTGATTGTCGCTATAAAAAACGGAACTCCTACCAACAATACAATGGTCAAAATCATCATGATTTTTCCCAAACGATGGAGGCCTCTATTAAAACTTTCAAAAAACATTTCTTTGTTTTCCATATCTCCCACCTCCTATAATAATCCGATAACTACAGCGCTTGCCATGGCAATTAACATACTCGCTGCAAGACTGAAGTTCTCCAGAACTGTTTTTCCTTTTTTCTGAATAAAATATTCAAATACCGCCATTGCCAAAGCCGCAATTACAGCAACTACAAGTGGCATAACATCGCGAACCAACACAGATGCTTCGTTCGGTTTCCCAACTACAGCTTCCCCTATATACGCGCCTATGTACGCACCACAAAGACCGATGAACATAGCGGTGGTAGCATGAGCTCCAAATCCCGGCTTTTTCGCTTCTTTCTCTTCTTGCGACACTTCCTTCTTTGGCGCCTTTGCAATTTTAGACAAATATTTTTTCAGGAAGAAAAGGCAGCAGATAATACCACCCAAAATGCCAACAGTCATAACTAATGCGATAGTTACAAATGCATTAATATTCATAACAGAGGGTTCCAACCCTACCAAGCCTAATGCTTTGGCCGCAATTTCGGCTACATTCAATTCATACTGCAATGCTCCGATAACAGATAAACGCAGCCACGAAAATGGAACTCCAAGGCTTCCACTTAACGCAATAACACCAAGCAAAATGCTAATAGATGGCAACAACGTAAAGGTGGCACTAGAAATAATGGTCTTTTTAAGAACCTTTTTATCCATACCGATTTTAATTCCTGCACGATAACTCTTAATCAAGAACACCGCGCACATGATTGTGATAAATCCAAGCACTAGTGCTACAATTAAGTAAAATGTACCGGATTCCACTTGAGACATATACTCTGTCATATTACTTCCTCTCTTTCCTCTTTGGCATTGGCACTTGCGCCAATACAATTGCTATAAACATAAACAAACACCCTACTAATTCTCTAACAGACAGTGTCTGATGCAAAAGTAGCCATCCGGCCAACACAGCCACAACCGATTCCAAGCATAAAATTAATGAGGCAATCGTTGGATTTACATTTTTCTGCGCTACTACTTGCAAGGTATATGCAACACCACAAGATAAGACTCCGGCATATAAAATCTGCCATTTGGCTCCTAGAATTCCCGCAAGAGTTGGTGTCTCTACCACAAACATGCCAACACTGGCAATGATTCCGCAAACCAAGAATTGAATACAAGATATTACCACGCCATCCCCTTTTGGTGAAAAATAATCAATCACCAAAATGTGTCCGGAAAATAAGATAGCACACACAAGCATAAGCGCGTCTCCGTATTGCAAAGATAGACTACCATCCGTCATACAAAGGAGATATAAGCCGACCACGGATATTCCTACACAAATCCAAATAATTCCCGGCACTTTCTTTTTCAAAAACAAGCCAATAACCGGCACCAATACTACGTACAACGCAGTGATAAATCCTGCCTTCCCAACAGTTGTATAAAGTAATCCATACTGTTGCAGACAACTAGCTGCAAATAGGGCAACACCGCAACAAATTCCTCCCACTAGTTCTACTTTTGTCACAATGGGCCTCTTCCCAATATCACCCTTTGCTTTTCTCATAAAGAAAATAACCGGTATCAAGACTAAACCGCCGATGATGCTGCGAACACCACTGAAAGTCAGGGGGCCCACATAATCCATTCCGGAACTTTGTGCCACAAAAGCAATTCCCCAAATGGTCGCCGTCAATAACAATAACAGCGAATTCCTCAATTGTTTATTTTTCATCTGACTGACTCCACTACTCTTTTCTTTCTAAAACTCTGTCGCAGAGTTCCCACACTTCTTTTCGGTGTGTTACCAAAAATACAGTATAATCCGACATTTCTTTCAGAGATTGAATCATTCTTCTTTCCGTATCTGCGTCTAACGCCGAAGTTGCTTCATCCAATAATAAAATTGGACATCCGCTATAGACAGCTCTTGCCACTGCCAAACGTTGCATCTGCCCCTCTGAAAGTCCGGCACCACGCTCGCCAAGAATCGTGTCATACCCTTCCGGCAATGTTTCAATAAATTCATGCGCGCAGGCAATCTTACATGCCTCTGTTACTTTCTCCCGATCAATCTCATCGGACTGTTCTGCAAAACCGACCACTTGCCAAATCGGTCCACTCATCAAATAGTTTCCTTGAGGTACATAAGCAAACATACCTGCCGGCAACTCTTTTAAAGAAATATTTCCACTTTTACTATTTACACAAATGCTACCTGCGTCTGGTTCATACACAGAAAGCAACAACTTCATAATCGTACTCTTACCAATTCCACTACTTCCGATAAGAGCTGCAAATTCACCCTTTTTAACAGAGAAAGTCTCGTCAGAAAGAACTGGTCTGTCTGCACTATAAGCAAAAGAAACATTTGAAAAATCAATGCTGTTCATTTCCTCATAGAACGCTTCTCTTGAATACTCATGAGTTTGTTCCTTGCAAACTTTTTCTGCATCTAGTTCCATCAAACGTTCTGCACTTGCAACCATAGAATTAAATTTCGGAAAAACACTACCCATATTTGCAAACGGTGTCTGTATCTGTCCAATCAATTGAATCACAGCGGTCAGCGTACCGTAAGTCATGGTTCCTTCAACAATGCCAAATCCGCACCACGCAAATCCAAGCACATAACCGCCCTGCATCAAAGCACGAAGCCCTGTTCCGAAAAGATTAAACGCATTACTCCTTTTTCTGCGTATGCGCCTATGCTCCTTCATTTGCTTCTCACTTTCGTTTTCTACCTTATCTTTGCAACCAAATGCATGAATAACTAAAAGACTCTCCATAGATTCCTGCAGAAAACTTCTCACTTTTCCATCTGTTTCCTGAACTTGTTTATGTAATCTTTTTTGCCATTTTCGCGGCCCAACAGAAAGAAGCGCGACTAGGCATCCCCCAATCAAGAAAATAACGGCCATCCAAGGTTCAATGGCAGACATCACAAATAAGACACCACAAATTCGAACCACCATAGAAAGTAAGGAAGGAAACAAAGAAACTGCTCCATCCGTCACTACTGAAGTATCAGACGTCAGACGGTTCATAAGTTCGCCTGTGTGATATCCTGTAATCTCTTTATATTCTCTTCTCAATATACCTTGAAACACCTTTTGTCGAAGTCGATTTTCTACAGCTGCTCTAGTATCGTCTTCTAAAAAACGGCACAAGGCATAGAGTCCCATTTGTACTACTACCAAAATCACCAGTCTCAAAACTGCCTGCTGAAATTGTGGCATGTTGCCTCCCACGGCTTCATCTATGGCACCTTTCATCACCAATGCAAATGCAATTCCACAGACTGCGAGCACACTTTGCAAAATGCCCACTAGCACAATCATCCATTTTCGATTTTCCAAAGTATGTATAATCCACTTTACTGTTCTCATTTCAACTCCTACGGCAATTGATTATACTGCGCATCCAACGCTTCCAATTGCTGTTTTACATCTGCCAACTTGGCTTCTAAACGTTCTTTCTTCTTCTGATAACGTTCCTCCAGTTTTGGGTTCTGACCTGTAGCTCTAGCTGTATAGTGCTCTCTCGCCTCATCTACATTCATGATAGCCATATCCCCAGTTGCTCGGTTATAGTCAAAATAAGTTAACATAGAAGGAAATCCAGGTTTCTTAAACTCCTCGTCTCCTTTTTTAAAGCTAACACAAAAGGCCACATTGCCATCTTTTTTAATTGCCTCATCCATCCAAGTTCTGGATTTCGCATTCATATAGCCAATAGCTCTCACATGCCATAGGTCTGCCTCGTCCTTGGTGACAATCGGAGACTGATTGGAATCTTTGATAATAGCAATGGTAAATCCGAGTTTTTTAATCTCCTCATCCATCTCTTGTTTATATTTCCCACCCGGAAAATAAATCTCACGTGGCTTTTTAATCTGTCGATTATCTAATTCTGATCTTAATTCTTTCCACCAAGGTATCAAATCTTTTCCGTCATAGAGTACGCAAGTCTCCCAACCTGCATCCATAAGCGTTTGAAACTGCTCCTTCGTCATGCACCCTTCCATTCCCGGAAGACTAGAACTACATAACGCTAACGTAGCTGTATAATCATATTCATCCAACAATGGATAGCAGATTTCGTACACATCCTTGCTCACATCAGTAAACACAATCTGCACAGTTCCCTTTGGAGACATACTATCTTTCAATTCCTGCTCCAACGAGCTGATCTTTTGCTCTAAATCTTCCACATGAGCACTGATCGGTTGGCGCAAATAATCCCATTCTTGATATTTTTCTGCCTCTTTCATCTCTTTTTGTCTATCCATCCACAAAAACACACCCAAGAATGCGATTAAAACAAGCGAAATCACCGGTAATATTTTTTTCATTCTATTTATCCCCTTTCAGCCCTAAAAGCTTCTTGCAAATTCGCGAAAATAATCTTCTCGCCTTTCTATATCCTATCCGAATTGGAAATGTGAAGCACCAAAAACGCGCGTATAGCCTATATTTCCATCCCTGCATATCAATTTCTCTGGATTCCCTATAAAATCCGGTCAAGACTCCTAAAATATGCTCATCCGAAATATCATACTCCCGCTGCTCGCAATTATCCCCGCAAATCACATAAGAATCGGGAAGTACCTTAACAATTCGGTGCAAAATGTATATTCCATTTCGCTTATACAATGGAATGTCATACTTTTTCAAACGTCCTTCATACGGCTTAACGATAATCGTGTCTCGACGATTCCGCAGCATAGGGTACATACTCATCCCTGCTGTGGTGCTCACAAACACACCGTCTTCTTTTAAAACTTCTTCAATCGTTCTCTCTTTACTCATCTGCTAAAAATCCTGCATCCTTCATCTGGGCCAAAAATTTCTTTGTATCTTCTTTGGCCTTTTCTTCTTCGACCTCATATTTTTCCTGAAGACGCTTGGAAATTGCCTCTTCCTCTAGTCCCTCTTGCAAAGCAAGAAAAATCTCTTTCCCCGTCTCATTTAGCTTTATCATGCCATGGAATCCTTTACTTGCCTCCCCTGTAGCAATCACCATATGCTGTCCTGCTACTTGACGAAGTACAAATCCTTCTTTGATACGCATTCTTTTTCCCTCCTAATTCTATACTCAATAGAAAATGGATAACGCAGGAGCGTTATCCAACTCTTTCTAAAATGGTATTGACCAATTGGCGTCATCGTCATCGGTTACGCTTTCTCCACCTACATGTAACTGGTCATTGTCATCGTCTGCCGAACCGTTAGCTGGTTCTTCAAACTGAATGCCACTGCTATTGTTGTTATTACCGTTATTGTCTGGTGTTTCTTCTGGTATTTCTGTGTTATTCTCATCGTCATCATCTTGATTATTTGTGTCATCATCATCATCGTCATCGAACTGATCTCTTCCTAAAAAACTAAAGATCGGTTCTTTTTCATTTACACTGCACATTACAAGACCAATGGCTAAAACCAGAACCAAAACACCCAAGCCTATGTAATTCCTTGTTCTTGGGTTTAACTTCTTTATCTTTTCCACTAGTGGCTCAAAAAACGTTTTCACACTTTCCCAAATTTTATTAAAAAATTTCATTATAATCCCTCCAAAAATGCTCAATTTTATTAAGTATAACATTTTCAGCAAAAAAAATCTACAATATCTCTATTTTTTATTTTAAAAACCATGTATAATATAGGTCAGAAATTCTTTTGAGGTACAGTTTATGATTTTTACAGTAAGGTTAGCTGATTTAAATATAGAAATACATAGCATTTATCCGGAATTACGACATTTTTTCAGAGACTATATCATCGAAAATGTTCCTTGTGATTTGTCTGTTTCTTGGACTAAAGAAGAAATTGCCGCTGAAAAGGAACACGCTTTGCATGAAAATTACCCAATGGCATATTTAGAAACTCTGACAGCACTTCGGAAAATTTCAGAAGCGCTTCCGTTTCAAAAACGTCTTCTCGTTCACGGAGCCGCCATTACCTGCGACGATAAAGCATATCTTTTTGCAGCCCAAAGCGGCACCGGAAAATCAACCCACATCTGCTTGTGGAAAGAACATCTTGGAAAACGTGTAGACATTGTAAATGGTGATAAGCCATTTGTGGCACTTGAAGGTATGGATACAGGGCATGTGAGTGCCAGAGTATATGGAACTCCATGGGCAGGCAAAGAAAACTGGGAAAAAAATCGCAGCGCTCTATTAGACGGCATTTGTTTTTTACAACGCGGCAAAGAAAATAGGATACGGAAGCTAGAGCCAGCAGAATGTCTGCAATATCTGTTCAACCAAGTATACTTGCCAAAAGATCCGGCTGCTTTGAGTTTGACCCTTGAACTTGCGGATCTATTAACAAAGAATGTTCCCCTTTATCTATTAGAATGTGATATATCCGAAGAAGCAGTGAAATGTTGTTTTGAAGGAATGACTGGGACGAAATATGGGAAATAAAAATAAGAATAGGGATTCTTTTCTGACGACTTAATCGGATATAAGAAACCCTTGTATTCCCCGAGCGACTGCGCTATACTTTAGCTAGGCATTAAAATTTCTATATTCATATAATATTTCAAATCTATTATCTTATAGCCACTAATCTGTGTGTTCAATGAAGGAAATCTCAATGCTTACACCCAATATTTTAAAGAAATGAATAACAGGAGGATTGCTATGACTGAAAACACTAATTTAATGACTGTAGACAATATCTGTAATCGAGTTTATATCATAAGAGGGCAACAGGTGATGCTTGATTATGATTTGGCGGAGATTTACGGATATGAAGTAAAACGTTTGAATGAACAGGTGAAACGCAATATTGCTCGATTTCCAGAAGATTTTATGTTTCAATTAAAAAACGAAGAGATTGATTTCGTGAAGTCGCAAATTGCGACTTCACGAAATGATAATTTTTTCACTGGGCAAGATGGGGGAAGAAGGAAGGCGCCCTACGCCTTCACCGAACAAGGCATCTACATGTTGGCAACTGTTTTACGTGGAGAATTGGCGGAGCAACAAAGTATTTTTATTATGCGTGCCTTTCGCGAGATGCGTCACTATATAAAACAAAATCAGCAGTTTGTCACGCAATCAGAAATGAGACTTGTCACTGCAAAAGTATCAGAGATATCTGTGCAGATGGCAAGCATGCAAGACAAACAGAAGAAAACAGAGCATGATATTCAAAACATTCAGAAAAGCATAGATATCATCAATGAAAATTTTGTGTCAGATAAAGATTTTAAAAATTTTGTCATTTATAAAGGACAGAAATTTGAGGCAGATGCTGCATACATAGATATTTATCAGCAGGCAACCACCAGCATTTACGTTGTGGATGATTATATGAATACCAAGACATTACAACTTTTATCGCAAAAGAAACAAGGAGTAGAAGTAATTTTGTTTACCGAAAATGGACATGGAAGAAATGGATTTCTAACAACAGCAGTCGTAAATGATTTTGCTAATCAATATCCCCCTCTTCGTACCAAATCTAATTCGGACTGTCACGATAGATGGATTGTTCTTGATTATGGACTTTCTTCAGAACAAGTGTATCATTGCGGTGCATCTAGTAAAGATGCCGGCAGAAAACTCTGTGCTATAAACCAACTTGAAAATAAAACAATGATTCATCCAATGATTGACACTTTATTGTTAGAACCGGATTTGGTTATAAGTATTTAAAGTAGCTTAACCCCCTAGATTCCGAAGCATAAAGAAAGGCACATCATTACGATGTGCCTTTCGTATATAACTGTTATTCAGTTTAGATTGTATTTCAGTCACAATCTCTATTGAGCTGCAGTTAAATCTTGAACTTGTGTTGTTGATGCAGAGAATGCTTTAAGCTCTGGGCCATTAGCTGTTGCTACCCAAACACCAGTTGCATTGTTTGCAGCATCATAGAAATCAAATCCTGTGAATACTGAAACTGCATTTAAACCAAACAAATCATCTGCTGTTGGAACAAGTATTTCACCTGCAACAACTGCACCGCCGCCATCTTTAGTCGAAACTTTTCCAGATAACGGTCTATCTACTGACAAGCTCTTCATATCAGATGCACTGTAGGTGTTATCCATTGTCAAAGTGTAGCTATCCACTACAAAACCTGCTACATCACTTCCACTTAACCATGGGTTGCTCAAATCAGCGCCTTCTGGTTCTGTAATGTAGATTTTACCTTTGGCAAAAGTATTTCTAATTGTTGCATTGTCGTAAACCTGACCTACAAAAGCACCATTACGTCCTTCTGTCGTATGTATTGTTCCTGTAAATACACAATCACTGATTGACGCATCTTTACCGGTCCAGATACAACCTGTCATTCCACCTACCAGTTGTTTACCATAAATTTCACCAGCAAACCAGCAGTTTTTAATGTACCCATTTTGCATACGGCCTACAAGCCCACCGATTTCTGTCGCACCTGGGGTATTAAGAATAACATCTTCTGCTACGTATACATTTTCTACTGTTCCTGCAAATCTCACAGCAAGAACACCTTGCATTAAGTTTGCTGTGCCTGCAGTGTTTTCCATATAACTATTTTCTACTTTAAGGTTTTTGATATAACCAGTGTTCTCTACACCTTCACCGAACAAACCACCCGTATTAGTAACGGTTGATTCGCTCATGTACACACCTCGAATAGTGTGTCCTTGACCATCAACACTTCCTTGGAAGTTATCACTACCCCAGCCTACTCCTTCTACTCCCGGAGCACTGTATTTCCATGCCTCACTTCTTGTATTAGGATTTGTTGCATCCCAGCCTGGATTTAAGTCAATATCTGCTGTCAACACGAATGTATCATAGTAGAATCTTGTTTCTTTATCAACTTGGTTTGCAAATCCATACAAATCAAATCCTGTTTCAATTTCATATACTGCTACATTTGCTTTATCTTTTGGTGATCCATTTTCATATCCTGTCGGTATTTGTTGTACACCATTTACATAGTTTTGTGCATCAAACCATCCTTTATGAGCAGGTGCTGTAGTACCTGTATATTTTTGCATGATTTCTGCATCTGCATATGATGTCCAAGCTTTCAACTGTGGTGTTCCTGTTTCTGTTACAACCCAAACACCTTGTTCGTGATCTTCACTCCAATAGTCAAATGCAAAGTTTTCAAATGCGCCGTTACCCACTTGTGCTGCTGCATTGGTCACCAATTGAGGAAGACCATATACGGTGTTAGATTTTCTTCTACTAATACCTACCAAATCTTCTGCAGCATGTGAGTTGCCATTCCATGATGTTACATCCTTTGTTGCATAAACATCTCGCACTTTAAGCGTAATGTTAGCCCCATAGATTGCACCTATAATTGCACCTATTTCACTAGAATTTTTGTGTGTAACTTCTGCGTTGCTTAAACAGTTACGCATATCAATAGTTGTTGGAAGTGATGGTCCTTGAGTTCCACCGATAATACCTCCGGTTACCCAGTTACCACCTACAACTTTACCTGTTACCAAACAGTCAGCAATCTTCATAGTTTGTGACGTGCGTTCGCCTTCAGATGCTGTTGCAATACCACCTGCAATACCACCAACACATCCGTAACCAGATGCGTTGTTGGAAAGTACGGTTCCTGCAAACCATGTATTAGTAATGGTTATGTCACCATCAATTCTTCCTGCAATACCGGCTGTCTGTGCTACGTTACTCTTAACCACTACATCTTCGGCAACATACACATTGTCAATAGTACCATCTGCACAACGTCCTGCAGCTGCTGCTACCCACACACCGTTTGAACCATCAGTAGAGTTTGATTCAAAGTAACTGTTTTCAATCTTTAAGTTCTTAAGAGTTCCATTTAATTGACCAACGAAACCTACTGCATCTTTTGTGTCTACGGTTGCAACCAAACCACTGATTGTATTTCCATTTCCATCAATAGTTCCGTGGAAATTAATACGTCCATTACCTATACTTACATGTCCGATTGGAGCCCATTTTCTAACTGTAGTTCCTTCTGCAGGGGTAAATCCTGCGCTCCAGTCAATAGCACTACCGTCCCAAGCACCGCTTGCGTATGTATTACCTTCATTCACTGTAATGTCACTTACAATTACGATTGTTTTATTTTTAAAATCAAATTCATCTCTTTCAACAATTGCGTTGATACCATAAAGGTCAGCTACTGTCGAAACATAGTATGTATCTGCATCTGGATTTGCATCATACCAAGATGTATCTACATCTGCTGCTGATTGCAATTTTTCATACATAACTGCTGCACCATTGTATTCTACTTTGTTTGTAGAAGGCAATGTTGCTTTATCAGCTGCTACATTAAGGAATAAATTTCCATCTTTGTAACCAACTACTTCTGCTGTAGCTGATTTGCCCCCAACTGTTACATCAACACTTGATGCTCCTGGGTTTTCAACACCCGGAACTGTGATGTTAAATGCGTTTGCATTCAAACCATCATTTACAGAGAACATTCTGCCTTGTCCGTAAACTTTTGTTCCATCTACAGTTGTCCAGAAAGGTTTGATATAGAAATCTGTATCTAACTTTTGAGGATTAATTCCTTTAATTGTACCTGAAATAAAGTATTCAGATGCTTTATCAATTACTTTGTTGCTATATTTATAGTCAACGTTGCCTTCAGTTGCATCGATTGTCTTAAATACATCAATTGTTCTATATTCAACTACGTTTGCATCACCAAAGTATACATCAAAACCTACTTCTTTGTAATCCAAACTATCTACTGATGAAAGAACACGCATTTGCTTTGTTCCATTTACGTCATCAGCAAGCTGAATCTTCACACTTAAAATACCTTCATCTACAAATTTTGCATAGTACTTTGCTCCTGTTACCAATGGGGTTTTTGCACCATCTTTCACTGGGATTGTGCATTCTGCGTCAGCAAACCATCCTGCAAACACTTTGCCTTCTTTATTCATAGATGAACCAACTAACTCGCTGAACTGTTCAGCTGTATAAACATCTACAACTGTTGCAGAGCCAGCTGCTTTTACTTCTTCTGCCTGTGGTGCAACAACATACAATCCTGTCACAACCATAGCCAATGAAAGTACAGCTGCCACTACTTTTTTAAACACTGTCTTTTTCATTATAATCTCCTTTCCCTTTCCTTAAATCCTCTTGTTACCTAAAATAAAATTATGCCCAAGGATTTACTCCGCTTTCGTCTCTGATCTCTGGGTCATACTTTTGTGTGTCACCTTCGCTAAGTGTGATCACGTCTTCTGCTTCCAGTACAATTACGTTCATTGCTGGTTCTTCATACTTTCTCATTCTTCTACCTCCTTGAAATATATAGCCCAAACAACCTTGCCACCCAAATGGGTGTGGCAAGGTTTATGTTTCAAAAGTCAAAGTGAATTAACGGCTTTTCTTCTGTGATACTACAACGCCTGCACCTACTACAACGAGTGCTGCTGCCGCCCAAAGCATCCATGTAGAAGATGTTCCTACGCCAAGAGGACTAGGTTCAGTTCCTGTACCTGCAGCTGTCTTTGTAGCAAAGATTGCAACCGGTGAGAAGTCAGTGAATTCAGCTTTGATTTCTTTCTTTGTGTAATCAACGTTAGATTCTGCAACTTCGATTACTTCCCATGCATTACCTGTGTGGCTGTAGTGAACTACGATGATGTCTTTGTACTCATTTGTTAATCCAGGTACAACTAAAACAACTTCATATTTTCCTGCTGCATTTTTTGTAGGGTTTCCGACTTTATGTAAGTCGAACACTTCTGTAAGAGCTGTTTTTTCTTTTACTTTCTTTCCAACTTCTGTGTTTTCTCCTACCATTTTTTCTGCTGTGATAGCTCCTTTGTTGAACTCAAGTACAGCACTTTTTACTTCTGAAGGCTGACCTGTTGTTTCGTTCTTGAATTCGTCAGCACCTTCTCTGATGATGAAACCATGTTGTTGGCCATCGCTACCAGTAACTGGTTTTGAGGATTCCGCGATTGTTGGTTCTTTTGTCTTGCTGTCTGCTGCTGTTACGCTCATTACAGAAGCCATTACCATTGTAAACATCACGATTCCTGCTAAAATTTTCTTTTTCATTTTCACTCTTTCCTTTCTTATTCTTGTATAGATAATAGTACCGCCTGTACTAGATATCTCTGATCGTCTCTTGCATTGCAAGTACTTAACGTGATAATTCTGTCACTTTCGGATACTTTTACCATCATATCCATATTACTACTCATTTTCTTATTTGTCAAAACATTATTTAAATAAATTCTAAAAATATTTTCATCGTTAAAATCATAACTTTTTAACAGATGTCTATCATCCGAAATATAGGCTGCGAAAATCTTGTAGCGAAGCACTTTTTCTTCCATATATATGAATATTTCGGAATTTTCAGAAAAGAACTTTTTATCTTTATACCGATGTAATGTCTTGAACATGGAGCCATTTTTCATATTGTGCCCATAGATGACCGTATGAGGATCATCAAAGTCTTTGCTATTTAAATTTTCAGTATAAATAGCTCCCTCTAATCTTTTTCTACCATCCAAAGTATGATGTAAGTAATAATCTTGCTCTTCGCCTTCTCGTTGGGCAATCGGATAATCCACATTTGTCCCTGGTATTCGAATCCACGCATATACATCCGGGTACTTTGCTTTCAACGTTTTGAAATCAATTGGATTTTCTATTTCTTCTCCTGTGCTTGGCACTTCTTGCAAAGGCGGAATGTCCAATTCCACCTTTAGTTCTTCGTAACTTTCTCCCGCATCTGCTTCATTCAGACATCTTTTAACACCGATGCCTCCTAAAGCAAGTCCGGCCAGAAGTACGAGAATTCCCAAAATAGTAATTATCTTATTTTTCATAATCGCCCTCCTACTTCTTCACTTCTTTATAAAATGTTTGAAGAACTAATTGGAACAGTTCATCTTGATTAACATGGTACTCATCAAATCCATCACCTGCTTTCGCTTCGCCAGGTATGGTGATGATATCTTCTTTACTATAAGTGGCTTCTGCGAATTTAGCGAACATATCTTTACCAATATTAGTCACGGTATAATCTTCCACACTTTCTAACAGTTGTGCCACAAAATCTATATCTTTTGAGGCCCTGCTTTTCGCCTTTTCTGTAAAGGCTTCCAAAAATTTCATCTGGCGCTCCATGCGGTAAATCGCACTATTAGTCTGTTTGATATCGCGATATCTTACAAACTGTTCTGCGGTTGCTTCAGTGACAATAACAGTGGCTCCTTCTTTGAAATCCGGATTCACTTGTTCCAAAGTGTTGTTCGGCACAGTTACTTCCACGCCACCGATTTCTCTCACTGCAATCGGAATACCATCCATGTTCATGGAAAGATACCCTTGAATCGGTATCTGATAAAAAAGGTTCGACACCGCTTCCTTCATGAGTTCACAACTTTCTCGCTTTCCGTCGCCAAATGCATATTGGACATTGATATGGTCTTGACTAACTCCCATATCTGTTCCATCCATTCCAATGACACGAATGCCTGTCAATGTATCTCTTGGGATTGACAGGCACTTTAATGTCTTTTCTTTTCGATTAAAGGATAGAACAAAAATGGAATCTGCCTGGCCCGCGTCAGCTCTGGTACTGTAGTTCTCGACTTTTTCTCTGGTATCAATACCCATAAAGATAAAATTGCTTAAATGCTCGTTGTATTCATAGGTTTTTCCATCATATACAACGGTCTTATCCGTCGCATCTTGATACTCGCCGGATAGCGGAGTGTTTTTATCTTTTAATAGAAAGAAGAGTCCAACTCCAAGAACTAACACAACCACGCAAACCAAAAACACAATTTGTTTTTTGTTCATATTCATATTTTTATCTCTCTTCTAAATATCCGTAATACTGTGTACGTTTATTACTGTAATAACGCCTGTATTTACTGCCGTAATATCCGCTTCCGTTCACATCCATTTTGTTCAGAATGATTCCGAGCACTTTACAACCACTCGTTTCTAACTGGGCTTTCACTTTTTGCACCACCTTGCGGCTTGCCACTCCCGTTTCAACAACAATCACAGCTCCGTCACAATATTGGCCGACAACCGCAGCATCCACAACTGCACCCAAAGGTGGAGTATCAATAAGAACATATTCAAAAACCTGTCTTGCGGCTTTTAAAAGTTGTCCAAACTGCTCATCTCCCAATATCTCTGTTGGGTTCGGTGCAAACGGTCCAGCTAAAATCAAATACAAATTTTCAAAGTTTGTTTTATAAACCACATCATCGATGTGTTCTACTTGTCCACTCAAATATTGTGATAAACCATTCGTTTCTTCTTGGATATCGTATCTTGTTTTATACACAGATTTTCGGATATCTGCATCAATCAAAAGAACTTTTTTGCCAGCTTTCCCTAATTCTTTTGCCAGATTAAAACAAGTGTCGCTTTTCCCTTCTGATCCATAGGAACTTGTAAGCAGCACTACCTTGTTGTTCTTTCCGGTAAACTGAAGATTAGTTCGCAGTGTTTTCATGGCTTCTTCATAAAAATAATCGCCGGTGCTTTGTTCTTTTAACGTTATATTCTTATATGCCATACTATCTCACCTTACCTTTCTTCGCATGTTTCTTCTTTGCTTCTTCTTTAACAGGCACAACCGCAAGCACCGGAAGGCCCAGATATTTTTCCACATCCTCTTCTGTTCGGATAGAATCGTTCAACAATTCAAGAATGACAATGATTGCACAAATAAGTGCCAATCCTCCCAAGAAACCTAAAATAGTATTCTTCGTAAGGTTTGGTCCTGCTTTTACTGCTGCCACTTCGCCTTCTTCAATAATCTTTGGCGGTGTAATTTCTAATGTATCTCCAATAAAGAGCGCAGACACAGACGCCAATTCATCTACGATAGCCTTTGCCTGTTTTGCATCATTGGTTGTCACAGAGATATAAAGGATACGTGTATCCTCTGGATTTTGAATAGAAATTCGTTGTTTCAATATCTTGTAAGACATCTCAATTCCTAGGTTATCAATGACTGTCTCTAACACCGGTCTACTGGTAATCAACACGGTATAGTCCTTCGTCAATTGGCTACCCAACTGCAAATCTGCCAAGGAGGTCAAGGTTGTTTCTTTTGTCAAGACCACCATAGAAGATGTGGAAGTATATGTAGGTGCTATACGGAAATGGGTATACCCTGCTGCACCACACGCGCATACAACTGCCACAATCAAAATGAGCCAGATTCTTTTAATCAATGCAAAGAAAATTCGCGTCAAATCAAGTTCTTCTTCAAATGCTTTATTTTCCATAATTTCATCCTTTTCTGTATTTATTTCAGGAACAACTGTCTGCTATTACCTCCCAACAATCTTTCCTGATATTCTGGAGTTATGTTCTTTTTTAACCATGCTAACTGTTCTTCTCTCATCGGAGGTCGATTCATTAAGTTATGCATATCTGAAGCCAAAAAATCTATCTGCTCTTTTAAGAGCATCTTTTTCGCTCTTCGGCTTTCGCTATCAAACAAGCCGCCTGTCAAAGCCTCAACATTCATCTGGCACAGTGCACCTTGTCCTCTCAAAGTCGCCACTCTTCCTTTCTTGCCAAGACACAAATATCGCTCAACATGCGCTAATACCGGTACGTATCCTGCTTCTCGGAACTCCTTCACTGCCCGTTTCATCATATCAAAGGCTACGCTTGTCCGAAATTCCACCAAAACATATCGGCTTCCCGCCAAAGTTGAGATATCGCCACTTTTCAAGCGTTCAATCACTCCTATACTATAGTATATCTCATGGCCAGCGTAAATGTCCATAGCAATTCCCATTTTTTTCAAAAGTTTTTCTTGCACTTTTTGACAAAGTTCTTGTAGTTCTTGCGAGGTGACATTGGACCTCCAAGGAATATAATGTGGTGTGGCAACAACTGCACACACACCGTTTTCTGCGCTTTGTTTTAACATTTCCAAACACATATCCCAATCTTTGGCACCGTCATCGACACCGGGAAGAACATGGGTGTGTATATCGATTTTTTTCATTTTATCATTCACCTTCTATTTTTGCTTTACCAGCAGACACACTGTCTCCACATGAACAGTGTGGCAAAATTGATCCACAGGTCGGACTTTTTTAAGTTCGTATCCCCCATCACATAGGTATTTAAGGTCTCGAGCTAATGTAGCGCTGTCGCAACTTACGTACACGATACGCTCCGGTTGCATTTGCGCCATAGTTTCTATCAAGGTTTCTTCGCAACCCTTTCGTGGTGGGTCAACGACAATCACATCTGCATATGCTTTCACTCCGTGTTTACGTTCATGCTCTTCGTAGTATTCCGGCAAAACTTCTTCTGCTTTTCCCACAAAAAATTCCACATTATTTATCTCGTTTAATTTTGCATTTCTACGCGCATCTTCAATAGCTTGTGGCACAATTTCCACTCCATATACTTTCTTGGCTTGCTGTGCAAGGAACAGGGATATTGTTCCAATGCCACAGTAAAGGTCCCACACTGTCTCATTTCCGGTAAGATTCGCATATTCCAGTGCTAACCCGTACAACTTTTCAGTCTGCACCGGGTTGACCTGATAGAAAGAAAGGGGTGAAATCTGATATTTCACATTTCCGATGGAATCAGTGATATAACTTTCGCCCCAGAGAACGCGAATATCTTTTCCCATAATAACGTTGGTATTTTCTTTATTGCTGCTGTAGGAAATGCTTTTTATTCCTATGATTGAGGTCAGCTTTTCTACTAGTTTATCCGCATGTGGAATGTCATCTCCGTTTATGACCAGGCAAACCATGATTTCTTTGGTTCCATATCCGTAGCGAATCAAAGCATGGCGCATCAATCCTTTTTGCGTATTCTCATCATACGCCGGTATGCCGTATTCTTTCATAAACCCTAAAATGATTTCTAGGATTTGTTCATTAATCTCCACACCCAAAACGCAGTCTGTATTTGGAATAATCTGATGAGTACGCCCGGCGTAAAATCCTGTGACTGGAGTTCCCTCTTTGTCAGTCCCAAACGGAAATTGGGCTTTGTTGCGATAACGAAAAGGTTCTTCCATGCCGCAAATTGGTTCCATCACTTCATCTAATAGTTCTGTTGCAAATCCACCGATGCGTTCCAGGTTGCCACGCACCTTCTTTTCTTTGAACCGAAGTTGTGCCTCATAGGAAAGTTCTTGAATCTGACATCCCCCGCAACGACGTGCCTCTGGGCATTTTGCTGGCACACGATTTTGGGATGGAGTAAGAATGTTTAACATCTTGGCATAACCATAATGCTTTTTTGCCTTCGTAATAACTGCTTCCACCTCATCGCCAATGAGGGCATTCTTTACAAAAAGTGTGTACCCATCTACTTTTCCGATACCTTCTCCATCCACTCCGATATCTTCTATTTTTATGACTACTTTTTCATTCTTTTTCATACTCACACCATTATGTGTCCAAATTGGTTTTTCTTAAGTTCGAATCAAACAGACGATTGTACCCAAGCCACTCATCGCCTTCCTTATCCTTGAAAATTTCAGTCAATGTCTGCATCTTGGCATCTATTGCATCTGCATAGTGCAGGGCCACCGCTTCCGGAAGTGCCGGTTTCTTTGGTGAACCAAATTCAAGTTCTCCATGGTGAGCCACTACGCAATGTTTTAATTCGTTTGCGATTTTTTCCGGAAAACCTTGAATCTTCCGAACTGCTTCCCCTATCATTTCTACACCTATCACAATGTGTCCAAGAAGCTGGCCTTCATCTGTGTAGTCATTTTCCGGGAAATCAGAAAGTTCTTTTGTCTTTCCGATATCATGAAACAACGCTGCTGAATATAACAAGTCCTTACTTAAAAGCGGGTATGTGTTTACCAAGTAACGGCAAAGTTTTAGAATGCTCACGGTGTGTTCCAATAAGCCACCCGCGAAACTGTGATGCACACTTTTTGCTGCCGAATGTTGCTTGAAGATTTTTAAGAAAGCTTCGTTTTGCACGTAGTAATACTCGGCTAACTGGCGCAAATATTTATTCTCTATCTCGCGCACAAATGTGAGCAATTCCTGATACATTCCGTCTACGTCTTTTTCGCTAGTCGGCATATAGTCTGCAGCCACATATTCATCTTCATACGGTTTGCGAAGTTGCTTGATGTTTAACTGCAAATTATTATTGTAACTTACCACCTCGCCAAACACTTCCACAAAATCCATCTCGTCATAATCTGCAATACCACCCGAATTTGGGTCCCAGACTTTTCCATCTATGGTTCCGGTCTTATCTTGCAATACTAGATTGTCATATGGTTTCCCATTTCTGGTTTCTGCAGACCGTTTTGATTTACAAAGGTAAATGGAGCGAACAGTGTCTCCCTCGCGTAAGGTATTAATATATCTCATGTTGTATTTCCTCTTTCTATAAAGCCTCTTATTAGTATACAATATTTGCTCTTTCTTTTGCAACTTAAATAGGGTAAAATATACCCAGGTGAAGAAAATGAACAAAAAAACTTTATTAAAATTAGAATACGATAAAATAATCGGTCTTTTAGCGGACCACGCTTCTTCGGAGACAGGTAAAGAGCGTTGCCGCACATTGGTACCAATGACGGACGTAACAGAAATTAATATTGCAGAAGAACAGACTGCTGCTGCCTTTTCTAGAATCGTAAAAAAAGGTCGGCTTTCTTTTAGTGGTTGTTATTCCGTGGAAGACTCTATGATGCGCCTTGAAGTCGGCGCAGCTCTTGGAAGCGGTGAGCTTCTTCGCATTTGTAAACTCTGTGAAGTGGCAAATCGTGCCAAGGCGTACGGCAGGCACGATACAGTAGATGAGCTTTCTGATTGTTTGGATGGTTATTTTGAGCAGTTATCTCCTTTAACGCCTTTATCCAATGAGATTCGCAGATGTATTATTGATGAAGATGAAATCAGCGATGATGCAAGCAGTACTTTACGGCAGATTCGTCGCAGCATGAATCAGATAAACGATAAAGTCCACTCTACGCTAAACGGTCTGGTAAATGGTTCTCTTCGCACTTACCTCCAAGATCCAATTATTACAATGCGTGGTGACCGTTATTGCATTCCTGTGAAGGCAGAATATCGCAGCCAGGTGAATGGATTGATTCACGATCAGTCGTCTTCCGGTTCGACCCTCTTTATTGAACCAATGGCGATTGTGAAGTTGAATAATGATTTAAAGGAACTCTACGCAAAAGAGCAAGAAGAAATTCAAGTGATTTTAGCACGTTTGAGTGTGGAGGTTGCAGAATATATTTCCGAAATCCGAACTAACTATCAGATTCTCGGGGAATTAGATTTTATTTTCGCAAAGGGTGCGTTGGCTCTAGATATGAATGCCAGTAAGCCGATTTTTAACACAGAAGGTCGTATCCATATTCGACAGGGTCGTCATCCACTTTTAGATAAGAAAAAAGTGGTTCCAATTACCATTTCTTTAGGAAAAGATTTTGACCTTCTGATTGTGACTGGACCAAATACTGGTGGCAAGACAGTATCTTTGAAAACAGTTGGACTATTTACTCTAATGGGACAGGCAGGACTTCACATTCCGGCATTGGATCGTTCGGAACTTGCAGTTTTTGATCAAGTCCATGCAGATATTGGTGATGAGCAAAGCATTGAACAGAGTTTAAGTACTTTTTCATCCCACATGACAAACATTGTGTCCTTTTTACAAGAGGTTGATGAGCACTCTTTAGTATTGTTCGACGAATTGGGAGCAGGCACGGACCCAACAGAAGGTGCCGCTTTGGCTGTGGCTATCCTATCACATTTGCACCAACGCGGAATCCGAACTATGGCTACCACCCATTATAGTGAGCTCAAGGTCTTTGCTCTCTCCACCCCAGGTGTGGAAAATGCTTGCTGTGAATTTGACGTAGAAACTCTTCGTCCTACTTACCACTTGCTCATTGGAGTGCCGGGCAAGAGTAATGCCTTTGCAATTTCTTCTAAATTGGGGCTTCCGGATTATATTATCGAAAATGCAAAAAGTCATTTGTCCGAGCAGGACGAATCTTTTGAAGACCTTTTGACTAACCTTGAAACCAGCAGGCGCACTATTGAAAAAGAGCAAGCTGAAATCACAGAATACAAACAAGAAATTGCCCGTTTGAAACAAGAGTTGGACAGGAAACAGGAAAGATTAGAAGAACGAAGTGAAAAAATAATAAAAGAGGCAAACGAAAAAGCAAATGCCATCTTACGGGAAGCCAAGGATTTTGCAGATGAGACAATGAAGCAATTCCGCAAATTTGGAAAAGAGCACATATCTGCCTCCGAAATGGAAAAAGAACGGGAACGTTTACGCGAGAAGATTGCAAAAACCCAGTCTAATGTGAAATTAGAAGCAAAGAAACCAACGAAGCAGCACAAGCCTTCCGACTTCCATTTGGGGGATGACGTGAAGGTGCATAGTCTGAATTTAAAAGGTCGGGTGAATTCACTTCCAGATGCCAAAGGATTTTTGACCATTCAAATGGGAATCTTACGTTCTCAAATACACATTTCCGATTTATCCATTATAGAAGAACCTATGACCGCCACAGAGCGGCAACGGCAACGCACTTCTACCGGTAAATTGAAAATGCAAAAATCTATGTCCGTCAGCACAGAGATTAACCTGCTAGGCAAGACAGTAGATGAAGCAATTGCAGAATTAGACAAATATTTGGATGATGCTTACTTATCTCATGTTAGCCCGGTTCGAATCGTACACGGGAAAGGTACCGGCGCACTGCGGTCCGGTGTTCACCAATATTTAAAACGCCAAAAACATGTGAAAGAATTTCACCTGGCTGCTTTTGGCGAGGGGGATGCAGGCGTAACGATCGTGGAATTTAAATAGACTTTTGAACAACAAAAAAGAACCTTTCGGTATTCACCAAAGGTTCTTTTTATATTTTAATTATTCAGCTGAAATTGCTCCTACTGGACATTGTGCTGCACAAGCTCCACAATCCAAGCAAGTATCTGCGTCGATTTCAAAATGTTCAGCGCCTTCACTAATAGCTTCTACTGGACATTGTTCTGCGCATGCTCCACAGCTTACACATTCATCACTAATTACGTGTGCCATCGGTATGTACCTCCTTTTTGCGTTTGCCAGGCCTTACTTGCCTGTCTTTTTACTTATTCTAATACAAATCTTCAAATTATACAAGAGGTTTTCATGTATTGGGTTTTATACACTTTTCTTTTTGACAATCTTTAATTCATACCCTATAGCATCCAACAGATTGCAAAACGTTTTTAGTGTTGGAGTGCTTTCTTTTCTTTCAATTCTAGAAATAACCTGCTGTTTGTTCCCAGTAATTGATGCCAACTGACTCTGCGTTATCTTTTTTGCCTTTCTTAATTCAATCATTTCTCCTATGAGACGATACTCTTCCCGAGATTCCTCCCATGTTATTTTAAAGGAATTATCTTCTCTACATTTTTTCTTTATTATCTCATCTACTTTTATTTGTACAAATGACATAACTTGCTCTCCTTACACAAATATCTTTCCTAGTTTCACACCCAATTCTCTTGCTCTTTTCAACACTTTATTCTTATCCTTCTGCTCTGTGCGATTTTTTTGCTTTTTACACGCATGTAATAAATAGAGATTTTCTTTGTCTGCAACAACATAAAAAAGACGATTATGCTTTTGAAAATACACCTCATATATTTTCTTGTGCCATCGTTTGAATTCTATTTTCTCAAACTCATCATTTTCCATGCACGCTAATACTGAAAAGGCATCTATCTGTTCTACTAGAGAAAGAGTCTCGATATATTCCATAATTTTGTCTCTTCCCGAATCAGAATGATATGTATAAATTTTCATATTACACCTTCTTCTTTTTTTATTTTACAACTTTTATGTTGTATAGT
The DNA here is from genome assembly GCA_045648005.1 of Faecalimonas sp. Lineage (GTDB taxonomy): Bacteria > Bacillota > Clostridia > Lachnospirales > Lachnospiraceae > Faecalimonas. The sequence goes on along the minus strand of JAZRND010000038.1, from coordinate 26,164 downwards.
CAACAACAAATAAACCTACATTGCAATCATAGGCAACACCTCCATTATTTTTTAATATTCTTTGGATTCACTGGCGAACTGCCTTGAAATTAAAGAACCGCTTTGAAATGTATCTAGAGAGTAACACACAGTCATCACACATTCAAGAGAATTATTCTTTTTCACAAAATCCAGTCCTAAATACTTGCTTACATTTGATCTCCATGCTATAATACAGTCATTGCTTGGAAGGCAAGTTGGAAACTGAAGTTTCTTTTTACTATAAAACACTGATTAAACAAACGATACTAGGAAGGTGTCATTATCTCTGAAGGGGTAGTGGCTTTTTTTATATCTAGAAAGGAACTAAACCAATGAAGAAAAATAATGTATTAAAAATGATTTTTTCCGCTTTCTTTTTAGCGCTAGCCTATGTAATGCCCTTTTTAACAGGGCAAATCCCAGAAATCGGCTCTATGCTATGCCCACTACATATTCCAGTGCTGCTTTGCGGGTTTATCTGTGGTTGGCCTTGGGGACTTGCCGTTGGATTTGTGGCTCCTCTCTTGCGCTCTTTGACATTAGGAGCACCTCTCCTTTTCCCAAAAGCTGTTTGCATGGCATTTGAACTTGCGGCTTATGGTGCAATTACAGGATTTATGCACAGACTGCTTCCTCGCAAAAAACCTTACATATATTGCTCTTTATTGACAGCTATGGTTATTGGACGAATCATTTGGGGTGTGGCCATGTTGATTTGCTTGGGAATAAACGGCGGAAGTTTTTCTTTTGCAGCTTTCCTCGCAGGCGCATTTACAAATGCAATCCCGGGTATTATCATACAGATTGCACTGATTCCAGTTTTGGTTATGATATTGGATAACCCAAGAATTATAAATTTAGAAAAATAGAAAGAGGAACCTGGCAAATGCAACAGCTTTTCGAAGAACTTGACAAACGGCTCGCCAACGGACCGGCAATATTAGCAATTGAAGGAAGAAGCGCCAGTGGGAAAACCACCTTAAGTGACTTGCTTGCAAGCACCTACGGTTGTACGGTGTTCCATATGGACGACTTTTTTCTTCGCCCTGATCAAAGAACTCCAGAACGCTACGCAGAAGTCGGTGGGAACGTGGACCGCGAACGCTTCTTGAACGAAGTATTGGAGCCCTTATCAAAAGGGGAAGTTGTGAACTACCGGAAATTTCACTGTGCCTCTATGATGTTAGAAGATCCAATTCCAATCATTCCGAAAAAACTTGTGGTAATAGAAGGGGTTTATTCTATGCACCCAGATTTATCTGATTACTATGACCTTTCCGTGTTTTTAGATATTTCACCGAAATTACAGAGAGAGCGAATTCTACGACGAAATTATCCACAAATGGCAGAGCGTTTTTTTGAAACTTGGATACCTTTGGAAGAAAAATATTTTTCCGCAATGAATATAAAAGAGCAATGCGATATAGTAATATCCATTGCTCCATAATGATAGTTCTATTTGCTTTTTTTCGCCTTTTTATAGGCACCAAGAATAATGTTTTTGGCCGCCACTGCTTCTTGCTTGGTGGCCTCTCTTGTCCCTGCAAGAGGATATTCTATCCCCAGGTTTTCGTATTTGACTTTTCCCATGGAATGGTAAGGCAACACATCTAAAGCTTTAACATTTCCCAATGTGGCCATAAATTCTCCCAAACGTTCTAGATATTCTTTATACAAAGTAATTCCTGGAACAACCACATGGCGAATCCAAATCGGAATTCCCTTCTTATCCAAATATCTGGCAAAGTCTAAAATTCGTGTATTGGAATGAGACGTCAATTCTTGATGTTTTTCATCATCAATGTGCTTTATATCCAGCATAATCAAATCGGTCAAATCCATCAACTTCTCTATTTTAGACATAACTTTTTCATTTTCCGGTTGAAACATAATGCCGGACGTGTCAATGCACGTGTGATAACCGCCTTCATGCAGTTCGGTAAAAAGTTCTATCAAAAAGTCCAATTGCATCATTGGTTCGCCACCGGTTACAGTGACTCCACCTGTTTTATAAAATGCAGTGTTATGATAGAAACTTTTCAAAACTTCTTCTACCGTCATCTCTTCACCTTGTCCCGGTTGCCAAGTGTCCGGATTGTGGCAATATTGGCAACGCATTGGGCAGCCTTGCAAAAAAATGACATATCGAAGACCTGGACCGTCTACTGTGCCACATGTTTCTATAGAATGTACATAACCTTTTGCCATGTAATCACCTCGCTTTTCATAACCTCGTTCACGCCGCTCCCATTACTCGCAAAACACGCCTTCCGCGCTTCTCTGTTGCTTTGCAACGATTTTTGCTCGTATTCTTGCGCTCTCTCCGTGAGAAAAAAGCACCACTTTTCGTGCAAGCACGAAGTGGTGCTATTTTTATCTCACGCGTGAACTTTTGCTTTACATACCTTCATGGAATGTACGTGAAATTACATCGTCCTGTTGTTCTTTTGTAAGTTTAATAAAGTTTACCGCATAACCAGAAACACGAACTGTCAATTGTGGGTAGTTTTCTGGATGCTTTTGTGCGTCCAATAATGTTTCTCTTGTGAACACGTTTACGTTAAGGTGATGTCCGCCTTTTTCTACGTATCCATCTAACATATTTACTAAATTATCAATTTGTTGTTGATTTACTGCCATGTGAATTTCCTCCTTTTTTAATAGAAATTATTCATTGTCAATGCTTTCCAAAATGTTTGGAATATCAGCACATGTTGCGCATTCTCCTGCAATTCTATCCACATCCAAATCTCCTGCAAATACTTGGTCTTCTTTTCCAAGTGCTCCCGGAATGATTGAGAATGTGTTTGAGATACCATCCTGTGCATGTCTGAATGGAATCTTTGCTACAGAAGCAAGGGAAGCTAATGCTCCGTGAGTATCACGTCTGTGCATTGGGTTTGCTCCCGGTGCTAATGGTTCACCTTGTTTTCTACCATCTGGTGTGTTACCTGTCTTCTTACCATATACTACGTTTGAAGTAATTGTTAAGATTGACATTGTTGGAACACCATGACGATATGTGTGGTGCTTACGGATTTTATCCATGAATGAACGAACAATCATTACTGCCAATTCATCTACATCATCGTTGTCGTTTCCGTATTTTGGGAAATCGCCTTCTACTTCATAATCTACTACTAATCCATCTTCATCGCGAACTGCTTTTACTTTTGCAAATTTGATTGCACTCAATGAGTCAGCTACTACAGAAAGTCCTGCGATACCTGTTGCAAAGTAACGTTTTACTTCTCTGTCATGAAGAGCCATTTGGATTTTTTCGTAGCAATATTTATCATGCATGTAGTGAATGATGTTCAATGTGTTTACATAAAGTTCTGCCAACCATTCCATCATTGCATCAAATTTATCCATTACATCATCAAATTCAAGGTATTCACCTTCTACTGCACGGTATTTTGGTCCTACTTGTGCTTTTGATTTTTCATCCACACCACCATTGATTGCGTATAACAAACATTTTGCAAGGTTTGCACGTGCTCCGAAGAACTGCATTTCCTTACCAACTCTCATAGAAGATACGCAACAAGCGATTGCGTAGTCATCACCGTGACTTTCACGCATCATGTCATCATTTTCATATTGGATTGAAGATGATTTGATTGACATTTTTGCACAGTATTCTTTAAATGCTTTTGGAAGCTTTGTTGACCAGAGAACTGTAAGATTCGGTTCTGGTGCTGTTCCAAGGTTATCTAATGTGTGCAAGAAACGGAATGATGTCTTTGTAACAAGTGGACGTCCGTCAATGCCTACACCACCGATTGATTCTGTTACCCATGTTGGGTCACCAGAGAACAATGCATTATATTCTGGTGTACGAGCAAATTTTACAAGACGTAACTTCATAACGAAGTGGTCAATGTATTCTTGAGCTTCTTCTTCTGTGATTAATCCTTTGTCCAAATCACGTTTTATATAAATGTCAAGGAATGTAGAAGTACGTCCAAGACTCATCGCTGCACCATTTTGTTCTTTTACCGCTGCAAGGTATCCAAAATATGTCCATTGGATAGCTTCTTTTGCATTAGCAGCCGGTTTTGAAATATCGTATCCGTAAATTTCACCCATTTTCTTTAATTCGCCGAGTGCACGGATCTGTTCTGATAATTCTTCACGAAGGCGAATGTTTTCGCCTGTCATTCTTACCAATGAGGTTGCAAGCTGTTCCTTTTTGTCTTCAATCAACATATCTACTCCGTAAAGGGCTACACGACGGTAGTCACCAATGATACGTCCACGTCCGTATGCATCCGGAAGACCTGTGATGATACCAGATTTTCTAGCTGCTCTCATTTCTGGTGTATATGCATCAAATACACCTTGATTGTGTGTTTTTCTATATTCTGTAAAGATTTTTACAATTTCAGGGTCTACTTCGTAACCATTTTCGCTACAAGCGTTTTGTGCCATACGAATACCACCGTATGGTTGAAGAGAACGTTTGAATGGTTTGTCTGTTTGGAAACCTACAATTGTTTCCAAATCTTTATTCAAATATCCCGGTCCATGTGATGTGATGCCTGATACAATCTTTGTATCCATATCAAGCACACCACCTGCTTCACGCTCTTGCTTTGACAATTCCATTACTTGTGCCCAAAGCTTTGTAGTAGCTTCTGTAGGTCCTGCCAAAAACGAGTCATCACCTTCATATGGTGTGTAGTTTTGCTGAATGAAATCACGTACATTTACGGATGTCTGACTCCAGCGTCCTTCTTTGAAACCTTCCCAGTTTTCATGCCATCTTTTTCCCATGATTATTCCTCCATTTTGTAAAATATTGTATTCTCACTTGAATAAATTTTTATTAATTTCACATCCATGTTTATTATAACCGAGTTATTTTTTGAAAGCAATACTTTGGATTGTACTAAATTGAATACAGTATACAATTATTGTTTTGCAAAATTTAAGAAAATATTCAACCTTTTTTCGCATTTATGGTGTATAGTACTCTATATGAGACATTATAATTATCGGAGGCGATGTTACATGAAAAAAAGATTTAGGGTTATTTCTGTTTTTCTTTGTCTCTGCCTTTTACTTGTGGCATGTGGACAGAAACCTGGGAACAACAATCCTAGTACGGATTTGAATCAAGAAGAAAAAACGCCCGAAGCATATAAATTAGAGGCCTTGCGACCAACAGCTTACAGCACTATAGCCGGTTTGAGTTTGGAACCGGGCGCAACCATTTCTATTATAGGGAGATATTCTGGTAATAGCTACTGGAAAGAGGTGGAGAAAGGTGCACGAAAAGCAGTTGAAGATTTAAATAATTTGCTTGGATACAAAGGTGCAGATGAAATCAAGTTGTCTTATTCTGCTCCGGAGATTTCAGATGATGTGGACGGACAAGTCAATCTTTTGGATGAGGAGTTGGCCAGATATCCGTTGGCTATCGGAATTGCAACTATTGACTCTTCTGCTTGCAAAATACAATTTGATTTGGCATCGGAAAACAGTATTCCAATTGTAACTTTTGATTCCGGAAACGAATATCAACATATTGCAGCCCATGTTGCGACCGATAATCTAGAAGCGGCAAAGACGGCAACTCATAAACTTGCTGCAGCGATGGAGAAAGACGGAGAAGTTGCAATCTTTGTTCAGGACTCTGTATCCACCACTGCCAAGCAGCGTTTGCAGGGATTTCTGGATACTGTCCAGACTTCCTACCCTGAAATTTCTGTAGTAAATGTATACCACATGGACCAGCTGGCAGCCATGCAAAAAACTATTGCAGATGTGAAGAATGCTTCTCTGCAGGCGGGCGAACAAATGCTGAAACCAGAAACTGTAACACAGGAAGACGTGGTTCGTTATGTGTTAGAACAGTTTCCAAATTTGAAAGGCATATATACTACCAATCTAGAAGCTACGCAACTAGTTGGAAATGTACTTTCCGAGCTGAAAATCACAGACTTGAATTTTGTTGGATTTGACGGTGGAAAGGAACAAATGAAGTTATTAGAGAACAACGTATTGGATGGCATTATCCTGCAAAACCCTTATGGCATGGGATATGCAACAGTTGTTGCTGCTATCAGAACAACCCTTGGTCTTCCAAATGAATCTTTTGTAAACAGCGGTTATACTTGGGTTACTGCTATCAATATGGAGGATAAAGAAATTAAACCGATGTTGTACTAAATAAAATGGGACATGATAAATTCTCGAAATTTTTTATCATGTCCCTTTGTCATTTCCTTTATTACAATGTATCTTTCATTTTCAACAGTTTTTCTTTTTGGTTCAGCTCCGGATTTTCAATAACCATTTCCAGTAATTTATTTAAAATTTCCCCGATTTCTTTGCCCGGTTGCATTCCTGCTGCAATCAAATCGCTTCCGCTGATGGCCAAATTTTTCAAAGAAACACATTCCTGACGTTTCATAATTTCTTCATATTGGAATTTGATTTCTTTGATGTTTGCTAATTTTTCTTCTTGTAAATACTCGCTTTGTGCCAATGTGTCGGCTTTGCGAACTTCCAAGTAATAAGGGAATAATTCCTCTCCGATTTTGTTCATGGCACGACGAACATTTTTTGCTTCTGCAGGCATACGATAATCATGGTATTGCACCAATTTTACCACCTTATTCATGGTGTCATTGTCGAATTTTAACCGCCTTAAAATTTGCTTGGTCATTTCCACGCCCTTCACATCGTGCATTTTAAAATGAGCCACCCCGTTCTCGTCTATGGTTTTCATCAGAGGTTTTGCGACATCGTGAAGCAACATAGTCAATCGCAGGATTTTATCAGAGCGTACAAATTCCAAGCTTTTCAACGTATGCTCTCCTACAGAATATTTGTGATGAGGCGTCTCCTGTTCTGTTTCCATCATGACATCGAATTCCGGAAGAATCACCTTGGTAATGCCCAACTCGTATGCGGTTCTCAACATCCTCGGATTTGGGGAAACGAGCATTTTAATCAGTTCTACTTGTATTCTTTCTGCGCTGATGTTTGCGAGATTTGGTGCTAGTTCTACAATACCACTGCGAGTTTCTTCTTCAATTTGAAAACCTAATTGCGCCGCAAAACGTACTGCTCGAAGAATTCGCAATGCATCTTCCCCAAATCGCGCTTTTGCATTTCCCACACAACGAATGGTTTTTCTATTTAAATCTTCCAATCCACCAAAGATATCCACCAAACCCTCGCTGTCATTGTATGCCATAGCATTCATAGTAAAGTCCCGTCGGAGCAAATCTTCTTTTAAGCTTCTGGTAAATGTCACTTCCGATGGATGTCTACTATCCTCGTATTTCCCGTCCACTCGGTAAGTAGTGACTTCAAAAGCGTCCTTGTCCAACAATACAGTAATAGTCCCATGTTCAATCCCCGTATCGAAGGTTCGTTCAAATAATGCTTTTGTTTCTAGCGGTGTTGCGGAAGTTGTAATATCCCAATCATCAGGAATTCTTCCCAAAATGGAATCTCGGACGCATCCGCCCACAGCATATGCCTCATAACCATGTTCTTGTAGTTTCCGTATAATATGATTTACTTTGTTCGGCAAAGAAATCTTCATACATGCGCCCTCCTTTCCGTTTCTTTTCTTAATATATACCTCGAATGTTTACATACGCGGACTTACTTTTGCTTGGATTTCTGCAAAAAGAGCTTCTTTCACAGCTTTAATTTCTGACATGGCTTCGCCCAAATCTACCAATTTGGAAATGCTCTTATCACGAGTGGTAAGTTCCACTTGATTGTTTTTCAAATTCTTTGGACCTACAACAACACGGATCGGAACTCCAAGCAAATCTGCATCTGCAAACATAGCACCTGCTCTCACATCACGGTCATCGTAAATCACTTCAATTCCGGCATCTAACAAGTCATTGTAGATTTTATCTGCCGCAGCTTTACATTCTTCTTGGTCTGCACGCATACAGCAAAGATGCACTTCCCATGGTGCAATGGAAATCGGCCAAATCGGTCCGTTATCATCATGCTTCGCTTCACATACAGAAGCAGCCAAACGTCCTACACCAATACCATAGCATCCCATAATCGGATGATGCGAATTTCCTTCAGCATCTGTATAGGTCATGTTCATAGAAGCAGAATACTTTGTTCCTAATTGGAAAATATTTCCCACTTCAATACCGCGTTTTACTTGAATTGTCTTCTTTCCACAAACAGGACAAATGCCACCTGTCTGAATCTTGGAAACATCTACATATTCTACGTCTCCAATTTCACGAGCAAGATTTAACCCTTTATAGTGATAATTCACTTCGTTTGCCCCTGCAACCATATTTTCAAGACCTTTTAATGAAACGTCGAAAATAACGGTGCCGTCTGCTTTCATATCATACGGCCCTGTGAATCCTGCCACAATACCACTTTCTTCAGTCACTTCTGCCGGATGCACTTTTTCACCCAAATAGTTGGTGAGTTTAGTTTCATTAACTTCATAATCCCCACGCACAAACACAACCACGTATTCATCAGTCATATTTTTCTGATACATCACTGCCTTACATGAATTTTCTACTGAAGAACCCAGATAAGTAGTCACTTCTTCAATGGTCTTACAGTTCGGTGTGTATACTTTCTCCAATTCACCCATTGGTAAACATCCGGAATTATCTACACAGTTTGCAGCAGCTTCCATGTTGGCACGGTATCCGCATTCATCACAGATAACAATCGAATCTTCTCCTGCATCTGCTAACAGCATGTATTCGTGAGAAACACTTCCGCCCATCATTCCGGAATCAGACTGCACTGCAATCACTTCCGGTACACCGGCTCTTTGGAACACGCGGTCATATGCGCGATAGCATCTTTCATAGTACTGTTCCAAGTCTTCCTGTGAAGTATGGAAAGAGTAAGCATCCTTCATAGTAAATTCTCTTACACGAATAAGGCCTGCTCTCGGTCTTGCTTCATCTCTAAACTTGGTTTGAATTTGGTAAATCATAAATGGATATTTTGTATAAGTTTGTCCATACTCTCTCACCAAGTGCACTGCGGCTTCCTCATGTGTCATACCAAGTACCATTTGGCTATCGTTGCGGTCTTTGAAACGAAGAAGCTCTTCTCCCACACTTTCAAAACGACCGGATTCTTCCCAAAGGCTTCCCGGAAGTGCTACTGGGAACAATACTTCCTGACCATCAATGGCGTCCATTTCTTCTCGAATAATATTTTCAATTTTCTTTGTAATTTTCTTCATAGACGGGTACAACGAAAAAATACCATTTGCTACGTATTTGATGTAACCACCGCGTACAGAAAATGCGTGACTGTCGATGACACAGTCTGACGGACGTTCTTTGAAACGATCGCCAACAAGATTTTTTAGTTTCATAATTTTTCTCTCCTTCTTACTATATGTTTTACAGATTACCAGGGAATAAAAAACACCGAGTCTTTCCATCCCCAAAAGGGACCGAAATACTCGGCGGTACCACCCTCATTAATCATAGATTATTCTATAATTCTCTTTCACACCGTTAACGCCGGTTCTGCGCTGCACTTTCATGCAGAGACTCCAAGGTAGGTTCGACACATTTCCTGCAAGAATCTCTCACCAAATGATTCTTTCTCTGGGGCACTTCCTGTGTGTACTATTCCTTTTCACAGCCTACTTCTCTTATAATCTCATTCATTATAATCGAGATTTGAAATGCTTTCAAGTGTTATTTTCGGTTTGCTTTCTATTTAGACAACTGTTGGAACCCTTCTCCTTCTGGTTCAATCTGAAACTCCAACCTTTTTTTCGTTACAGGGTGGGTAAACTCCAATCGGTATGCACACAGCGCAACCTGCCTATATCTCTTATCCCGCATTGGTGTAGTGTTGTATTTGGCATCTCCCCAAATCGGATGACCCATATGTGCCATCTGCACACGAATCTGATGGTGTCGTCCGGTGTCCAACTGAATATTGACCAAAGAAAGCTCTCTTCCATCTTCTTGGACTTGCCCTATCACTTCGTAATTCAGAACGGCTCTCTTTGCATCTTTTTCCGTTTTCTCACAAACTCTGGACGTATTGGTTCGCCCATCCTTAACCAGATAGTTTTCCAAAGTACCTTTCGCTTGCTTCGGTACTCCTAAAAGCACAGCCTTGTAGTATTTTCCGAAATGGATTCCTCTCTGCACTTGAGCGCTCAATTCTTTTGCGGCAAATGGTGTCTTTGCGAACACCAACAGTCCTTCCACCGGTTGGTCTAATCGATGAATCACAGCAAGATAAGGTTCTTTTTTATCAGTCTGATTCTTATGCAAATAATTTTTTAAAAGGCTCACCATATCCTGTTGCCCTAATTTGCTCGTCTGGGTTGGAATATCTGCCGGTTTGTAACAGACAATGATATGTTCATCCTCAAATTTGATTTTGTATTTCATAAGACGTCTATCCTTTAATTGATATTTTTAGTGATATCATACCCCTGTTTCACAAAAAAATCACTGTTTTTTTTAAACAGTGATTTTTATAATTTTTTCTTTTTTATTCAGCTTCATCAAAAGCATCTTCTTTCAATGCTTCTTCATATTTTTCAAGAATTAATGTCTGTATACGATCTCTTGTTCCCGAATTGATTGGATGTGCGATATCGCGATATTCTCCATCTAATGCTTTTTTACTTGGCATTGCAATGAAAAGGCCTTTTTCACCTTCGATAACCTTAATATCATGTACTACAAATTCGTCATCCATAGTGATTGATACAATTGCCTTTAATTTTCCTTCTTTTGCTACTTTGCGTACGCGTACATCTGTGATTTGCATAACTTACCTCTCTTTAAAACCATATCTTTCTTTATTCCACGTTACCTTATTGCAATACATCCCAACGTGGCGGGTCTTTGCTAGCATTCCTATTATAACACACTATAACATATTTGCGAACATTTTTTACAAAAAATAACATGTTTTTTTTCTATTTTTGTTAAAACCCTACAAAAACCAGTGTATAAACAGTTCTATAACATTGATAAATATGTGTATAGTATATAAATTTCGTAAAATTCTATGACCAGTTTTCTTTAATTACTCTTGGATTTTTATACATAACTGTATATAATAGAAGAAGATATTTGTTAAATTTTGAAATAAGGAGTGTTGTTATGTATAACATTCATTTTGACCAACCTCAACATATACATTTTATCGGGATTGGCGGAATCAGCATGAGCGGACTCGCAGAGATTTTGTTAGAACAAAAATTTACCATTTCCGGTTCTGATATGAAACCTTCCGCCCTTACTGAACACCTAATCTCTTTGGGCGCCAAAATACAGTATCCACAGAAGGCGTCAAACATCACAGACGAAATTGACGTAGTTGTCTATACGGCAGCAATTCGTGAAGATAACGAAGAACTGATGGAAGTAAGAAGGCGTAATCTCCCTCTTTTGACCCGCGCCGAATTATTGGGACAATTGATGAAAAACTACAAAACTCCAATTGCTGTTTCAGGCACACATGGCAAAACTACAACCACATCTATGTTAACACATATTTTATTGGCCGGAGAAACAGATCCTACCATTTCAGTGGGAGGAATTTTAAAAGCTATTGACGGAAATATTCGAGTTGGTACTTCTGATGTTTTTCTGACAGAAGCTTGCGAGTACACCAATAGTTTTTTAGACTTCTTTCCAAAAATCAGCATTATTCTAAATGTGGAAGAAGATCATATGGACTTTTTTAAAGATATTGATGATATTCGTTCTTCTTTCCATAAATTTGCCGCTCTTCTTCCAAAAGACGGAGCTCTAATATTAAATAAAAACATTGAAAAATCAGAGGCTATTACAGACGGCCTACATTGTAAGATTATTACCTATTCAGAGGACACAGAAGCGGACTATTCTGCTGCCAACATTGTGTTTGATGATTTCGGAAACGCTTCTTTTGATTTGATAAAATATGGCGTTCCTTCTGGACGTATTACCCTGTCGGTAGCAGGAAAGCATAATGTTTCTAATGCCCTTTCTACAATTGTTGCAGCGGATCTCCTGGGAATTGCCATGACAGATATACAAAAAGGGCTTAATTCCTTTACAGGAACGGACCGCCGTTTTCAATATAAAGGGGAATTAAATGGAATAACAATTATAGATGATTATGCTCACCACCCGACGGAAATTCGTGCAACTTTGACGTCTGCGAAAAATTATCCTCATCGAGAGATTTGGTGCATCTTCCAACCACACACTTATACTAGAACAAAAGCCTTTTTCCACGAATTTGCAAACGCACTCTCTTTGGCCGATCATGTGATTTTAGCAGATATCTATGCTGCGCGAGAAACTGATACTTTGGGAGTATCTTCAGAAGCTCTGGCAGAAGCTCTGAAAGCGTTAGGTACGGATGCATACTATCTTCCGAGTTTTGATGCAATAGAAAAATTTGTACTCAAAAAATGTATCCACGGTGATATGTTGATAACTATGGGAGCCGGAGATGTTGTAAACATTGGAGATTCTCTTTTGAGCTAATAGTTATCCACAATTTCCACAAAATTTTTATCCACAAAAAAGTCAAGATATCCACGCAAATTTTCTTTGTTATCGTGATATATGATGCTATAATACGAATACTGATTGGATAAAAGGTGGTATTACAATGACAAGAACTCTCACCCTAAAGAACCGTTATGAAGGAAACAGCACGGTTGTGGAGAATGATTTTATAGATAATTATTTAGCAAAGGCCAACGGCGAGTACGTGAAGGTTTACCTTCTCTTACTGCGTCATTTGAACGCCAACACAGGTGGACTCTCTATCTGTGGTTTGGCTGATTGCTTGGAATGTACAGAAAAGGATATTTTGCGTGCTTTTAAATATTGGTCTAAAGTAGGTCTTTTGAAAATCGAGCAGGATAGCGCAGGCAATATTTGTGGACTTGCTATCGGAAAATCAGCTTCAGGATCCGAATCTTCTGCACCTTCTGTTACTCCGATTTCTATGAAACCTGCAGAGGCACAAATGGCTTCGCCTTCGCCGGCAACAGCTACAGCACCAAAGGAATCGAGAAAATCATCTTCTGAAGATGTTGCCAATTTGCGTCAGTTATATTTCGTGGCAGAACAGTATCTCGGCAAACCTCTCTCTTCCGGTGAATTGAAGAAAATTAACTATTTCTTTGACGAATTGCATTTTTCTACAGATTTAATCGAATATTTAATTGAATACTGCGTAGAAAATAATCACCGTAGTTTTCGATATATTGAATCGGTTGCTGTCAAATGGGCTGAAGAAGGAATTCAAACTGTAGAAGAAGCAAAGAACGTTTCCGCATTATATACCAAAAATGGATTTGCAGTTTTAAAGGCATTTGGAATCGCGGGACGAGCTCCCGGCCAAACAGAGTTGGCTTTTATCAAAAAGTGGACAGAGGAATATTCTTTTTCTTTAGATATTATCATTGAAGCTTGCAATCGCACCATCAATGCGACTCACGAACCAAATTTTAAATACGCAGATTCTATTTTAGCAAAATGGTTTGCAAGCAACGTGCATCATTTATCTGATATTGCACGTTTGGACCAAGCTTACATAATGGAGAAAGAGACAAAGAAACGTAGCACGACCAAGTCTTCTTCCACAAACCGTTTCAATAACTTTGAAGGTCGCTCTTACGACATGCAGTCACTAGAGCAACAACTTTTAAACACGCAATAACAAAGGAGTTAATCGTGGCTTTAAATAATTCACAATACGATATGATTGCCCGTACCTACGAGCAAAAACAACTTCATAATCGCAACCTTTCAGAGAAACGCTACGAAGCAATCTGTCAGAAGTTGCCAGACTTAAAAGAAATTCGGCAAACAATTTCTGAATTAAGTGTGAAGCAGGCGCGCAAATTATTAGAGGGTGATGACAATGCTTTATCTGATCTAAAGACACAGATAAAGGTTTTGTCGGATAAAGAAAAATCGCTCCTAATCCAAAATGGATATCCGGAAGATTACCTGGAACCTATTTACGAATGTAACGATTGCAAAGACACCGGTTATATTGGTTCCAAAAAATGCCATTGCTTTCAAAAAGCGATTATTGAGCTGCTTTATACGCAGTCAAATCTAAAAGAGACTTTGGAAAAAGAAAATTTTGATCACTTCTCTTTTTCCTATTATTCAGACAATCACATAGATGCTAAAACAGGAACTTCGTCTTTGGCAAATATAAAGAAAGCACATGCTGTGGCGATGAATTTTGTGAATCGATTCGGCAAAGACTTCAACAACTTATTCCTTTATGGAGATACAGGTGTTGGAAAAACGTTTCTTTCCAATTGCATTGCAAAGGAATTAATGGACAAGTCATATTCTGTGATTTATCTCTCGTCTTTTGAGCTCTTTGATGTTTTTGCAAAAAGTAAATTCGGCAGAGACAGCTCGGCTGACGAAATGCATGAACACATTTTTGACTGTGATCTTTTGATTATTGATGACCTAGGAACAGAATTAACCAATGCTTTCACGGTTTCACAATTGTTTTTATGCATCAATGAGCGATTACTTCGCAAAAAATCAACCATTATTTCTACAAATTTATCTTTGGATTCTTTAGTGGACTTATATTCGGAAAGAACATTTTCCCGAATCACTAGCAACTATACAATACTTAAAATAACAGGCGATGATATTCGCATAAAAAAGAAACTAATGAATAGGGAGGACAACTAATGTTACATCGCACAGAACGCACACTTGAAAACATCCCAGTAGGACCAATCGGCTTTATTCCGGTGGATGGCTGCAAGGAAATGGGCAAGAAAGTCAATGACTATCTTGTAAAATGGAGAAAGGAAGCCGTTGCGGACATGGAAGACGATACAGTATTCGTAGAATACTCAAAGGATTCTTTCATTGTAGACGCCAAAGTTCCACGTTTTGGTTCCGGCGAGGCCAAAGGTATCATTAATGAATCGGTGAGAGGTAAGGATATCTTTATCATGGTAGACGTTTGTAACTATAGTCTAACCTACTCTTTATCCGGCAACATCAACCGAATGTCACCAGATGATCACTTTCAAAATTTAAAGAGAGTTATCGCTGCAATCGGAGGAAAAGCTCGAAGGATCAATGTCATTATGCCTTTCTTGTATGAAAGCAGACAGCATAAGAGAAGTTCTAGAGAGTCTTTAGACTGCGCTTTGGCACTTCAAGAACTGGTGCGCATGGGTGTAGATAACATTATTACCTTCGATGCCCATGATCCACGTGTTCAAAATGCCATTCCATTACATGGATTTGAAACTGTTCGTCCGGCTTATCAATTTGTAAAAGCGTTACTTCGCAATGTTCCAGACCTTAAAATTGACAGTGAACACATGATGGCTATCAGCCCGGACGAAGGTGCAACCGAACGTGCTATTTATCTTGCAAACGTACTTGGCTTGGACATGGGAATGTTCTATAAACGTCGTGACTACTCTAGAATTGTAAATGGTCGCAACCCTATCGTTGCTCATGAATTCCTCGGTTCTTCTGTTGAAGGAAAAGACGTTATCATTATTGATGATATGATTTCTTCCGGCGATAGTATGTTAGATGTAGCAAAACAACTGAAAGACAGAAAAGCGAATCGCATCTTTGCTGCTTCTACTTTCGGTCTCTTTACTAATGGACTTGAAAAGTTTGACAAGGCTTATGAAGATGGTATTCTGCATGGCGTTCTTACAACAAACTTGATTTATCAGACACCGGAACTTTTGGAAAGACCTTGGTATATCAACTGTGACTTGAGCAAATATATTGCATTGATTATTGATACTTTGAATCATGATGGTTCTATTAGTGATATTTTGGATCCAAGCAAACGTATCCAAAATGTTTTAAGAAAGTACCAGAGCGGTGAAAAAATTTAACAAAAAATATGGAGCATAACCTATCGGGTATGCTCCTTTTATTTTACAATTCTTCTGCGTCCACAATCTGCTCGATTGCTTCTTGCTCATCATAGGAAACCAGTTCCACTTTATCGAGCTTATGCTGTATCATATCGCTACGCTCACGTAATTTCTCTGCTACTTTTTGGGCATCTGAAATCTTGGTTTGAGTTTTTGATATTAAATCGCTGAACTTTTCAAACTGTCCCTTAAAGTTACCGAGAAGCTTCATAATTTCTTCTGATTTTTTATTCACGGTCAAATACTTAAATCCTACTGACAAACTATTTAAAATAGCGGTTAAAGTCGTTGGTCCGGCGATAACAATCTTATACTTTTCTTGACACTCTTCTGTCAATCCATCAATTCGTAAAACCTCGGAATATAAGCCTTCTGTTGGGAGAAACATAATAGCAAAATCCGTCGTGTGTGGTGGTGCTATGTATTTATCCCTTATGGTCATTGCCTCTTTTCGGATACGCATCTTTAATTCATTGATAGCTATCTTCAGATTGTCTATATCTGCGTTTTCGGATGCTTCCAATACTTTACCGTAAATGTCTGCTGGAAATTTAGAGTCGATTGGCAAATAGATATATCCTTTGTTCTGTTTGTCCGGAATCTTCACTGCGAACTCCACTCGTTCTGCACTTCTCGGTCTTGTCGCCACATTCGTTTCATACTGACTTCCATCTAAAATGTTTGCCAATAGGTTTTCCAATGCCATTTCTCCGAACACGCCTCTGGATTTTACATTTGACAAAGTTTTGTTGAGATTTGTGACTCCACTTTCCAGACTCTTTAATTCACCTAGACTTTGATATAGAGACGCCAGCTGTTCCCCAACTTGCTTAAAACTTTCATCCAACCTGCTATGTAAATTCTTTTCTAGCTTTTCATCCATATTTCGCTGTATATCTGAAAGTTTTCGATCGTTCGCTTCTTGAATACTCTTAAGTCCACTCACAATAGACTCATTGACCACATTGCTGTTGGCCACGAGTCTCTTCTCCGTAGACTCCTGCATTTCCAAGAGGCTTCTGCGGATAGTATCTTGGTTCTTAGTAGCGCCTTCTGAAAGTTCTTTGATAACATCAAGCTTTAAGACACCCTGTTCCTTTTGCACATCTTTGACAAGTTCGAGTACTCTCTCTGTTTTATCCTCTTTTTTGGCCGTGGCTTTTACTAAAATTACTATTTGTACAATTAACACTACCGCCAATAATGCAATAATAATATATTCCATATAACCCTCCGTGAAATTTCATACATACATAAAAAGGCGTGGGAAAACCAATCTCCCGCGCCTCTCTCGTCTTATAATTCGCAGTTGTTTACGGTTCTTGGGAATGGTAATACATCACGAATGTTTGACATACCTGTCAAATACATTACACAACGTTCAAAACCAAGTCCAAAACCTGCGTGTCTTGTAGAACCATATTTACGAAGATCCAAGTAGAATTGATATTCTTCCGGATTCAATCCCATTTCTTTCATGCGGGTAAGCAATTTGTCATAATTATCTTCCCTCTGACTTCCACCGATAATCTCGCCGATTCCTGGAACCAAACAGTCCACTGCTGCCACCGTCTTATTATCTTCATTCATCTTCATATAGAATGCTTTGATATCCTTTGGATAGTCAGTTACAAACACAGGACGTTTGAAGATTACCTCTGTCAAGTAGCGTTCATGCTCTGTCTGCAAATCGCAACCCCAAGAAACTTTATAATCAAAATTGTCATTATTTTGTTCCAACAATTTGATTGCTTCTGTATAAGTTACGCGTGCAAAATCAGAGTTTGCTACGTTATGCAATCTTTCTAACAAGCCCTTATCCACAAAAGAATTGAAGAAATTCATTTCTTCCGGTGCATTTTCCAACACATAATTGATAACGTATTTTAACATTGCTTCAGCAAGGTTCATATCGTCTTCCAAGTCTGCAAATGCAATTTCAGGTTCAATCATCCAAAATTCTGCCGCATGACGTTGAGTATTGGAATTTTCCGCACGGAAAGTTGGTCCAAATGTGTAGATATTTCTAAACGCCTGTGCATAGGTTTCACCATTTAATTGTCCACTTACAGTAAGACTTGTTTCTTTGTTGAAGAAATCCTTGGAGAAATCTACACTTCCATCTTCGTTCTTCGGAAGATTATTCATATCCAAAGTAGTTACCTTGAACATTTCTCCTGCACCTTCACAGTCACTTCCAGTAATGATTGGAGTGTGCACATACACAAAGCCTCTCTCTTGGAAAAACTGATGAATTGCATATGCGATTAAAGAACGCACACGAAATACTGCTTGGAAAGTGTTTGTTCTAGGACGCAAATGCGCGATTGTTCTTAAATATTCAAAACTGTGACGTTTCTTTTGAAGCGGATAATCTGGGGCCGATGCTCCTTCCACCTCTACTTCTGTTGCCTGGATTTCAAATGGCTGTTTCGCTTGTGGCGTAGCTACCAATGTTCCCTTGACAATAATCGCTGCACCTACATTCAATTTAGAAATCTCTGCAAAGTTTTCCATTGCATCGTGATATACCACTTGCAAAGTTTCAAAATAACTTCCGTCATTTACAACAATAAATCCAAATGTTTTGGAATCACGAATGCTTCGAACCCAACCGCCTATTGTGACTTCTTTATCGAGGTATTTGTCACGGTTCTTATATAATTCTTTAACTGTGATTAACTCCATTTTTCTAGCTCCTTTATTCTATATTTGCCTGCCAAAAACAGGTATTCGTTTTCGCTATCTGTATAGTATAACCTATTTGGGGCATTATAGCAATTATGAAATCGGGAATTTTATCGTTTTAAAAGAACCTCTTTTTCATATTTCATTACTTCGTCAAACCAGCTTTCATCTGCTTCCACGCCACATACTTCACAGTATTTTGCCCAAACATCACCAAATGGCATACTCTTTAATTCTTCTTGCATAACCATAAGTTTTGACATTTGATTTGTTTCTTGCAATTCGCGTAACATTTCGTTTGGTAAGAGCATTGCATTTAAGAGCGCTTTTTGCCAGCTTCTAAATCCAACTACCCAAGCTCCGATACGGTTGATACCTGCATCAAAGAAGTCCAAAGCCATAAATACACGATCAAGGGCATCATTTCTTATGATTTCTTTTGCCATTTCTCTTGTTTCATCATCAAACAATACCACATGGTCACTGTCCCAACGAATTGGTCTTGTGATATGTAATGCGATTTCCGGGAAGAATGTAAGAAGCGCCGGAATCTTATCAGAAACAACTTCTGTAGGATGATAATGTCCATTGTCCATAAGTGGAAGACATTTATCTTTATTCATAGCTGCATAGCTTAATGTGAATTCTGCTGAACCTGCTGTGAAAGCTTCCACACCGATACCGAATACTTTTGATTCTACACATGGTTTTACTTTCTTGATATCGTATGGTTCTGAAAGAATTTCATCGATAGATTGTTTGTATCTCATTCTTGGTCCCATACGGTCAGCCGGAATATCTTTGTATCCATCACCAATCCAAATGTTCATAACACATGGAACACCGGTTTCTTCTGCAAAATAATTTGCGATACGTACACAAGCTTTACCGTGTTCTACCCAGAACTTTCTTGTTTCTTCATCTGGGCTTGAAAGTGTTAAACCATCTTTTACCTTTGGATGAGAGAAGAATGTTGGGTTAAAATCAAGACCCATTCCTCTTTCTTTTGCAAAATCTACCCATTTTTTGAAATGTTTTGGTTCGATTGCATCGCGGTCTGCATATTCGCCTTCTTCGAAAATTGCATAACAAGCATGTACATTGATTTTCTTTGCACCTGGCATAAGGCTCATTGCTTTGTCCATATCTGCTAACAACTGTTCCGGTGTTGTTGCTTTTCCAGGATAATTTCCTGTTGTTTGGATTCCACCTGTTAATGGGCCATCGTGGTCAAAACCGATAACATCATCACCTTGCCAGCAATGAAGTGATACCGGGATATCTTTCAACTTTGCAATTACAGCATCTGTGTCAACTCCGTATTTTTTGTACTGCTCTTTCGCGAATAAATAACGTTCTTGTTTTGTCATGATTTTCTTTCCTTTCTATGGTTCATAAATTTTAATTTCAAAGGAATCGTATACGCATTTGCGTGCTTCCTTCAAGTTCTTAAGTTCTCCTGCGGAAATCATTTGTGCACAAATGTTTCCAATGGCTGTTGCTTCTGTCGGTCCTGCAAGCACTTTGCGATCAGTTGCCTTTGCTGTAATCTCATTCAAATATGCAGCATTTGCGCCACCACCGATAATATGTATCTGACCAAATTTCTTTCCGGTCAAGGTTTCAATCTCTTTGATTGTCTTTCCATAGCAGACTGCTAAACTATTGTAAATAACCGCTGCCACATCCGCAACCGTCTCCGGAACTTCTTGGTTGCTCTCTCTACAAGCCTTTTTCACTTCTTCTGTCATATTTTCCGGTGCCAAGAAGCGATCATCGTTTGCATCCACCAGAGATTTGATCTGACTCTTTGCTGCCATATCGCAGATTTCCCCAAAACTTAATTCTTGGGCAATCTCTTTTTTCACAGATTGAATCATCCAAAGTCCCATAATATTTTTAAGATAGCGGAAACGATAATCATATCCACCTTCATTTGTCAAATTACAAGCCTGGCTTTCTTTACTGCAATTCGCCTCTGCAATCTCGGTTCCCATAAGTGACCAAGTTCCAGAACTGATATACAACGCGTCATCCTCTTGAGATGGCACTGCCATAACTGCAGAACCTGTATCGTGAGTTGCCGGCACAACGACCTTGCAATCAAAACCAATTTCCTTTTTTACTTCCTCTGTAAGATTTCCAAGGCAAGTTCCCGGAAGTACAATCTTTTGGAAAATATGAGAAGGATAGCCTAATTTCTCAATCATTTCGAAATCCCACTCTTTTGTAGCCGGGTTTACTAACTGTGCAGTAGTTGCATTCGTGTATTCTGTTGCTTTTACCCCTGATAACAAATAGTGGAAATAATCTGGAATCATAAGCATTGTTTTTGCTTTTGCAAACAAATCTGCTCTCTTTTCTTTCCACGCCATCAATTGATAAATCGTGTTGAAAATCTGCTTTTGAATTCCTGTCTTTGCATACAATTCTTGTTGTGGAATTAATTCATAGACTTTTTCGTCCATTCCTCTTGTAGCATCATCGCGATATCCATAGGCTTCTCCGATACGTTTATCATTCTCATCTAATAAAACAATATCAACTGCCCAGGTATCAATTCCCACGCTCTCCGGAATTTTCCCTAATTCCTTACATTTTTTTAAACCGTTTTTAATTTCTTCAAAAAGTTGTTCTACATCCCAAATCAGCGAACCGTCTTTTTTCACATTTCCATTTGGAAAACGATGAATTTCTTCCAAAACCATTTTCCCATCCTCTAAATGCGACAAAATATGTCGTCCGCTGGAAGCGCCAATGTCAATGGCAAGATAATATTTCGTCATATCTTCTCCTCCTATACTTATATTTTTATAATAAACCCACCTATTTCGCAAGGCTTTTCTTTATTTTTCGGGTATTTTCTTTATTTTAAATAGCCGATAAATGTGCATCCACTTCCAGCAAAAAGTTCATCTGCCGCCTCTATAGAGCGCGTGTAAATTCCGCCGTCCTTCGGATCTGCATAAGTCACAGTTTTTGCATCATATCCAATGAGCAAAACAGCCTGTGTTACATCCTTTAAAGCAATAACAGGTACTCCTTTATCCACAAGGTAGAACATATCTTTCACAGAGCATCCTTGATATTTGACAATTTCTTCTTGCAACTGTTCTGAAAGCACCTGTTCTGCTGACTTTGTAGCCATTTCGGCACCCACATCGACCTTCTTGCTGCGACAAGTCAGAAGACGTCTTACGCAAGCCTCCAAACTACTTTCGTTTGCTTCTGCTTGAAATCCCGTAATATTAAAATTCCGATACCAGGCAACTCTATTTCCATCTTCCCAGGCATAATTCTGTCCCGGTGAAATCACCACTCCGGATAATTGTGTTGCCAAATTGATAGCATCTCCTACAGTTTTGAAAGCTCCTGCCTGTTCACCAAGACCATATACATAAAAATATGGTGTTGAGGTTTGGCTTTCTGTCTCTAATACCATAGGACGCTCCTGCAGCACTTGCTTTGGCTTTAATGTTTTGGCCTGCTTGTCTTGAATTCCTTTTGAAAAAACAAAACGATATTGGGTTTCCTTCAAATCGGTCCAATAAGATTGGAAAGCAATGTTTTCATTCACTGTAGTTTCGTTGTTGGTAATATAATCTTTTTCTGCCTCCACATAATTGCTTCCATCTTTTGTTCCTTGTCTTAAGGTAATCTGGTTTCCTTCTACAACGGCATCCAAGATATAAGTGCCCTGTTTTTCATAGGTTTTTACTACCTTGTTTTCGGAATTTTGAATTTCCAACCGATACATAGCAGAAACGGTAACACCATAAGCATCTTTTCCAACGTCCCCTGGTTTTGACAATCCATAAACGAAATCAGCTCCCACAAAGCCCAATGGAACTACTGTTTCGCCGGTTTCAGCTGTGATTTCACGCTTTGTATCCTTCTCGAAATCCCAAACCTCGGTTATTGTTTTCCCGTCTACTTCTCCTTGATAAGCGAGCAAATGTCCGTCTTTAGAAGAAACATATTTCCCCTTTTGCAGCCCATCTAATAGCACCGTTTGTTCCTTTTTCTTTACCTTGATTCTTATCAAAGCATCATCTAGTACAGTATATAAGAATCCTTGCTCTTGATTATAATATGCAAGATCACTCAACTCATTTTTAATAACTGCCAAGCTCTCTGTGCTTGGAATAAATGCTACTTCTTCCACTGCGCTCTGATCCATGTTGTAATAATAAAGTGCAGCTCCGGATTCTCCTTCGTGAACTCCACGATTCATATAACCACAAACAGAAAAAGTCATATTCCCATTATCTTCCATGGAAAGGATGTTGATTTCGTGCTTGTCTGTGTAATGCCGCACATCCTTTTTTTCCGCATCCTTGAAACTAAACACTAATGAAAAAGAATCTTTTTCCTTGTTATATGTCCAAAGTTCATCTCCTTGTATAAATGCAACAATGGTGCCTTCTTGGTTTACCTTATATGCCAAATTAGCGTCGGCAATTCCCAGAACAACTCCCTTTGCACTTAACACCACATTCGATGTTTCAAACACTTCTTCCATAATTCGGTCATACTCGAGCAAGTATGTTTTCCCGTCTTTATAGGACACTTTCAAAAATTCCTTCACCTGATAGTGCTCTTCTTTATTATTATCGCCTGCCAATTGCACTTCATAGCGAAGTAGCATGGAAGTATATGCTTTTTTAGTCTCCTTGATTTCCAATTGAGGTTCCCCTACAACTTTGGGTTTCAGGTCTCCCCACATCACATGATTTAAATCAGAGTGAATAGTGACATGTTGATAAGTTGTGTTGTTTCCTTTTTCATTGGACTCCAAAACTTTTTTGACCTGATCATCATTTTCCTTCTTAATCAGGTTGTTGTGAAATTCATAGGCCCACTCCACGCACTCCTTTACATGGAAATCATTATTTTTCACAATCCTTGTGTAATAATAAATCGGTGTTTTTCCGACTTGTAATGTGACTTTTAAAAGCCCCTCTTGCTCTTTTTTTAACGCATCGCCAATCTCTAGTTTAACAGCTTTTTTGACTTGTTTGACTTGCTTTTCTAACAACTTCTCTGTGCCATCCAAGTTAAACACTTGATAAGTCAATGCGTCGATTTGATTGTCATAAGATTGCACATTCATGGTCATCGTTTTCTTTTCTTCATAAACTGCAATGGCATCTCGCATAGAGGCGACATTCATCTCGCGTTTATGTCCTACGAGCAAATTCGCTTCTTTGCCTTCTATCTGAAACGAAAGGGTCGGCAAGGTTGCTGCACCCATATCTGCCGTCATGTCTGCATTTCCTCGATTAGTCCAATAACTAAACACAATCATTGCCAGAACAAATACAACCGATAGTATACCGATTTTCATGACTCGTTCTTTTTTCATCTATTTTCCTCTTTCTTTTAATAATGTTCCTAATGTTGGTTGAATGCGAAAGAAGTCTTCGCAAGCTTTGATAGCTTCCTTATTTTCCTTTTTCTTGCCCGACTTCACAGCACGTATCAAAATATTCTTCGGCGTATGTTCCATGTCGATAAATTCTAATATCTGTACATCATAGCCACACCCTTCCAAGTATTCCGCGCGCATGGCATCTGTAATCAATGCAGCCATTCTTTCTTTGATTAATCCGTATTTCAATATCGGTGCCAAAAGATCATTTTGAATTTGACCATTGAGTTCGTGTTGGCAGCAAGGAACGGAAAGGATGACTTTTGCATTCCATCCCACTGCTTTATCTAGCGCAAAATCCGTAGCCGTATCGCATGCATGTAAGGTGACGACCATGTCCACCTCTTCGGCTCCGGTATAGTCTGCAATATTACCTTCCAAGAATTTCAACTTCTCGTAACCATACTTTTCGCTTAACTCATTGCAATGCTTAATTACCTCGGTTTTCAAATCCAATCCGATAATGCGAACGGCATACCCCTTCAATTCATGGAGATAATAGTACATAGCAAAAGTCAGATAGGATTTTCCGCACCCGAAATCTAGAATACTGATTTCTTTTTCTTTATTTAACTGTGGCAAAATATCCTCAATAAACTCCAGAAAACGATTAATCTGTCGAAATTTGTCAAACTTGGTTCTGACGATTTTGCCTTCTGCTGTCATTACCCCAAGGTCCTGCAAAAACGGAACTGCAATACCTTCCTGCAAAATGTATTGTTTGCTTCTATTATGAGAAAGGTCCACTTTCTTGACTGCACCGGTTTGCTTTTTCTTTTGTACCGTAATCTTCCCTTTCTTACTCACCAAAATGGTGTATTTGCATTCCTTGGTCTCCATTTGCATCTGTTTGAAGTTGTTCATATAGGACACAAGCTCTTCGATGGCTTCCGCCGGTTCATAATTCTTGTGGAATGCCTGATTGTTTTTGTGTTCTTCACACTGAATGAACAAGGTATCTTGCTTTAGAATCGGACGCACCTTCACCTTTGTAACCCCGTTTTTGTCTTTTGGGTTGCTGATGGTTGCTCCAATAAGCTCTATATTCAAACTTTTTTCTAATATTTCTCTGATTTCTTGCATATCAAACCTCTTTCAGTTTACATCTCTTTTATTTTACTCTATTTTGCAGCATATGGCTAGAGAATTCTGTATGGAATCCTTGTGTTTCTTTATCGAATATGCTATACTCCTTTGCGTCAGTTCGAAACCATCCTGACGTAAAACAAAACTAGGAGAATATAATCTATGAAAAACAAATCTGTACTTTTTATGACCCAAGCTGCCATGATTGCAGCTGTATACGTAGTTCTGACCGTTGTGTTTGCACCATTTAGCTTCGGGCAAATCCAAGTCCGTATTGCAGAAGCTTTAACGGTTCTACCATATGTTACTCCTGCAGCTATCCCCGGTTTATTTATTGGATGCCTTGTAGGGAATGTTCTTGGTGGCGCAACCTTGCCTGATATTATTTTCGGGAGTCTGGCAACTCTGATTGGCGCATATTTTACTTTTTTACTGCGTAAACAATCCAAGTTTTTGGCACCAATACCGCCAATTTTAACAAACTTGATTATTATTCCATTTGTTCTTTATTATGCAACTGGAGTGAATCTTCCAATCCCATTTATGATGTTAACGGTCGGCATTGGAGAATTGATTTCCTGTGGTTTGCTTGGAATAATATTATTATCTTCATTACAAAAAATCTCTATCAGGTCACATTCCTGATAGAGATTTATTTTTCTTCCACTTTTAAGATGTCACTTGGCATACATTTCAAATATGCACACATTCTTTCTAATACATTCAAATCTACTCTCGTAATTTTATTCTTGCAGTAATTATTTAACTGTGTTCTCTGCAAATTACAATTGAGACACAATTGATTTTTACTAACTTTCTTTTCTTTCAAAACATTTTCCAAATCAATATAAATTTTATACATTTTCTTCACCCACGTTTATTATATGAAACAGTGTATTGAAATATAAGTTGTATGGTTGTACACTGTATATAGATACACCCCTATATTAAAACGGAGGGTCAAATGAAGAAGAAAATATTACTGATAGTGTTATGCATCCTGACTCTGGTTTATTTAC
>JAZRND010000037.1:0-13905 GCA_045648005.1 Faecalimonas sp. | reverse complement strand
ATGCTGGCTCTTCGGGCAGAAGGTGAGACACTTTTTCACGTTCGTGAACAGAATGAAATAAAAGAAATCAATGAGAGATATATACTCTCAACCTGGAACCCTTACACGGATGTACAGATAGAAACCTATTTGATACCTTGTAGCGAATTTCATATTCGTGTACATAGAATAAATTCTAATAGAAAACTGTATGTGGCCGAGGGAGGATTTTCCATCAGAAATTGGGAAGATGAAAGTGAAAAATATGTAGTATGTGATGCGGACAAAGCATTAGTACAGACAAAAGAAGATTTGAGTACGATAGTCAACCTTCAGGGGTATTTAAAAGGAAAGACAGTGTCATCTGTGAACACAAATCTTCACTTTCCAAGAACAGTACTTCCGATGTTGGTGGGAGAATTGTCAGAGGGTGAGACCATTTTAGCTTGTGCAGTGTATGTAGGATCTACAAATAAGGATAAAAAGATATTAACGGAGGAATTTTATCATGAGTGCAGGGAAGTTTTTCGTTGGATTGGAACAAAAATTAGAACAAATTAAAAAGGACGACTTTTACAAGCCATACATAAAAGAATTAAAGGAAATGTATGAGGCAGACAAGGATGCCGATATTACTTTGGATTATCAGTCTTTTATGGACTTTTTCACAAATGGCTCTCGTATTGAATATGAGAAGAAATATTTTACAAGAAGACGTCAACTGACAGAAAATCTGATGTTGTATTTGTTATATAAAGAACAGGTGTATTTGGATGGGATTTGTGAGGCTATCTGGCAGATTTGCAGTCAGATTACTTGGGTATATCCTGCTCACTTAAGAGACATAGAAGTAGCAGATTATCGTACCCACATTGATTTAGGCGCAGCAGAGACTGCCCATTCTCTTGCAGAGGTGGATGATCTTGTGGGAGATGCTTTGCCGGAACGAATTCGAGCACTTATTAGACATGAAGTGAAAGAACGAATTTTTGATGCATTTGAATCCAGACCTTACTTTTGGGAAAAATTGGAAACGAACTGGCCGGGTGTGTGTGCGGGCGGTGTTGCTATGGCATATATGTATCTTGCGCCGGAACGTTTTGAAACCGTGAAGGATAGAATCTTTGCAGCAATGGGTTCTTTTATGAAGAGTTACGGAGAAGATGGAAGTAATACAGAAGGAACTTCTTATTGGGAATATGGTTTTTGGTCATATTTAAACTTCGCTGATATTTTGTATCAGTATTCTGATGGGGAAATAGATATGCGCCATGGAGAAAAGGTAGACAAAATGGCAAAATTCCCGCAGAAAACAGTTATGCGAGGAAATATTGTTTCCAGTTTTTCTGACTGCATGAGAACCTATGAGTTTTCGCATGTTGGTCTGTTTAGTTACTTGGCAAAGAACTATGAGGGCTTCGAACTTTTTAAACCGACAACCATAAGCTTTGCACCTTCTTATTCAAAACCTACGTGGGTTCTGCGAGATTTCTTATGGTCCGACCCGGCATGCTATGAAACGCAGCATGAACTTCAACTGGGTATGACATATATGCCAGATGCTCAATGGTATGTGGTGAGAAAGAAAAATTATTCTTTCGCTGCAAAGGGGGGGCATAACGAAGAAGGCCATAACCACAACGACGTGGGTAACTTTATCTTTGCGACAGATGAAGGGCAGATGCTCGCAGACATGGGCGCCATGGAATATACAGCAAAGTGTTTTTCAAGCGAACGTTACACACTGCTTCAGAATTCTTCTCGCGGACATTCGGTTCCGATTATTGATGGCAAGGAACAAAAAAGTGGAAAGAAAGCTCATGCTAACGTAATAGAAGTGAGTGACAACAAGTTTGTGATGGAATTGCAAGAAGCTTACGATACAGATATGGAGAAAATTACAAGAACATTTGAAATATTGGAAGACGGAGTTCTGTTGACAGATGTGTATGCGCCGATCGAGGGACACCAGATTACAGAACGATTCATTTCATTAATTGAGCCACTGGTAGAAGGCTCTGTATTGAAGATTGGAAATGTAGTTCTTAAGGCGGATACTTGCGCAAGTATTTCCAAGGATGCAGTTCGTGATAAGAAGGGACAGGATGTCCCGGTATGGCTTATGGATTATGAAGTGAAGGATAGCACCTTCACACTGAAAGTCGAATTAGCTGATTAGTAAAATTACTTTTTAAATGAAGGGGACAAGTTATGAACGAACAAAAATGGGCACGAGAGATATCTGAGAAAATCAAGAAGAAAATGCTCCCTGTGGTAAAACGCAACGTGGGTAAGGTTCCTTATAATACTGTGGATGGAGTATACAATGATTTCTCCGGCGATAGAATCGGCTGGTGGACCAATGGTTTCTGGGGCGGTATTTTGTGGCAAATGTACCATGCAACCGGAGAAGAAATATACAAAACAGAAGCGGAAAACTTGGAAGAGAAGTTGGATGCGGTGCTCATGAATTGGGTGGCAATGGATCACGACAGTGGATTCAAATGGTTGCCGACGGCGGTAGTGAATTATAGACTGCACGGCGATGCAAAATCAAAGAATCGAGGCATTTTGGCAGCAGACAACTTGGCGGGGCGTTTTAATCCGGTAGGACGTTATATCAAGGCTTGGAATGACTCCGGAGATGGAAGCAGAGCGGGTTGGGCGATTATCGACTGTATGATGAATATCCCACTTTTATATTGGGCATATGATGTCACAAGTGACCCGAAGTATCTGCATATTGCAACCATGCATGCAGATACGGCCATGAAACATTTTATACGTGAAGATGGATCGGTAAAACATATTATAGAGTTTAATCCGATGACAGGTGAGTATGTGAAATCCCATGGTGGACAAGGATACGGCCATGGTTCTTCTTGGACCAGAGGACAGACTTGGGCTATTTATGGTTTCGCATTAAGCTATATACATACGGGGAAAGAAGAATATCTAGAAACTGCAAAGAAAGTAGCAGATTATTTTATTTCCAATATACCGGAAGATGGTTTGATTCCAATTGATTTCAGACAACCGGAGGAACCGCATTACGAAGATTCGATGGCAGCAGCCATTGCGGCTTGTGGCATGATTGAGATTGCAAAGCAGTGTGCGAAGAAGAACGCGACAGCATACAACGAGGGAGAAGGAAAGCCTTATTACGATGCGGCGATTCTCATGCTTCGTGCATTAGATGAAAAGAGAAGTGATTGGTCTGAGGACGTGGACCATATCCTCCTGGAATGTGCGGAAGGCTATCATATTCCAAGAAAGCAAATGTCCATTATGTACGGCGATTATTACTTTATAGAAGCAATCTTTAAATTGACCGAAGAGGAAATCTTTTTGTGGTAAGGCGAAAGGAAATAGGACATGAATATATTTTTACTGATAATTTCTATATGTATGGGAACCGGGAGAAGTGTGTTTTCAAAGAAGATGTCTTCCGGAACACATAAGGAAAAGAAATTTTATGTGAATCAAGCGTTGTTTTTTGTTGCAGCGGCAGCAATTTTGTTTTTATTTGACTTACGTGCATTTGAGAAAATCACATCGTTTACTGTGTGGTATGGAGTTGTCTATGGAATCTTGGTGTTCTTTGCACAGTGGTGCTATACAGTAGCATTAAGCCGAGGAACAACTTCTATATGTGCAATGATTTATTCCATGGCATTTATTATTTCTTCGATTGCGGGAGTGCTGTTTTGGAATGAGCCGTTTGGAATTCTTACAGCATTGGGACTTGTGCTTGCTGTATCAGCCGTTGCGACATCGACATTTTCAGGTGATAAAACGAAAAAATCAGGAAAGGGATTTCTGATTCCAAATCTTATCGCAATGTTATGCGGTGGATTTACCGGTATTTTGCAGAAGAATCATCAGGCTTCTGCAGACAAAGAAAATTTGCAGGCTTTTTTAATTATTGCCTTTTTGTTTGCAGCGGTACTTGCATTTAGTTTTGCTTTTGTCTACGGAAAGCGCATTGAGAAGGAAAAAAGAGAGCAATTTGTGTGGACAAAAGCAAGCCTGTGTTCCGTATGTGCAGGTGGTTGCTTTGGAATGGCCAGTATGCTTAATACCTTGTTAGCAGGCAGACTTCCAAGTACGCTGATATTTCCGGTATATAATGTTGGACTCATGATGATGTGCCTGCTTTTTGGCATAATTATTTTCAAAGAGAGACCAAACAAGGGACAACTCTTGTCCTTTTGTTTAGGAATTGCAACGATTCTTGCATTGAGTTTCTAATATCTCTTTTGCGGAAAGAAAATGATGTTTCAGGAGGAACCCTTACGATGTACATGCGTTTAAAAGACGGAAAAAGAAAGGCATTAACGTTAAGTTACGACGATGGCCCTATTCAAGAGCCGAAGTTTATAGAGATTTTGGATCGATATGGATTAAAAGGGACCTTTAATATCAATGCGGGTGTTTTTGTTCCGGGCAACGAGAAACTCTTCTATCAAAGAATGACTCTTGATGAAGCAAAAGCACTTTATATTGGCTCCGGTCATGAGGTGGCAGGGCACACGTTCTTGCACACTGCGCTAGATCAGCTGAAAAGTGATGAAATGATAAATGAGGTGCTTGAGGACCGTAAGGTTCTGGAACGAGAATTTCAGACACCG
The DNA here is from genome assembly GCA_045648005.1 of Faecalimonas sp. Lineage (GTDB taxonomy): Bacteria > Bacillota > Clostridia > Lachnospirales > Lachnospiraceae > Faecalimonas. The sequence goes on along the minus strand of JAZRND010000037.1, from coordinate 9,295 downwards.
ATTAGAGGGATGGCCTATCCTTTCGGTACTTATAATGATGAAGTGATTGATATTTTAAAGAAATGTGGGATATGTTATGCGCGCACGACAAAGAGCACGGAAGAGTTTACATTTCCTGAAAATTGGCTGGAATTTCATCCGACCTGTCGGCATAGGGATCCAAAGTTAATGGAGCTTGCAGAGCGTTTTGTCAATGGTCAATGTCGCAAGGAAAGTGACAATTGGCTCTTTACGGTGATGGGGCATAGTTTTGAATTTGACCATAACAACAATTGGGAAATTATCGAAGATTTTGCCCAATACGTAGGTGGCAAAGATGACATTTGGTATGCGACAAACATTGAGATATACGATTATGTAAAAGCTTATGAAAATCTGCAGACGAGCGTAGATAAAAAGATTATCTATAACTCATCTGCAATTGATGTGTGGGTATACATCGATGGAGAGACACATGTTATAAAGAGTGGAGAGACAAGATTATGATACATTCCTTTTTGTTAATAGGACAATCAAATGCAAGCGGACGAGGCTTTGCACACGAGGTAGAACCTATTGCTAACGATAAAGTTCTCGTGTTGCGAAATGGACGTTGGAGGCCTATGTATGTCCCCGTCAATGCGGACAGGGCTACTGCCGGTATTAGTCTGATAGAAAGTTTTGCAGATTTATATGCAAAGGAGAAAAATGTTGAAGTTGGCATTATTCCATGTGCAGACGGAGGCACTTGCCTAGACCAATGGGCAGTCGGCGGATTGCTTTTTGACCATGCTTGTTATATGGCTGAATTGGCTTCACGCACTTCTACCATAGCAGGTGTTTTGTGGCATCAGGGCGAATCGGATTGTGGTGAAGAACGATATCCGCTCTATGAGGAAAAATTGACGACTATCTTGAATGCATTTCGTAAAAAACTGAATCTTTATGATGTCCCTTTTTTGCTGGGCGGACTTGGAGATTATCTGAAGGATTGCGAAAGAAAAGAGGAATTCAAGAATTATATATATATTAATAAAGCGCTCAAAGACATTGCACAAAAAGACGACATGACAGGCTTTGTGCCGGCAGAGGGACTTTTGTCAAATGCAGATTATGTTCATTTTTCGGCAGGTGCTTTGCGAGAATTTGGCGTGCGTTATTATGGTGAATTTTTAAAATTGGAAGATAAAAATAAAGTATTTCAAGAAAAGGTTTCTGTGGATTTTGCCATCAGAACAGATTTGGAATTATTGTAGTGGAGGAATGACAGAATGGATATTAAGAAAATAGATATGCATGTTCATGCGCAATATGCGGGTGGACCGGAGAGACTACGAGGTGGCACTTGGCCGACACCGGAAGAAGTAAGGGCGGTTTACGATGTGCTTGGAATCGAGAAAGGTGTTTTAATGCCAAGAACAGCACCGGAAAGAATGCACGATCCGATTACCAGCAGAGATGTGCAAAGAATTGCAGAGCAGTATCCGGAAACATTCGGATGGTGGTTTTGCGCATTGGACCCGAGAATGGCAACCAATTCGCCAAATGACAATCTGTCGTATTACTTGGATTTTTTCAAAGAACGAGGTGCAAAAGGTGTCGGAGAATTACAGGCAAATATGTATATTGATGACCCGAGAGCTTTGAACCTGTTCGCGCACTGTGAGAAAGCAGAAATGCCAGTCACCATTCATTTCGGTAAATTGGGAGAAGGCTGCGGTATTGCAGACGACTTGGGATTACCGAGGCTAGATAAGGTATTAGAGATGTTTCCGAAGTTGAAAATTTTGGGACATGCGATGACATTTTGGTCAGAAATTTCCGGAGATGTGAATGAAGCAACTCGCAATCGTTATCCACAGGGCAAAGTTACAGAAGAAGGCAAAGTATCGAAATTGATGCGCAAGCATCCGAATTTACTGTGTGACATTTCTGCGATTAGTGCATTGAACGCTTTTTCAAGGGATCCAGAATTCACATATAAATTTATAGAAGAATTTCACGAACGAATTCTGTTCGCAACAGATATCAGTTCTCCGGAAAGCATGAAGAACACAGCAAAAAACATGTGCGCATTTTTGGATGAGGGATATCAAAACGGGGATATTTCCCTGCAAGCTTATAAAAACATATGCAGAGAAAATGCAATCAATCTTTTAGGATAAAGTTTATCGGTCAGAGGAGAATTTTGAAATGAAACTTTATATTTTCGGAAGCTGTTCCGGTACAGAACCTATGGAAGGGAGACATCACACATCTTTAGCAATCGAAATCAATGGAAGAGTATATTGGTTTGATGCCGGAGAAAATTGTTCGCATACTGCACATTTGATGGGGGTTGACTTGTTGAGTGTTTCGGATGTTTTCATTTCTCATACCCATATGGACCATGTGGGAGGATTGGGGAACCTTCTTTGGAATATCAGAAAACTTTCGGGAGTGAAAAACAAACTTCCAAGTCATGGAGATGTTCGAATCTATATTCCTAATTTGGACACCTTTCATGCGATTCTTACTATTTTAAAGAATACTGAAGGAAACTATAAAACAGAATACCAGACCCTGGTTACACAAGTCAGTGATGGTACCCTTTTGAAAAATGATGATATTGAGGTTGTTGCCAAACATAATTTTCATCTTCCGCAAAAGGGGGATGAGTGGCAGTCCTTTTCATTTTGCATTACAGCAAAGGGAAAAAGAATTGTTTATTCCGGAGATGTGAAGTCACTGGAGGATTTGCGAGATTTTCTCCACGAAGGATGCGATTTATTGCTTGTAGAGACAGGACATCATAAGCCGGAACATATTTGCGAAGAGATTGTGCAAAAGGGTTATTCGGTTAAATATATCTATTTTTTGCATCATGGAAGAAGTGTGTTAAATGATTTTGAGGGTTCACAGAAACGTTGTGAAAACATTTTACCGAATGTCCAATTCTGTAATGATGGAGATGTGTTTGACATAGGAAATTTATAAGAATTAGAAGGAAGGATTGTAACAATGATAGAAAAAGGACAACGCTGGGTATTTCATGAAGATGCTTTGGCGCAAAATTGTGCCGAGGGTGTCGTGCGAAGAGTTCTTGCTTATTCAGGAGAACTCATGTGTGTGGAAAACACATTTGAAGAGGGCGCGATTGGTTCACTCCATAGTCATCCGCACACACAGATTACTTATGTAGTAGAGGGTATTTTCGAGTTTACGATTGATGGAGAAACGAAAATCGTTCGTAAAGGAGATACCATGTTAAAAACCGATGGAGTTATCCATGGCTGCAAGTGCTTGGAAAAAGGTGTCTTGCTAGATATTTTTTCACCAATGCGAGAAGATTTTGTTTAGGAGAGAGAATATGTACAATTATTTTAGTGAAAAGTTTCCAAATACAGAGCGAAACAAAAAACGTTTAGAATATGTTCGGAAAGAGGCAGAGAAATTTCTTGAACAGCCAATTTGTTCTTTGAATTTTTCGAAATATAAATTATTTCACGAGATGGGAGATCGTTTTGAGTATGAGAACCAGTCTATGGAGCAGCGCAGACGTCTACAATTTTTGACAGCTATGGCAATTGCTGATGGCGATGACAAATGGATTTCGGCTTTGGAAGATGCCATGTGGGCAGTTTGTGACCAGGCTACTTGGGCGTTTCCTGCTCACATCGCGAAAGACGCAGATGTGTACGCAATGATGACAAAGTTAGATTTGTTTTCGGCAGAACTCGCAGCAGCATTGAGCGAGGCTTGCTATCTGCTTAAGGACCGCTTGCATACTCTTGTTTATGAACGTGTATTATATGAGCTGAGACGTCGAATGATTACACCTCATTTGAAGACTGCTTTGACATATAGAAGTAATTGGTCAGCAGTTTGCGCTTGTGGTTTGTGCTCGACCATTATACATTGTGGTACACGAGAGGAATTTGAAGAGGCAAAAGAAACGTTGGTAAAATCAGCATATGATTTCTTGGATTCCTATCGTGAGGATGGTTGCTGTTTGGAAGGACCACTTTATTGGTCTTATGGATTTTCGCATTTCTGTTTCTTGGCACAGATGTTAAGAGAACAAACTGGTGGTGAAATCGATTTATTCAAAGAAGAAAAGGTAAAGAATATTGCCCTTTACATACAAAAGACTTCTTTACAAGAAGATTATGTTTTGCCTTTCGGAGACTGTTCTCACAGATATCGTTTTGAATATTGTCTGGTGAATTTCTTGGCACACGAATATGAAGAGTTTGTAGCACCAGAACCGGAAATGTTAGCGCTGAACGAATATGGAGATAAGCGTGATCGTTTTGCGCGTTTTATCCGTGATTTCTATTGGACAGAGGAAGTCTTGCCGGCAAAGAGAAGGGAAGGAAAGGAACCGGAAGCATTTGAGGTGTTTGAAAAATCACAGCAATATGTTCGCCGATTTAATGATTTTATTTTTGCGGCAAAGGGTGGACACAACTCGGAGCCACATAACCACAATGATATCGGAAGTTTTATTATTTTTAAAGATGGCGAGTATCTTTTAGATGATTTGGGATGGTCTGAATATGACAACAAATATTTCACCAGTGCACGTTATGAAAACATTTGTGCTTCTTCTTTGGGGCATAGTGTTCCAATTATTAATGGGAAAGCACAATTGCCAGGTATAGAGAGAAAAGCGCAAGCAACATTTATCAATGATAAAATTTCGTTGGATATTTCGGCGGCTTATGACGAAGGTGAGTTTAAGAGAGACTTTATATTCAATGAGGATGATTCAATTGCAATCGAAGATTCTTTTAAAGGTGAGAGCCTACAGATTACCGAACGTTTTGTAACCCGAATCGAACCAAAGATTTGTGAAGGTGGTGTCCAGATAGGTGTAATTCGTTTGAAGTGCGACTCGACTTGCAAAGTTCAAGTTTCTAGCCAGGAATTCCATCCAAGAGCATTGGGAGATTTGAACCCTACAGAGACAGCATACTTTGTGGACTTTATATTTGAAGAGACAAAGGGTGAATTTAAGGTATCTTTCGACTTGCAAGTAGAAGGATAAGAAGGAATAAGTGAGGGATGGAACTAAGTTTATTAATTGTAAGACAGATTATTTCTATGTTTTTAATGCTACTGGTTGGCGTGGCATTGGTAAAGTTTCGCGTTGTGGAGCAGAAAGCAGGAAGTTATCTTTCTAAAATCGTGCTATATGTGGTGTTGCCTTGTACAATTATTTGTACGTTCCAAAAGGCTCAACAATATGAAATGAAAAATGAGTTGATATTTGTCTTTGTTATTGCCATTTGTTGTAATCTTTTGTTAGTGTTATTGCCATACCCTATACGAAAACTTTTGAAATTAACTTCCGTGGAGCAGGCATCTTTGTCTTATCCAAATTGTGGGGAAATTCTTATCCCTCTAGTGGTAGCTGTATTATCAGAAGAAATGTCAGTATATTGCTGTGCATTTATGATTGTTCAGATCTGCCTGCTTTTTACTCATGGAGTAGGTCTGCTTGGTGGCCAGGGGAAAATGAACATTCGTGCAATTTTTATGAATCCAAATGTTATCGCAATGATTCTTGCTTTTTTCATGTTTTTGTGTAGACTTCGTTTGCCGGAATTTTTATATGATACGGTAGAAGGATTTCAGGGAATGTTATTGTCGGGTTGTATGTTGGTGATTGGAATTGCCATTGGAAATAGCGATTTAAAACTTGTACTATCAAATAGAAGGAATTATTTGATTTGTTTTTTGAGATTGATTGCGATACCGTTGGTTGTGCTACTTCTTATTAAAGTAAGTGGGGTGGCATATGTTATGGATGGTGCTAAAAATATTATTTTGATTGTATTTATGGCAACAGCATCTAGTTCGGCAGCTACTGTTGCAAATATTGCTCAAAGTTATAATAATGATGCACAAAATGCAGGTATCATTAATGTGATGAGTATTCTATTTTTGATTATCACACTACCAATTATGGTCATCATTTATCAGTTGTGGATTTAGTTGAAGGAATGAATTTAAAATGGAACTAGTATCAAGTGCAAGATGTATGACTGGCGAGGGGCCTATATGGAATCCTTTTGAACAAAAGTTGTATCACGTAAATGCATTAGGCAAAAATGAAATTCACATTTTAGATTTGGAAAAGGACGAGTGTCAAATTCGACGATTGCCATTTGGCGTGGCAGCCATTGGCTTTTCCAAGGATAGTAGAATGTTGATTTCTTGCGAGGACGGAGCATTTTATTTGAATCCGGACAATACGCGTGAAGCATTATACGATGTTTCAAAATATGGAATTCTATACGGAAATGATGCCAAGGTAGGACCGGATGGAAGGCTTTACATTGGAACCATAAGTAAAAAGCGTAAACGAGTTGGCAGTGAAATAGACGGAAAACTCTACAGTATCGATAAGAATGGTAAGGTCAAAGTGCTACTAGATGAGTTGCTCTTGTCAAATGGTTTAGAATGGTCTATGGACGAGAAACGATTTTATCATACAGATAGTGACACTCAAATTATAAAAGAGTATGCGTTTGACAAGGAAAATGGTACAATTGATTTCACGGGCCGATTTATAGAAATTCCGGGAGTCGATGGATTTACCATAGGCCAAAATGATATGCTATACGTGGCGTGCTGGGGGCATTCACATATTGCAGTTGTGGATACAGCGGATTTCACAGTCAAGGATTATATTGCAGTTCCGACAAAAAATCCTGCTAGTTGTGGATTTGCGGGAAGAGATTTAGAACAGTTGATTGTTACGACCTCAATGCTCGGCGTTGATTTGAAAGAGGATTGTAATGCCGGCCTCACATATAGGTGTAAGTTGAAAACAAAGGGGAGAGCCCCATTTTTGTTTGGTATATAAAGATAAGTAGCGGAGGTGCCGTATGGCAACAGAAATTTGGAAAGATGATGATTTTACTATTATAAAGGAAAAGGTAATGCCAGTGTGCGTGAAATGTTGTGAAGGGGTTCAAGATGTTGAAAATCTACTTGTAGAAAAACCTGCCTGCATTTCTTTTGGTATGAAAGATGTTGCAACCTTTAGTGGGAAAGGCGCATATGTTGTCCTTGATTTTGGTAAAGAACTTTGTGGTAGCCTTCGTGTCGTAACACGCGCAACCAAGAGTCGACCGGCGATGTTTCGAATTACTTTTGGCGAATCTTTGACCGAGGCGTGTTCCAATATTGGCGAGAAAAACGCAACTAATGACCATTCGCCACGCGATTTTACAGTTGCAATTTCGGACATGTCAGATTTGACATTTGGTTTAAGTGGTTTCCGATTTGCACGCCTTGAATTATTAACAGAAGAACCGGTCATCATTCGCAATATTTTCGCAGTGAGTATGTTGCCAAAATTTGAGAAAGAAGGTCACATCACCACAAGTGACGGAGAATTAAATAAGATTATTGAGACAGCTATTTATACATTGAAGTTGAATTTCCAAAATGGATATATTTGGGATGGTATTAAGAGAGACCGTCTTGTGTGGTGCGGAGATTTGAATCAAGAAATCATTTCTTCTATATATCTATTTGGAGATAATAAAAATATTACGAATTCTCTTTCGTTCTTATGTAGTGAAACGCCAGCCGAAAAATGGATCAATACGATACCGACGTATTCGGCATGGTGGGTAATTAATTTGTGTGATTATTGCAGATTAACAGGAAACCAAGAATACTTTAATGAAAACAAGGGATATGCAAAGGAAGTGTTTTCTCATATTAATGCCTGTGTTTCTGATGATGGTACGATAGAGTTTGTTCCAGGTTCCGGACTGGCGTACTTTTTGGACTGGCCGACTTGTGGAACAGATGATGCCGTGATTGGGACAGCAGTGCTGATGCTTTATGCGGCAAAGATGTATTTGGAGTTGGAGGATAATGAGGATTGCCGTGCAATTGTACAAAAGTTAACTCCTTATTTGGATAAGTCGTGCGAATTCAAGCAAACCCGTGCGTTCCAAATCTTGGCTGGACGCGAGCAGGAAGAAGATGCTGAGTTCTTAGAAAAAGGTGGGGCAGCAGGTTATTCTACATTTATGTCTTATTACATATTAACTGCAAATGCCATGGCACACGGAACAGAGATGCTTCCTATTATAAAGGAGTATTTTGGTGCTATGTTATCTCGCGGAGCGACCACCTTCTGGGAAGACTTCCATATGGAATGGCTAGATGGCAGCGGACGTATCGATGAGTTTCCGAAGGAAGGGGAAAAAGACATCCATGGAGATTACGGTGCATTCTGTTATCAAGGATTCCGTCATTCCCTTTGCCATGGATGGGCCTCCGGTGTGTTGGCATTTATCTATGAATACATGCTCGGCTTGACGTTGTCGGATGGTGGAGAAAAATATACCGTAAACCCTAATACACTGGGCGTCAAAGAAATTCATGCGAAGATACCGACCAAAAAAGGATGGCTTCAAATCGATGTTGTTGATGAGAAGGTTTCTGTGACTGAGATGTAAGATGATAGGGCGGAAAAATAAATTCAAAAAAAATAAATTAACTATTGACATGAGAAACGTGCGGATATATACTATATAAGCACGTTTCTGTGTATTTTTGTGTGTAAAAATAAAAATGAGTTGCGATTTTTAACAGAAACAGTGCAACGAAACGTAGTTCAAGCAATGGATGAAAGGAGGATTTGACGTGAAGGTTAGATCATCAGTAAAACCAATTTGCGAAAAATGCAAAATTATTAAAAGAAAAGGAAGCATCAGAGTAATCTGTGAAAATCCGAAACACAAACAAAGACAAGGCTAATGACCTTGCGGTGCAAAAGCACTAATTATTTAGGCGGCTGTAGTAGATGCAATTGCATTTCTACTATTAATATACAGAGAAACTATCCTCGATGTATATTGCTTATAATACTCGGTGTCATTTCCGAGAAAGGCTGCAGTATCTAGCAGCTGGGTATTGACGTAATACCCCAATTTGAGACAATATTAACCAGAATAGGAATAGATGTATGTACAACATTTCAGACGATGGTGGTGCATCGGGCTACATATGTTTATTCACTAAAACAGAAAATGGAGGAGAAACACATGGCTCGTATTTCAGGTGTAGACTTACCAAGAGACAAACGTGTCGAAATCGGTTTGACTTACATCTACGGTATCGGTAGAGTAAGCGCAACAAAAATTTTAGCAGAAGCTGGAGTGAATCCAGACACTCGTTGTAGAGACTTAACAGACGATGAAGTAAAAGCAATCAGTGCTGTTATCGATGACAACTATCAGGTAGAAGGTGATCTTCGTAGAGAAATCGCCCTCAACATCAAGAGATTACAAGAAATCGGATGCTA
>JAZRND010000036.1:0-13221 GCA_045648005.1 Faecalimonas sp. | reverse complement strand
AAGAACTCAATTAAAATAAAAACACGGCTCACCCTATATACCGACCCAAGGCTCAAGATCGTAAAGAATCTTTCGATTTCGTCGGGTAAATAGGGTGAGCCGTCTTTTAAATGAAATTGACGATTTTGCAAAATAGTAGATTTGGAGGAGTATTCGGCCGCATATTGGAGAAGTTTATTGCTTTTTCAAATGAGTACACATATAATGGCTATAAGTATTCGCAAAGTTTAAGGAGGAATGAGCAACTCATGATAAACCAAATAGATATTTTGGACAGGCAGATTGTAAACATTGCTTATTCGAGTCTTGACGATATTCATTGTCCAATTAATACAATGGAACATTATCTTACGGCTTGCAAATTGGGCTTCAATGCGTTAAAAGGAGATGTTCGTCCAACTCGGGATGGAAAATTGGTTATGTGCCACGATCTAGGCATTACTCTAAATGAGGAAGGTAGAATTACAAAATTTGACCGGAACAATTGCAAAAAGATTTTGGAAATGTCTCTTGATGAAGTTTTGGCTTTGGAACATGAAGCATATCACAAAGAACTGGGACATTACGCGCATCTTTGTACTTTCGACCAGTTTGCAGAAATCTGTAAGGAATACGGAATGATTTGTCATCCGACACTTCGGGACGAAAATGTGGATGTAGTGATTGAACAGGTATTAAAGGTTTTGAAAAAATATGATATGCGCAGTAGTACCATCATAAACAGTATGACTTTATCTACGTTGCAAGCCTTCCGAGAATATGACCGGGAGATTATGCTTTGCTACACGTTGAAGGGCGGACTTCAGATTACAAAAGAGCATGTAGATAGTGTGATTGCACTTGGGAATGCAGTACTGGATGGATTTAATCTGCCACTTGAAAATGGTTATGAAACAATTGAAGCAGCGAAAGAAGCAATTATGTATGCAAAAGAAAATGATATTCGATTGTTTCAAGCACATCCTGGTAATTATAAACAGTATTATTGGGCCATTCAACAAGGTTTTACAGGATTTCATATTCCGCGCCCAATTCTGTCTTACAAGCCAGAGATGTATAGCTTCAAACTTGTAATATCAGATAGGCACGTAGAATTTAAAAACACTTTTGTGTCTGGAGAACGTTATAAAGCAGAAGTTTTCTATCAGGATGATGAGATTGTTGTAAAAAATGTCACATTGAATGGTAGTGACAGAGGTTTTGCAGACGGAATTATGCCAGTGTGGATGGAGGCATTACCTTGTCAGATGCATGTACAAGCACAGAAACAAGCTGAACTTAAAATATGGTATTCTGATGAGGATTATGGAATTCATGTTTCAGGCGTGGACTTAACAAAAGAAGATGTATTGGATATAATGATAATTGGATAATATACAAGGAAGGAATACATATGCTGGAAGTAAGAAATTTATCTAAACTTTATACTCAAAAGGATGGGACACCAGTAAAAGCGCTTACAGATATCAATATCTCATTTCCGGAAAAAGGTATGGTGTTTCTGTTGGGCAAAAGCGGAAGTGGGAAATCCACATTGCTTAATATCTGTAGTGGGTTGGATTCGCCTACCTCTGGAGAAATCATTGTAAAGGGACGCAGTAGTAAAGATTTTTCACAAAGTGATTTTGATAGTTATCGTAATACATTTGTGGGATTCATTTTTCAAGAATACAATATTCTGAATGAATTTTCGGTGGGGGACAATATCTCCTTGGCGTTAGAACTACAAGACAAGCCAAAAGATGAGGCCTTGATTGAGAAAACATTGGAAGACATTGGGCTGAAGGATTTTGCCCATCGTAGTCCTAATACGTTGTCAGGTGGAGAAAAGCAACGTATTGCTATTGCCAGGGCGCTTATAAAAAGACCGCAAATTGTTATGGCTGACGAACCTTCCGGTGCATTAGATTCAGAAACCGGAAAGCAAATCTTTGAAATTTTAAAGAAAATGTCAAAGGACAAGCTAGTCATTGTTGTATCTCACGACAGAGATTTTGCTGAACAATATGGTGACCGTATCATTGAACTGAAAGATGGAAAAGTTATTTCTGATGTTTCCAAGGCTACAGAAAGTCAAGTATCTATTACGCACAACATAGAATATGTGGGTAATTTTCTTCACATACGCAATGGTGCTATGCTTAATCAAAAAGATTTTGAAACACTGAAAAGTATTTTCACAGAAGCACATCATGATATCATAATAGCGATAGATGAGAACGATGTGGAAGAGTTAAAAAAATCCAAGAATATAGCAGACAGTGGTAATCGCGAGGTCTTCAAACGCTCGTTAGAAGTGGAAAAGAAAGAATACAAGCTGGAAGATAGTCGATTTATATCTTCTAAATTGCCATTTAAGCATGCCCTGAAAATTGGAGTATCAAGTTTAAAGAACAAGCCGATACGACTGGCGTTTACATCGCTATTATGTATAGTGGCATTCACGTTATTTGGATTATTATCCACCATGCTACTTTATAACAGTGGTTCAGCCTTTAGAAAATCATTAATTAACTCTGATTTAAATGTGCTAAAAACTCGCAAAGAATATGCTGTAAATATTGATACCTACAAAGATAATAAGCCTTATGCATCATATCTAAAGCCTGAAGATACTTACTTTGTGAAAGATGAACTAGAAACATTCAAATCAGTTTATGGCAAGGATGTGTTTGGCGGAGTAAGTGTATCCTATAATTTACTGATAAAAGATACAAAATGGGCGTATTGGAACAATAGAATTAACACAATAGCCTATATGATGAATGAACATTCACTGTATCAAACAATCATTGGAACGTATCCACAAAACGATAATGAAATTTGTATTTCTTCATATATGGCTGATGTTCTATACCATTGCAAAGGCTACAATGACATGGTAAAGCCTATGGACCTAAAATCTCAAGAGGATGTTTTGGGCAAAAAGATAAAATTGGCCAGCAAAACTTATACAGTTACAGGTATATTCGATTGTGGAGAATTGCCACAAAGATTTGATGTGTTAAAAACGGAATTGAAATATTCAAATAATGAGCAGCTTCTAAGTGAACTTCAGGATACATTAGAGGATGGTCTTTATTTCGTGGTATTTACTACGGAAGCGGGTGTAAAAGAAATTGCAGATAAATCCAGTAATCAACAAAAGGATTTGAAGTCATATCAGTGCCTTTCAGTTTCCGCAAGTGCAAATTTTGCATATACAGCATCGGAGTATAAAGCGATTGAGTATCGAGGTTTCAATGAATTGCCAAAAGGCATTACCCTCCATGCCCTAGATACAGAGATTACATCTCTTCAAGAAAATGAAGTTATAGTATATGAAGATATGTTCTATGATCTTGTACTAGATGTTTATCATCAAAAAAAGATAAAAAGCAAGGATAAAAATGTTAGTCAGAGATATGCTGACATAGAATCTCTTTGCAAGGAACAATTGCTGGATATTAACTCGGAGCAGCGAGACAACAATCTTACCTATATTTTAGAGTGTTTAAAACAAGATGGCATAGAGTTAATGGTATACATAAAACCGTATGACATAGAGCAAGGCAAACCATTGGATTACGAAACTGAACTTCATGTGGTAGGTTTTTGGGCAGCAGATGCCATCCTGAAAAATGAGAAAGCGATGTACATTTCGGATACTACAGAAAACAGAATTTGGAAAATACAACAAGAGAGTATGCCGTATTATGAAATACACACAACCAAGTATGTCAATGATGGGGAAGCTTTTTATACTGATATTTTCCTCATGTATGACCATTCATCAGAGCAGACTCAAAGTTATTCCGCACTATATCAAAATAATAAGTATCGTGCAGATGATAGTAGAGAAAAATTCGCGGGTATTTTTATTGATAATTTAGAAGTGGTGGATGAAACTGTGAAAGCTATGTCCAATTTGTTCCTACTAGTAGGAGTTGCACTTGCTATATTTGCCGCCTTGTTGTTATCTAATTTTATTTCTGTTTCTATCTCGCAGAAACAAAAAGACATTGGGATACTGCGTGCAATAGGAGCGAAAGGAGCCGAAGTATTTAAAATTTTCCTTGTGGAAACTGTCCTGATTGTTTCAGCTTGTATTGTGGTTGCTACTATAGCAAGCATTGTGATTTGTAATATTATAAATGGAGTCATGGCTCAAAACATTGGCGCAGAAGTATTTGTTTTTAGTATGGGTTCGTTTGTTTTGCTTTCCTTAATCTCCACAACGACTGCATTGGCGGCAACATATTTTCCTGTTAACAAAGCGGCCAAAAGAAAACCAATAGATTCTATTAGAATTATTTAACACAGTTAAATGCATAAAAAAGCACTTCGAGAAATCGTCTCGAGGTGCTTTTGTTTTTGTGCCATTTCGTTAAAAATATTACTTTGTAGAATTTATCGCGTAGTTCTTCGGTGAAATACCCACCGCCTTTGTAAATGTTTTATAGAAATTACTGTAATCTCCAAAACCGGATTTGGAAAATGCTTCTGTCACAGTACATCCGTCAGCCAGTAAAGTTTTTGCCAGTGCAATACGCTGTATGGTGATGTATTTTTGTAATGTGGTACCTGTCTCCTCTTTGAATATGCGATTCAAATGAGAGGTAGACATAGAAAACTGTTTGGACAGTATACTAAGGCTTAATTCGTTTGTAAGGTTTTGATTGATGTATGTAATAATCTCATTTGTTTTTTTGTAATGCTTTTCTAGTGGAGCAGGTTGCTCGATAGCATTTCTATGAGCAGAGAATAGCTCGTTAAAGAACACCAAAAGTTCCATGAAAGTCAAATGCTCTGTGATGTCTGCTCCGAAGTTCTCAGAATTAAGAGATGATAACTTGTGCATCAAAAAGAGAAAACGTTGTTGCTCCTTCGGGGTCAGTGACAGCATGTGTCCGATTGGACTTTTCTTACCGCGAAAACATGTGCTTAAGTCTGTCAAAGCAGATGAATGCTTTATCAAAAAATGTGGATGAATATTAACAATGTATCGCTCGTGCTTTTCTTCCTCCACTTGCAAGAGGTGATGACCTTCATTGCAGTTGATAAAAAAATATCTCCCGGTTCGAAGTCATAAAGGTGATTGTTAATCAAGAACTTCTTGCCACCGGATACGGAATAGTACACCTCGCAGCAGTCGTGAATATGCATATCCATGGTGTGTTCAGAACTGAGCAGATGCGCCAAGGAGTAAGTCTGTGTTTCTATACAAGATGTAATTGCTTTTGTACAAGAATCAAAAAACTTCATTTCTTTTTCACCTCAAAAAAATATGTTTTAAAATCATCTTTTTTTCAGAATACCCTAAATAAATTGCAGAATCAAACTTTTTTTGTGCAAAAGTCATAATACGCTTGTATTTGCAATGTTTTTGACGATATCTACCAAGAAATTGCGTAAAGGTAAATGATAAAATAAAAATAATACGAAAATGGGAAGGTGGGTAACTATGGAAGTTAGAATGTCAGCATCAGCTAGAGATGTAAAAAATTATGATACAAAGAGACTTCGCGAGGAGTTTTTAATTGATGATTTATTTAAGAAAGATGAGATCAAAATGGTGTACAGCCATATCGACCGCATCATCACAGGTTCTGCTGTTCCGGTAGAAAAAACATTGGAGTTAACAGCAGGTGAAGAACTGCGTGCGGCTTACTTTTTAGAAAGAAGAGAGATGGGTGTAATTAACATCGGAGGTACTGGTGTAATTACAATCGACGGTAAAGAATATGTTGTAGGCCACAAGGAGGCAATGTACATAGGAAAAGGTTCAAAGGATATTGCATTTACAAGCAAAAATGCAAACGAACCTGCGAAGTTCTATTTCAACTCTACACCGGCACATATGACTTATCCAACCGTGCTTATTAAACCGGAAGGTGAAGCGGCAGAAGGTGTGGTTATTGTAAAAGATGAGAACAAAGTGGAGCTTGGTTCATTAGAAGAATCAAACCATAGAGTTATTTGCAAATACATCTTACCAGGACAAGTAGAAAGCTGCCAGCTCGTTATGGGTATGACAGGTTTGAAACCGGGTAGTGTATGGAACAGTATGCCATGTCATACACACGACAGAAGAATGGAAGTATATATGTACTTTGAACTTCCGGAAGATGCATATGTAATGCATTATATGGGAGAACCGACAGAAACACGTCACATTGTTATGAGAAATGAGCAGGCAGTCATTTCACCAAGTTGGTCTATCCACGCAGGAAGCGGTACCAGAAACTACACATTTATCTGGGGAATGGCAGGAGAAAACCAAGAATTTGGTGATATGGACCACGTAAGAAATCAAGACATTATGTAAAGAACAATCAGTCAGGAGGATATACAAATGGTATTTGAAATGAATAACTTTTCTTTAGAAGGAAAAATCGCATTAATTACAGGAGCATCTTATGGAATCGGTTTTGCAATTGCAGAAGCTTACGCAGCAGCAGGAGCAACCATTTGTTTTAACGATATTAATCAAGAATTAGTAGACAAAGGTCTTGCATCTTATGCAGAAAAAGGTATCAAGGCACACGGATATGTTTGCAACGTTTGTGATGAAGAAGCAGTACAGAAATTAGTTGCAACCATTGAAAAAGAAGTGGGTGTTATCGATATCCTGGTAAATAACGCAGGTATTATTCGCAGAATACCAATGCACGAGATGTCAGCAGATGAGTTTAGAAAAGTAATTGATGTAGACCTTAATGCGCCGTTTATTGTGTCGAAGGCAGTTATCCCATCAATGATTAAGAAGGGACACGGAAAAATCATCAACATCTGCTCAATGATGTCAGAACTTGGACGCGACACTGTATCTGCTTATGCAGCAGCAACGGGCGGGCTTAAGATGTTGACAAGAAATATTTGTTCTGAATATGGAAAATACAATATTCAATGTAATGGAATCGGACCTGGTTATATCGCGACACCACAAACTGCACCACTTCGTGAATTACAAGAAGATGGAAGCAGACATCCGTTTGACCAGTTCATTATTGCAAAGACACCGGCAGAACGTTGGGGAGATACAGCTGACTTACAAGGACCTGCAGTATTCCTTGCATCCGATGCTTCAAATTTTGTAAACGGACACGTGCTTTACGTAGACGGCGGTATCTTGGCATATATTGGAAAACAACCATAAACGAAAGCGAGCTATAATATGAGTAAGCTAACATTAAAGGTAGTAGATAAAAATGACACAATCATCTGCGAGGCATCCGGTGAGGGCTTCGTAGATTTGGTCTGTAAAAGAGAATATGAAGAAGGAGACAGAATACTCCTTCTGACTTCTGAAAAAGATATACATATAAACGTACAGTTGGACGATGCACTTGGAAAAGCGCAGATGTTTTTAAAAGAGGATTTGGAGTTTGATATTCCATTCAATGAAAAACGCTTCAATCGTTCGGCAAAAATATTTTCAGGAAACTTACATTACCTATATGCAGAAGAGGCAATGGAATCAGAGGTTTACGTATACCGAAATTTAGCCTTGAATCAGAATGACCAACATAAAGAGATTGCGTGTTACCCACATGCGTCAGCGAATGTGGAGACGAGAGGCGAATCAGTATTTGCAGCACAGAATGCAATCGATGGTGTAAGAGCAAATCTTTGGCACGGAAGCTGGCCTTGGACTTCTTGGGGAATCAACACACAGGCAGATGCAGAGATTAAGATTGACTTTGGCCGCACAGTATGGACAGACAAAATCGTACTTTACACAAGAGCCGATTTTCCGCACGACAGTTGGTGGACACAAGTAACACTCCATTTTTCGGATGGAACATCTATAGATTGGAAGCTAGAGAAAACCAATCTGGCACAAGTGTTAGAAATCGAACCGAAAGAAATTTCTTGGATTAAGATGAATCAGCTTATCAAGGCGGAAGACGAATCACCATTCCCAGCACTGACACAACTTGAGGTGTACGGAACAGATAAGCAGTAAGAAAGGGAACGACATGCAAAAGAACAAACAAATGTGGGCATTTCTCTTACAGTTAGGTAACAACATATGGGCAAAGCCGGGAGATGTTACGCCATATCAATTAGAAGATGAAGAAATCTATCATGATTACGTTTATAGTGACAGAGAAACTTGGAGAAAGGTAACGGAATATCTTCCGAAATGTGGATTCAACACTGTTGTAATCGATATCGGAGAAGCCTTAAAGCTTGACTCTCATCCAGAACTTGCTGTGGAAGGCAGTTGGACGAAAGAAGAGTTTAAAGAAGAACTTCAGAGACTTCGCAGTTTAGGCTTAACACCAATACCGAAATACAATTTCTCCACATCCCATAATGCTTGGATGCAAGAATATGGCGATCTTGTGGGAACAGAACTTTACAAACAAGTATGTGACGATATCGTAAAAGAAGTTATCGAACTATTTGACAAGCCGGAGTTTTTCCATCTTGGGTTAGACGATGAGAATCCTGCTTATCAGAAATATTTTCCAATCAAAATCGTTCGTTCTTGGGGCGAAAAGATGGAAGACGCAGTGCGACTTTTCAATGTATGTTTGGAACAGGGTGTACGCCCTTGGATTTGGGCCGACGTAGATACGGTTAATGAATTTGGAGGACCGGAGCGTTTCCGTAAATATATTCCAAAAGAAGTATTGGTTTCAAATCGTACAAAAAAACTTGTCATTCGCATGGACGGTTCACCAGATGCACCTCAGACCAAGCAGTATTTGGAACTTGCAGATTGGGGCTATGAGCAAGTGGCAAGCTGCTATCGCTGGCAATGGTTCTTAAATGAAAAAATGACCATGCGTTATTGCAAGGATTACGTAAAGGAAGACAGCGTTATCGGATATATGACAGCACCTTGGTTACCGGTAAGACCGGAATACTATGAAGGAATCTTGTATGTTGCGGATGCGTTCCGCTACGCGAGACAAACAATATTTCCGGAGGGCAAAATAGATGAATAAAAACAGTGAAAAAATGTGGGCCTACTTCATCCAATTGGG
This sequence comes from Faecalimonas sp., assembly GCA_045648005.1. GTDB lineage: Bacteria > Bacillota > Clostridia > Lachnospirales > Lachnospiraceae > Faecalimonas. Next base: position 4,243 of record JAZRND010000036.1, on the reverse strand, counting down.
AACCAATAATTCAGGAAAACCTAATAAGCATATTGAGTTTGTTATGGAAGAAGAATGGGAATACAGAACATCCCTTTACACAGATCGTGAGACATGGACAACGATTACAAGCCTTTTGCCAAGCTACGGATTTAATACACTTCTGATAGACATGCATGAAGGCGTAAAATTAGATTCCCACCCAGAACTTGCAGTTGAGGGCAGTTGGGAAAAAGAAGAATTTATCAAAGAACTTGACAGACTTCGCAGTATCGGCTTGACACCGCTTCCAAAATACAATTTCTCTTGTATGCACAATGCATGGATGCAAGAGTATGCAAATATGGGAGGCACAAAAAAATACAACGAAGTGTGTGCAGATATTATCAGGGAAACTGCAGAAATGTTTGGAAATCCAGAATTCTTCCATCTTGGAATGGAAGAAGAAAAAATTGAGAATCAGTATCATTACCCGGTAATGCGTGAACGTACTTGGAAAAAACGAACAGAGGATCTCAATTTCCTCTGCGATGTATGTAGAGAATGTGGCGCAAGACCTTGGATTTGGGTGGATGTTCAGTCTGTACAGGCACTCGGAGGATTAGAAACATTTAGCAAGAATGTCTCTAAAGACGTTCTGATTTCAAACTGGTGGTACAGCAAGATTTATTTCGATGGCGAAAATGAGAATCCACGCACCAAACTTTATCGAGACTTGGATGCGTTGGGATATGAGCAGGTTCCGGCCAGCTCGACCTACAGTTACCCGTACAATTCACGCCAGACAATGCGTTACGGAAAAGCGTATTTGAAGGATGAAAATCTAAAAGGATACATGACAGCGGCTTGGCAGTTGACATTACCACAACAGAAACATGGTCTGATATATGATGCAGCAATGTTTAGCCAGGCAAAGCAATTAATTTATCCGGAAGAATAAAGAGTAGGGAGGAGATTAAAAATGAAAAAGAAACTGAAACACATAGTGGCTATGGCATTCGCCTTTGTTCTTTTGGTTACTGCATTTCCGGCTCATGCGGCTGAAGAGCAGATTAAAATCAGTGACAAAGAATATGCTGTTGTTCTCACTGATGCAGCAAATGCATTACTTTGCAACAAAACACCGGTGAGTGGGACAGTAGGAACAAAAGTATTTCTTACTTACACGGTTCACAAGGCAACTTCGAATTACGCTACCACAAGTGGAGTCACAGGAACTCCAAGAGCAGACGGAAAGTGGCCGTGCTCATACGGTTCCCTTTTATGGAGTTCATCCCAAAGAGACGTAGGTGGCCCACTCTTTGCTGAAGGATATACTTACATATTCCGATTGGAGAGAACAGAGGAAGGATTTGCATACCAAGGGTTGAAGATGAAGGGTGACAAAGTGTCAAATATTCAGTTCACAAAGGGTGATGCATATAACGACGAATACTATTACTATGGTATCTGGACAGGTGGAACCAGCGAAGACACAGTAAGTGCAGTACTCACTCACGTGAGATGCTATGACGAGAACGGAAATGACCTTGGTCTAAAGTCGAATTTAGATCCAAGTAAAGTCAAAGTCTATGAAGATGGTGAAGCGGAAGACTATAACACAATTAAAGCTGGATATTATTGTGCAGAAAATAAAACACTTCTTGTTTTGAATGAGCACAAACAGGCTTACATAGAAAAAGATGGTGCCGGAAAAGAAGCAGATTACAAGGTTATGTATGGTACACAATTATCTCTCAACTATCCGGAAGGAAAAGAAATTTGGACTTTCAGCCATCTGAAGATTACAGATGATGAAGACAATGTGTACAGACGACTTCAAGATGCCAAAGTTACTTTTGTGACTGGAGAAGAAAACATAGTGAAGCCGGTCAATGCAGACACTCGCTACCGTGTAGAAAAACCAGAAAACCCGACAAAAGAGGGTGATGAATTTCTTGGATGGTATCTGGGTAATGGAAAAGAGTACAAGTTTGACAGCGTTATTTTGGAATCAATTACAGTCTATGCCAAATGGCGTAGTGCAGATGGAAGAGAATATATGTCCGTAGATGAGGACATTGTGAAGGTCTTTGATTATGAGCCAGTAATTGCAATAAGTGCCTCAATATTAGTGTTGGCCGGACTTGTAGCAGGATACATCATACTGATAAAGAAACGAGGTAAGAGAAATGACAAAGCGTAAAAAACCCATTAACAAATGTAGAGTGGCATTTATCATTTGCTGTTGTACTTTACCGATTCTTCAATGGTTAATCTTTTATGTATACGCGAATTTTCAATCTTTCACCATGGCATTTACAGATAGAACGGGTGCATGGTCATTAGAGAACTTTGAACGTTTGTGGAGACAATTACAGAACATCGATTCGGAGCTGGGTGTAGCAATCAAAAATACAGCAATCACCTTTTGCATTAATGTTGTTCTGTATCCGTTCCATATACTAGTGTCTTATTTCTTGTACAAGAAGATTCCGGGACATGGAATATACCGTGTACTATTCTTCTTACCTGCAATTATCTTTAGTGTAGCGTTTTCATTGGTGTTCAAACAACTTATCGGAGTTAATGGATTCATCGCACAAGGTGTACAACAGATGCAAGGTCTGGATTATACGCCGACACTTTTGGCGGATAGCCGATATGCAAACTATGTTATATGGGCGCATATGATTTGGGTTGGTTTTGCAGGTAACATCGTTATTTATGGTGGTGCTTTTGCACGTATTCCAGATGACCTTTTGGAATCGGCAAGACTGGATGGTGTGAATTGGTGGCAAGAGTTCGTCAAAATTATCATACCTATGGTATGGCCGACAGTAGCACTGCATGCAGTAATGATGTTCTGTGGTATCTTTAACGCCAGTGGTCAGGTATTCCTCTTAACAGAAGGTAAATACGGCACCATGACATTAGATGCATGGATGTACATACAGATTATGCAAGGTGGAACCAATATTCAGAATTCCAACATTTTCAACTATATGTCTGCGGTAGGTATGGTAATGACCATTATCGCTGTAGGAATTTCTATAGGTATCCGCAAATGGACAGACAAAGTATTTAACGGTCTGGAATATTAAGAGAGGGGGAAACAGAGATGAAGAGTATTAAGAAATCAAACTTGTTCAGTCGAAAAAGTTTAAGCGAAAGCATCTTACACATTTGTGTATCCCTCGTCTTTGCAATCGTGTGTGCTAGTTATGTATATATCTTGCTTTGGACCGTAATAGCAGGTGCCAAGACACACACAGAGATTGTGTTAAACCCATTTGGGTTGCCAAAGAAATGGCACTGGGAACATTTTGTAGAAGTATTTACTACCCTTAATGTAGGTGGTAATAACTTCTGGGATATGTTATTTAACAGTCTCTATTTCTCAGTAGGAGGTACTCTTATCACACAGATTACTACAGCATCATTTGCATACTGTTGTACCAGATACAAATTCCCGGGAAGCAACCTTCCTTATACCATCATCTTAATTATGATGACTTTACCAATTTACGGTATGGGAGGTTCTACTTACAAAATCCTTTATAATTTAGGGTTTATTAACAGTTATGCTTACATTTTAACTTCAATAGCAGGTATGTCCGCAGGATTTTTGTACTATCGTGCTTACTTTCAAAACATGTCGTGGTCTTATGTGGAAGCGGCGCAGATGGACGGAGCAAATGATTTTGATATTTACATAAGAGTAATGCTTCCGATGGCAAAGCCAATCTTTGGTGCATTGTTCCTGACTGGTTGGTTAAGTTCTTGGAATAGTTACAACACAGCGTTGGTTCACTATCCAGACATTCCGACTTTGCCAGTTGGTATCTATCAGTTCAACATTGAGATGATGTACCGCGCAAGATTAGATATTTTGTTCGCAGCCTGTGTGCTGGTTTGTTTACCGGCTTTGGTACTCTTTGCAATGTTCAGCAAAATCATTACAACGAACGTATCTCTTGGTGGATTAAAGGGTTAAGTTTCATAAAAAAGGAGAAAGAAAAGATGAAAAATGTAAAAAGAATTGTGGCACTTGTGTTAGTCCTTATGATGGTGTTACCATTAGCAGCTTGTGGTGGCAAGAAAAAAGGCCAAGGCAGTAGCAACGGTGGAAAAGAAGTAGAGATTGCATACTGGCATGCAGGTCTTGGAATCGCATGGTTGGAAGAAATGGTTGAAGAATTTAACAAAAGTCAATCGGATTGGAATGTTACTTTCAGAGAATCTGCAATTAAGAACAGTCTCACATCTGCTCTCGGCATGGAAG
>JAZRND010000035.1:0-140353 GCA_045648005.1 Faecalimonas sp. | reverse complement strand
CGAAGTTTATCAATCTCGTCATTCATAGAAGAATCTTTTGCAATATAAGTATCCGAAGACGGTACATAAGCCTCCGGTTGATAATAATCATAGTATGATACAAAATACTCCACTGCATTGTCCGGAAAGAATTCCTTGAACTCCCCGTAAAGTTGTGCAGCAAGGGTTTTGTTATGCGCAATTACCAAGGTTGGTCTATTCAGTTTTTCGATAATATTTGCCATAGTAAATGTTTTACCGGAACCTGTAACGCCAAGAAGCGTCTGACACTGATTGCCTTCTTCAAAGCCTTTTACCAGAGCTTCGATAGCTTCCGGTTGGTCTCCGGTTGGCGCATATTCTGATTTTAAAACAAACTTGTCCATAGCCGTTCTCCCTTGTGTATCTACTCAAAAGTCATGCTCCTCTTTGTCTTATATGGTGTAAATAAGACAACTTCGAGATCCTAGTGTAATCGTCTCCTTCTCATTTGTGGCATTATACTCTAATAAAATTGTTTTTAACTCTCTGTCTACAACTTTCTTCTCTTCTGCAGACGGGTTGATTGCCACCCGAATTCTTTCACTTTGCGAAGTTCTCTCATATACTAACGGATACCCACTCGAAATTGTACGATACTCACCGTCTGCCCAAAGAGCACTATGTCCTCGTCTCACAGAAATTAATTTCTTCACAAAATTTAAAATGGAGGCGTCATCCACCAATTGCCTTTCTACTGTTGGTGCATCGACTGACATATCAGTTGGCAAATAAGGTGTGTCGTTCTCGCTAAACCCCTTGTTTTTTCCTTCTTTCCACTGCATTGGTGTTCGAGAGCCCGTACGATCACGGCCGCCTTCTTTTTCAGGAACGTCCAAATATTTCATACCAATTTCGTCGCCGTAATAGTTGATTGGAACACCTGGCATAGTCATAACAAATGCATATGCAACTTTTATATCATCTGAATCACGTCCCACTGACCATCTCTTAATATCATGCGACCCCGTAATAAAAGACATATAGCCAATATCTTTTGTAGAATTGTAAAATGGCATGTATTCTCCAAGGAAATCCTCATAATTTCCCAAAGCCTCCTTGCGGAAATAGCTTTCCCCAAAATACTGGTCACCTTTCTTGTGAGCATATGGCTCATGGCGAAACAAGGTAGTTAAACAAGAATTCGTATTGTGTAACATCATGTCCATATGGAAGCCTGCCGGAATAGACTGATTCGGCTGACTCCACTCGGAAATCAGCACATGTTCCGGATAATTGTCATCCATCCATTTTCGAATTTTCTTCCACAATTTTTGGCATTCCACTTTGTCTGGATCATTTTTAATCAAACTGTTTGCCATATCTACTCGAAACCCATCCACACCCCGTTTGAACCAATAATCAATGATGCGTATTAATTCATTTTGATTTTCTATGGCAGCAGGGTGGTCAACGGAAAGTTGCCATGGTTCTGTCACCTCGGCAAAACCATAGTTCAAAGCCGGCTGAATATCATAATAGTTATACATAAAATACCCAGGGCGGCCTTCTATATTTTCTTTAAAATTATTGTATTCTTCCGATTTCTCACTTGTCCAAATATATCGGTCCGAATATGCATTTTGCTCTGCTTTTGCTGATTCCAAAAACCACGGGCATTTGTCAGATGTATGCCCTGCAACCAAATCTAAAATGACTTTAAGTCCCATATCATGAGCAGATTTGCACAGCAAAACCAAGTCCTCTTCTGTTCCATAACGAGGCGCGATTTTATAAAAATCTTTGACATCATATCCGGCATCAAGAAAATCACTGTCAAATATCGGATTCATCCAGATTGCCGTGCACCCCAAGTCCTTAATGTATGAAAGTTTTTTAATAATTCCACATAAATCTCCTATTCCGTCATTATTGGAATCGTAAAACGATTGTGGATACAAACTGTATATAACTGCGTCTTTTAACCATTGCGGACAATTGTTACTCATATATTCTCTCACCTCTTCACACAAAATCTAATAAAGATTAATAGCTATGTTATTATAACAAATTTTTTTTCAAATGTATATAGAAATAGACATGAAAAAAGTACAGATGTTCGGGTTTTGACATCTGTACTTTTGTACTTACACAACTTTATCCCATATTTTAATTTTATTATATCCTGCCCCTAGGTTTGCAAATGGTCCTATTACGGGTTTTTCACCTCTAGAAAGTCCGTTTACATCTCGGTCAAACACAATGTCCGTTCCATCCGGATTCTCAAAACGTTGTTCTACGACTCTTGGCTTCTCCAATTCGTCCGTTGTAATGATATGTGTATTTATCGATAACATTTCTTCTTCCACATGCATTTCTAGGTAGACACCATCTTCTTGCTCTGAAATACATAACTTCGGCGTTTTCTCGGTGTAATAATACTGAATCTCCCCTTCGTAATGTGACGCCCCATCATAATAGGCATTTCTGGCAATATAGACTGGTTGCTTTGCCTTTAAGTACATAGAATGTTCAATTCCGGCTATTGTTTTCGCACTTGCGAGTAAATGTTCTACGTACTCTCCCATAGAAGTTGGTGCTCCATCATAATAAGCAGTACCATATGTAAATTCCGGGTTTTCCTCCGAACCGCCCAAGAAAATATTTTGGTACCATCTATCATCGCCACCGTTAACAAATGTGGCTCCAAGCACATCTGTAGAATGTGGGAAGTGATACGGTGTGGAACGCTGCAAAACCGGATATGCCTGTGTAAATCCGCCAAAAAGATTGTGTATGTAGGCTCCTCCTTGAGCTGCATTCACCATAGAAAATTCAGAGGCAAATATATTATTATCTACAACATGTGGTCCATGAGTTACTTCAATCATAATGTCGCGGTTGTTTTCATGTAAAATGTTGCTGCTGATTCTCGTTCCTTGAATTTCCCAATCTAACCAGATTCCCAAAGAACAATGATGAATATAATTGTGATGTATCTGTGTGTCTATACATGCGTGAAATTTAATACCGGCAATCTCATGTCCATAAAATTCATATTTGGTAGCTATGTTATATATTTCATTGCCATAGATTTCACTGAAAACACATCCCAAATGTCCAACAATACCATTTTGTCCACAATCATGAATACGGTTATTGCGAACAATATGAGAACCTATTGTCTCTTTACTCCATCCTATATGTTTTGCTTTAAAAACCACTTCTAATTGTGTTTGATATCCGGACTTCGTCAACCTTTTGGTATGATCATTATCACCTGTTGATATTTCTTTACCAAGACTGATACCACTGCACTTTGCATCGTGAATATCGTTATTCTCAATAATCCAACCTTTACTCCAATGACATCCTAAAAGCCCTGGTTGTTCAGCTGTAGGTGGGGTCCATGGTGAAGCTGCTTGGGCCATTTCAAAGCCTCTTACTGTAATGTAATTTAATCCGGTGACTTCCGGGTAAAAACAACAACTTCTTACATTGATTTCCACAAGTTCCGCATTCGGGTTTGCACCCTGAAAATTGGCATAAATGACTGTGTTTTTCTCATCTACTTCTGCATACCACTGATAAATGGTATTCTTTGGCTCAACAATGTGTTCTTCTCTTTCTTTCCATGTTTCGTATGGGGAAACAAATCTTTTCGTTGGATTTTTTACTTCTTCTAAACTTTTCGCTTCATAGAAAGATTTTCCATTTAGATATACCTCTCCACGATGTGCAGGCTTCTCATAGGGATCCACCAACCAGTCCCCCATCACTTCTAAAGCATAAGGATTTTCTTGTCCAAAAAAGCTGTTTGGAATGACAACTTTCCATGTGCTTCTTTCTACTAATTCCCAATCTGTAATTCTTTCAGAGCCCTTAATCACCACATGTTCGCCTTCTGCTGCCTGATATACAATACGGCTGTTTTCATCAAGTCCTCCCTGTCTCGGGCGCACCCATTCACGGTACTCACCCTGACGCACAATAACTGTATCACCGGCACTTGCAACATCTGCGGCTCTTTGAATCGTCAGAAATGGGCTTTCTTTAGTACCCGCATTACTGTCAGTTCCACTTTTTGCTACATAGTATGTGTTTCCCATTCTATTTCTCCTTGTTTTATGAAATACTCTATCAGAGTTTTGCTATTTTTTGATAATCCTCTTTCAAATGTTGATATATCTCTTTGTAAATATTATATACCTGTTTATATTTTTGTGCACGTTCAGTGTCATTCTCCGTAATATCTTTTATGTGAATGACTTTACCACATGCTGCTTCAACAGTAGGATACAACCCCGCCCCTACCATAGCGAGAATTGCCACACCAAGAGCCGGACCTTCTTTAGAATCGACAGTTGACACATTCATTTCATAAACGTCTGCCATCATCTGTCTCCACAACTTGCTCGTCGCACCACCGCCACATGCCAACATGTTATCGCATTTCACTTCCATTTCTTCCAGCACAGACAAACAATCCTTGAGAGAATAAATCACGCCTTCCATAACTGCACGTATCATATCACCACGCTCATGAATTGCTGAAAGCCCTATAAAAGTTCCTCTTGCATTTGGATCAAGATAAGGGGTTCGCTCACCCATCAAATATGGTAGGAAAATAAGGCGTCTTGCTGAAATGCCTGATTTTTCCGCCAATTCATTCATAATATCATACGGACTGATAGCCCTCTCTTTTGCCTCTTTGATGATGTCTCCACAAAACGTATCTCGGAACCATTTTAGCGACAAGCCGGCGCCCTGAGTTACGCCCATTACATGCCACTCTCCCGGAACAGCTGCACAAAATGTATGAACTCTGCCTTTCGGATCAATAGACATATTCTTTGTATGTGCATATACAACACCGGAAGTTCCTATGGTTGTAAATGCAGCCCCATCAACGACTGTTCCTGTTCCAACTGCTGCTGCCGCATTATCACCGGCACCTCCAACAACCAGTGTCCCCTCCGCCAATCCAGTCATGGCTGCCGCTTCTTTGGAGATATATCCAGTAATCTCTTGTGATTCATATACCTTTCCAAGTAAAGATTCCTCTATTCCTAACTTTTCCAATACCTCCGTTGACCAACACCGCTTACCCACATCTAATAGTTGCATGCCCGATGCATCCGAAACTTCTGTGGCATACTCTCCGGTCAGCATAAATCTCACATAATCCTTCGGTAATAAGATGTGCTTACACTTTGCGTAATTTTCCGGTTCATTCTTTTTTACCCACATGATTTTCGATGCAGTAAAACCGGTAAGCGCTGGGTTTGCTGTCAGTTCTATCAGCCTCTCTTTCCCTGCCAGTTTTTCAATATCCTCGCACTCTTTTGCCGTTCTTTGGTCACACCAAATGATAGAATTCCTTATAACATGATTATTCTCATCTAACATCACCAATCCATGCATTTGCCCGGAAATACCAATACCCACAATGTCGCTTTTCTTTACATTGCTCTCTTTAACAACATAGTTCAATGTGATTACGGTAGCATTCCACCAATCCATTGGGGCCTGCTCTGCCCATCCATTTTGAGGTTGATACATAGGATATTCCACTGTATGAGAGGCAATGGTTTTTCCCAACTGGTCAAATAACACGGTTTTGGTTCCGGATGTCCCCAAATCTATACCGATTACATATTTCATGCGTAAAGCCTCCTATTATCCGAACATAATTGCATTCATCACATTTTCCAGATATTCTTGTTTGCCACTGATGTTTGTGGTAACATCGCCCATTTGGAGTGCATATGCTTCTAATTCTGCCATAGTTGCTGTTCCATCTACGATTTTCTTTCCCATTCCACTTGTATAACTTGCATATCGTTCAGCTACGAATCTATCAATTCTACCATCTTGAATCATTTTATCAGCAATACGAAGGCCCAATGCGAAGGCGTCCATACCTGCGATATAAGATAAGAAAATATCTTCTTCGGTGTTAGAACCACGTCGTGGTTTTGCATCGAAATTGAGACCGCCTTTCGTAAAACCGCCTGCCTTTAAGACTTCATACATGCAAAATGCGGTATCATAGACGTTGGTTGGAAATTGATCTGTATCCCATCCAAGACACATGTCGCCTTGGTTTGCATCAATGGAACCAAACACTCCATTATCTCTTGCCACGCGCAGTTCATGCTGGAATGTGTGCATTGCAAGAGTTGCATGGTTTGCTTCAATATTCATCTTAAAGTCTTTATCCAGACCATATTTACGCAAGAAGGCCAAAACAGTTGAGGTGTCAAAATCATACTGATGTTTTGTTGGCTCCTTTGGTTTTGGCTCTATATAAAAGTCCCCGGTAAATCCTATGGAACGTGCATAATCTACTGTCATGCGCATGAGGCGTGCCATGTTATCCTGTTCCAAAGCCATGTTGGTGTTCAGAAGTGTTTCGTAGCCCTCACGTCCTCCCCAGAACACATAACCTTCGCCACCCAACTCTGTGGTAATCTCTACCGCTTTCTTAATCTGTGCAGCTGCAAAAGCAAACACGTCTGCATTCGGTGCTGTTCCCGCGCCATGCATATATCTCTTGTTGCCAAAGCAATTGGCTGTTCCCCACAACAACTTCTTTCCGCTTTGCTTCATCAGATCTTTTAATAATTTCGCAATCTCATCTAACCTTGCATTGCTCTCTGCCAGGCTATCTCCTTCCGGGGCAATATCCCTGTCATGGAAACAATAATAATCAATATCTAATTTTTCCATGAGTTCAAACGCTGCATAAGCCTTATTCTTTGCGATATCCATTGGTGATGAGGCATTGTAATTCTTTTCTATAGTACCCACACCGAACATATCTGTTCCTTCTGCACACATAGTATGCCAATAGGACATAGCAAACTTCAATTGCTCTCGCATGGTCTTCCCTGCAACTATCTCTTGCGGATTATAAAATCGAAATGCCAGTGGATTATCTGACATTTTCCCCTCGTATTTAATTTTTCCAATATTTTTAAAATATTCCATAACGTCACCTCCACGTTTCTATGTTCATCACTACACAAAGTGTAACATTTGACATTCAAATTTTCTCGACATATAATATAAAAAACTAGACATTTCTTGCAAAGGAGTTTAGAAAATGATACCTTTTTTCGAACATAAGACAGATATTTTGCAATCTAGGCGAGACAAAGAACACTTTGACTTTCCGTTACATATGCACGTTCCAACTGAATTTATCTATATCAATGAAGGTCAACTGTGCATTGAATATCCAGACCGTTCTTTTATATTGTCTGAAGGTGATTTTGCAATTATTTTCCCGTACACCATTCACGGATATACTTCAATTACACCTCTTGTCGATTATACATTGGCAATCAGCCGGCATGACATCTACGGGGATTTTCAAAATACGCTACTACAAAAACATCCGACAAACCCTGTGATTCTATCTTCAGAGTTGCCGGATGATATTCCTGCACTTATGGGTGAACTTGCCTCTTTAAATAATTGTAGTGAGCAATCTTCCTTAATAAAAGCTATTGTTTCTCTAATTCTTGCAAGAACATTGCCTTTACTTCATTTGAAATCCAATACAGACAAATTCCAGTCAGATTTATCTACAAGAGCAGTTACCTATGTCACGGAGCATTTTAAGGAGAACCTCTCTCTGGATATTGTTGCTGACGCGTTAGGTGTCAGCCGTTTCGATATATCCAGGCTATTTTCCTCCTCTATCAAAATTCATTTTGTGAAATATGTAAATTTCTTGCGTATTGCATATGCAAAAGAGCTTCTCGAAACCACAAACAGTTCTGTTTTGGATATATCATTAGAATGCGGTTATGATACATTGCGTACTTTCAACCGTGTTTTTAAAGAATATGTGGGCGTAACACCTCTTCGTTACCGTTTGAAGAAGAAAGAGTCCTCGTAGCCTTATATTCTCTCGGTGACATTCCAATATGTTTTAAAAATGCACGATTGAAGGTTCTCACAGAAGAAAAGCCGGAAGCATATGCTATTTCGGTAATAGAAGATTCTTTTTGCAATAATTGTTGGGCATAGTCCACTCTCATTCCATTTACAAAATCTTTGTAACTCATTCTCATTCGTTCCCGGAATATATGAGAAATGTAATACTTACTTAAATATAATTCTCGTGCCATACTCTCCAATGTAATAGGTTGAAGATAATTATCTGCACAATAAGTCAAAATTCTGTTAATCGCATCTTGTTCCCCCATATTGTTCATCAGCGTAAGCATTGGAAATATTTCTCCTAAAACAGCAAGCAAATACCCTCTTGCTGCCACTTCGCCGTAAGTTGTTTTTTCTTTCAACTTTTGAAAAATTTGTTCCATTCGTTCTTCTATGTCCGAAGGCATTTGTTCTTTATGAATGACTGGGTTCTGTGGAACTTGATTTTGAAATCCTTCCTTCAATTCTCTAAAAAGTTCGAATGAAAAAATGAGCAAGTATGCTTCTATCGGTTCCTTGTCATGATAAAAATGTATCTGATTCGGAAACGTCAAAAACAAATCTCCTTCAGTCAACAGATATTCTTGATTATCCGAAGTCGCCACACTTTTCCCCTTTACCAAATATATCATTTCTATATGAGTATGTATGTGCGGAACAGGAAGAAGTTTTCTTATCTTACTCGCAGTAAAATCATATTTTCGTATTTCAATCTCATATGGCATAGTGCTCTCCTTGCAAAATCGCAACTTTTGTCTTATTTCTTTACCATTTCGACTAGAATTATATAATCTTTGTCTTAAAATGTAAAGTATAAACAATAATCAAAGGAGAGAAATTTATGGAAAAATGGATTAGAGCAAATTTTCAACCTTGCTTACCATTAGGTGATAATAACTCTAAAATTACAGGTAGTGAAAAGCATATTCAGTTGTCTAGAACTGCGGCCGCAGAAGGTACTGTCCTTTTAAAAAACGATAACCGATTACTGCCGCTACAGTCGGGAACAAAGGTGGCTATCTTTGGAAAAGCACAAATCGACTATGTGAAAGGTGGCGGTGGTTCTGGCGACACAACTGTAGCTTATGTACGCAATATTTACCAAGGTTTAAAATTGAAAGAGCCTCAAGTAGAAGTTTTTGACGCTCTGTCTTTATATTACCAAGATTATGTAACGAAAACGTATAAAGAGGAAGTGAAACCTGGCATGTCAGAAGAACCATCCATTCCAGTTTCACTAATCATGCAGGCAAAAAAATTTACTGATACTGCCATTATTACTATTTGTCGTTACTCACAGGAAGGCTATGACCGCAAAAATGACGATTCTGATTCCTACTTTCACTTAAGTGTCGAAGAAAAAAACATGGTTAAGTTAGTTACAGAAAACTTCTCCAATGTCATTGTTCTTTTGAACGTAGGCGCCATGTTTGATACATCTTGGTTTGCCGACAATGATAAAATTTCCTCTGCAGTCATGCTGTGGCAAGGTGGTATGGAAGGAGGTCTTGTGGCCGCTGACGTGTTAGTTGGGGATGCCAATCCTTCCGGAAAATTAGTAGATACATTTGCGAAATCCTTTGATGACTATCCATCTTCTGAAGGATTTCACGAGTCGGAAGATTACGTAAAATACACGGAAGACATTTACGTAGGATACCGTTATTTCGAGACAATTCCGGACAAACAATCACTTGTTGTATATCCTTTTGGGTACGGACTTTCATATACAACCTTTGAATTATCACAAATAAATGCTTTCCGTGATAGCAAATATATATTTGTAACAGTAACAGTGAAGAACACAGGTCACTGTTCCGGAAAAGAAGTTGTGCAGGTGTATTACAGTGCACCACAAGGTAAACTAGGAAAGCCTGCAAAAGAACTCTGTGGGTTCCAAAAAACGAAATCCTTGGCACCAGGAGAAAGCGAGGATCTGTGCATTCGCTTTGCAATCAATGATATGGCGTCCTTTGATGATAAAGGTCTGATTGCCAAATCTTCATTTGTACTAGAAAAAGGAACCTATAAAATCTATGTTGGTAACAGTGTCCGAAATCTGACCAAACTTGACTTTGCCTATGAAACAGAGAACGACATTATTACAAAGAAATCGCACTCCTACTGTTCTCCGGTAAATTTGGAAAAGCGCCTTACAGCCAATGGTGAATTTGAAGAAATGCCGAAGAATGTAACTGAAAAAACTTCGTTCTCCTGTAAATATCAAATAGTTCAAAAACCAGATGTCGAAAAACCTTATACATTATTAGATGTTGCAGAAGGAATTACAGATTTAGATACATTTATAGCACAACTTACAGATGAAGAACTCTGCCATTTGGTTGGAGGTCAACCGAATACCGGAGTGGTCAACACAGGTGGCATGGGCAATCTGAAACGCCTGGAAATTCCAAACGTTGTAACTGCTGATGGACCTGCTGGCCTTAAAATTAGACAAAATCGCGGTGTCACTACCACTGCATTTCCTGTTGCTACAAATTTGGCATGTTCATGGAATATAGAACTACTGGAAGAAATAGGGAAAGAAGGCGCTTTGGAAGTAAAAGAAAACAATATTTCCATTTGGCTCACTCCTGCTATGAACATTCACCGAAATCCGCTTTGTGGCAGAAACTTTGAATACTATTCAGAAGATCCATTTATTTCAGGAAAAATGGCCGCTGCATTGGTTAGAGGTATACAGTCTCAAAATATTGTGGCAACACCAAAACACTTTGCCTGCAATAATAAGGAAACAAACCGACATTTCTCGGATTCCATCGTGTCAGAACGAGCGCTCCGTGAAATTTATCTCAAGGGATTTGAAATCTGTGTCAAAGAAGCAAAGCCAAAGATGATTATGACTTCTTACAATTTCATTAATGGTGTTCCTGCATCTGAATGCCAAGAATTGCTTATTGGTATCCTTCGAAATGAATGGGGTTATGAAGGTATGCTGACCACGGACTGGTGGAATGAAAAGAGTCACGTTAAAGAAGTGCAAGCTGGAAACGACATCAAAATGGCTATAGGAGAACCGGAAAAACTTATGGTTGCTTTAAAGAGCGGAGAACTGAAGCGGGAAGAATTAGCTATTTGTGTAAAACGAATTTTAGAAATGATTTTATGGCTTGAATAAAAATAAGGTTATCACATGTAAAACTTCATGTGATAACCTTTTTCTTTTTACTCTTTTCGCAAATCTAAAATTCCTTGTACTAATATTTTCACATCATTGATAATATAGTCAAAAGCACCTGCTTTCACCATGTTAATCAAAATAATTCCAATAGGAACTGCCAAAATCATCCAAAGGAAACCGCCCAAACGATAACCTATGTATATCAACAATAAAGTCGGAAGTGGATTTAGTCCCACTTCATCTCCTACCAGTTTTGGTTGAATAAACTGTCTTACTACTTGCGAAATCACGTAAATAATAACAAGGAAAACAGCTCGCATATAGTCACCTGCCAGAATGGTGTAGATTGCCCACGGTATAAATGCAGTTCCCGTTCCGAAAAATGGTAAAAAGTCTAAAAATCCTATCAAGATAGACAACAACAAAGCATATTCCACTTTCAAAAGAGACAAGCCCACAAACAAGATAATACATACGACAGCCATAATTTTAAATTGTGCAATAAAATATCCACCTACTGCCAACTTAAAATGGGCAACCCCCATTGAGATTCTCTGATAAATTCCTTTTGGTGTTACTTTCTTAAACCAAGAGCCGACCATCTCCCTATCTGCCACAAAGAAGTAGGCTGAAATAATCGCCACAAATCCCCCGATAATGACATTCGGTATCTGTTTAGCCACATTTCCTGCTATAGAAACAGTTGGTTCAGTAAGGTCTGCTACCCATTCCCCCAAAGCTGTACCCAAACTGCTTCCCAAGGTTTGCCAACTACTTTTAATGCCGTCTGGCAACACCTTAATGACACCACTTAAATTACCTGCGATCTCTTGCAACTGTTTTGCGGTACTCTCATAAATTTGTGGCAATTGCATAATAAGTCCCCCTGCCTCTCGCACCAAAAAACTGATAACCAAATACAGAAGTCCTACTACTGCCGCAAGAACCACCACAATCATAATGGCAGAGCCTAATTTCTTTTGAATTTTCACCTTTTTATCCAACCAGCAGACAACTGGATTTGCAATACAGGAAATAATCCATCCGATTACAAACGGCATCAGAAATTGAATAAGCCAAACCCCACCTGCGATTACACCGGCCGTCACCAGAAGGCTAAATATTAAACTTACAATTACTTTCCAATATGGACGTATCGTTTTCATTTACTCCACCTCAGTTTCTTCCTCTAAAAAGCTATCCATAAGGTCCCAAATCTCGTCTCTTCCCTGCTTGGTTTCCGCTGAAAATGGTATCACCACTGTACCCGGCAAAAGTTGCAATCCTTCCTTAATCATTTTTACATGCTTTTGTACTTGGCTACGTTTTAGCTTATCTAGTTTAGTGGCAATAATAATCGGTTCATATCCCTGATCACAAATCCATTCATACATCATTTTGTCATTGGCAGACGGTTCATGACGAATGTCGATGAGCAAGAATACAGCTCGCAGTTGTTTTGAAGTATTCAAATATCGTTCAATAAGCTTACCCCACTGAATCTTTTCCTTTTCAGAAACTTTTGCATAACCATACCCCGGCAAATCCACCAGATACATAACATCATTGACATTATAAAAATTAATGGTCTGTGTTTTCCCAGGGGTGGCAGAGGTTCTGGCTAAAGCCTTGCGATTCATTAAAGCATTAATGAGCGATGACTTTCCTACATTTGACTTCCCTGCAAATGCAACTTCTACCTTATCGGTTTCCGGAAGCTTACTTGTGATACCACAAACAATTTGTAATTCTACATTTTTAATCTTCATCTTTAATTTCCTCATAAACAAGGGCTTCTTTCAACACCTCTGTCATATGACTGACTGGTATGATTTCCAATCCCTTTGTGATTTCTGTGGCGATTTCTTCCACATCTCTCATATTCTTTTCCGGGACAAGTACTGTTTTGACGCCTGCGCTCTTCGCTGCCAACAGTTTTTCTTTTAATCCTCCAATTGGAAGCACACGTCCACGCAAGGTAATCTCACCTGTCATGGCAACAGCTGCTCTTACCTTTGTTCCGGAAATGGCAGATATCATTGCTGTAGCCATGGTAATGCCTGCAGATGGACCGTCCTTTGGCGTCGCCCCTTCCGGTATATGTATATGGATATCATTTTTTTCAAAGAAATCCTCTGAAATCCCATACTCTTTACCCACGGAACGAATATAACTGATACCTGCTCTCGCTGATTCTTTCATAACATCTCCGAGTTGACCTGTCAATAAAGTTTCGCCCTTTCCAGGCATAATATTCACTTCTATTTCCAAGGTATCTCCACCCACGCTAGTCCATGCCAATCCTCTGACAACACCGACCTCGTCTGCCTGATTTACCATGTGATAATGGAACTTTTCTTTTCCCAAGTACTTTTCAAGATTACGTTCTGTAACACGAATACCTGTTTTCCCCTCTTCCAAAATCTCCTTCGCTGCTTTGCGACAAATTTCTCCAATTACTCGCTCTAGCTGACGCACGCCGGCTTCTTTTGTGTAGTTGCGAGCCATTTTCCAAATGGCACTGTTTGTAACACGCAATTGTTCCTCTGTAAGTCCGTGCTTCACTAATTGTTTCGGCACTAAATGTTTTGTTGCAATGTGCAATTTCTCATTTTCCGTATAACTGCTGATTTCAATGACTTCCATACGGTCCAAAAGCGGTCTTGGAATGGTTTGAAGCGTATTCGCTGTGGTAACAAACATCACTTCTGACAAATCCACCGGTACTTCCAAATAGTGGTCACGGAATTTTACATTTTGCTCTCCATCCAGCACTTCTAATAAAGCGGAGAAAGTATCCCCCTTATAGTCATTGCTCACTTTGTCTATTTCATCCAACAAAATCAATGGATTTTTCACGCCTGCTGACTTTAATGCATTCGCAATACGTCCCGGCATGGCTCCTACATAAGTCTTACGATGTCCACGAATTTCTGCCTCATCACGCACACCACCAAGTGAAATTCTGGCATACGGTTTGTTCATTGCCCTTGACAAGGATTTTGCGATAGAGGTTTTTCCTGTTCCCGGCGGCCCTACCAAACACAAAATCGGGCTCTCCCCTTTTCGGGTCAAAGTACGGACAGCAAGGAATTCTAAAATTCTCTCTTTCACCTTGTCCAAACCATAATGGTCTTCTTCCAAGATGCGCTTTGCTTCTGCCAATTCCATCTGGTCTTCTGCCATCTTATCCCACGGCATTTCCAACATGGTCTCAATATAAGTTCTTGTAACTCCATTCTCCGCTGTGTTTTGCATAGAACTCTTGAAACGCTTAATTTCTTTCAGCAGTTTATCTTTTACTTCTTGAGACGCCTCAAGTCTGTTCGTTGCTTCTGTAAACTCTTCTGCATCAGAAACCAAGTCCTCTTCACCCAATTCCTCACGTATAGCTTTCATCTGTTCGCGAAGAATAAACTCTTTTTGGTGTTGATCCATGCGCTCTTTTACTTTGCTTTGGATATTTTCTTTCAAATCAAGCACTGCCATTTCATTAGCAATCTTGAATGAAAGCAAAGCGCAGCGTTTGTAAAGGTCGCTTTCTTCCAAGATATCTTGTTGATTCACATAATCAAACGGCATATTTGCTGCGATGCGGTTAACTAAATGCTTAAGTTCTTTTATATCCACAATTTGAGTCACTGCATCCTTCGGAATTTTTCCGCTCTTCATGCTATATTCCAGAAAAATGTCTTGTAAGCCTCTGGCTTCCGGACATTCATTTAAACGTTCCGGTTCATAATCATTGTAATCCTCTAGTATTTGTACTTGTGCTTGCAATGCGCCATCTATCTCATCCATTTGCACAAGTCTTGCACGTTGCTCCCCTGTGATCAGCACACGCAACATATTCTTTGGCATTTTTGCCACCTGTTTGATAGTTGCAATCATACCCACTTCGTACACATCTTTTTGTTTTGGTTCCTCTATTTGTAATTCTCGTTGTGTCACGAGAAATATATTCTGTTCCTGACTTTGCATTGCCTTTTGAATTGCTTCAATGGAACGCTCACGGCTTACATCAAAATGTATCACCATTTCTGGAAGAACTGTCATTCCCCGCAGCGCCACCATAGGCATGCTTAAATTTTGTTTTTCCATAATGTATCTCCTTTTATAAAAGCGGGCACATAGCCTGTACCCGCCTTAAAAACTTTTACGCACTCTGTGTTTCTTTGGCGGTAGAATTATAAACCGGTTCTTCCTTTCCAAGCACAGTATTTTTTGTAATTAAACATTTTCTAATGGAATCATCCGATGGAACATGATACATGGTGTCCATCATCACATTTTCCATAATGGCCCGAAGACCTCTTGCGCCTGTCTTACGCACCAGCGTAATGTCAGCGATTTCTTCTAACGCTTCCTGTTCAAATTCTAACGCAACCCCATCTAATTCTAAAAGCTTCTGATATTGTTTTACAATAGAGTTCTTTGGTTCAGTCAAAATACGGATCAAAGCTTCTCGGTCCAAACTCTCCAAACTCACATTGATCGGCACACGACCTACCAATTCTGGAATAATGCCAAACTTAATCAAATCTTGAGGCAAAATTTCCTTAAGCAATTGATTTGTACGCTTTTCCTTCTTTTCCGAAACTTGTGATGTGAATCCCATAGACTTTTTGTCTAATCTAGTTTCAATAATCTTTTCAATGCCTTCAAACGCACCACCACATATAAACAAAATATTCGTGGTATCAATTTCAATCAGTTCCTGGTGTGGATGCTTTCTTCCACCTTGTGGCGGAACAGATGCTACAGTTCCTTCAATGATTTTTAAAAGTGCCTGCTGTACACCCTCTCCAGAAACGTCTCGGGTAATAGACGGATTTTCTGATTTTCTTGTAATCTTATCAATTTCATCAATGTAGATAATGCCATATTCTGCACGCTTCACGTCTCCATCTGCCGCCTGAATCACTTTCAGCAAAATGTTCTCTACATCTTCACCTACATATCCTGCTTCTGTCAGTGCTGTCGCATCTGCAATCGCAAATGGAACGTTAATCAATTTTGCCAGAGTCTGCGCAAGTAAAGTCTTTCCGCAGCCTGTCGGTCCTAACATCAGAATATTACTTTTTTGTAAATCCACGCCCAAATCTTTGCCTGCGAGGATTTTCTTATAGTGATTATATACTGCCACAGAAAGCACTTTTTTTGCTTCATCCTGACCAATAACATAATCATCTAAAAATGCTTTAATTTCTTCCGGTTTGAGCAGATTGATATCTTCTGCTACCGGGTTGATTTCGTCGCACTCAAGTTCTTCGTCTAAAATCTCTGCACATACTTCAATACATTCATCACAAATGTATGCGCTGTTCGGTCCTGCAATCAATCTGCGAACCTGTGATTGAGTCTTCCCACAAAAAGAACAGCGAACGATTTCATCACCTTTTTTTCCTGCCATATTCTCTCCTCATTTTTACGCGTAAAGGGGGTGTTCTACATCAGAACATCCCCTCATTTTTTATTAGTGGTTGGTAATTACTGCATCTACCAAGCCGTATTCTTTTGCTTCTTGCGCTGACATAAAGTTATCTCTTTCGGTATCCAACTCGATAGTTTCCAAACTTTGTCCCGTGTTTTGAGACAAAATCTGATTCAACTTTTGTCTTGTCTTTAATATGTGTTCTGCAACAATCTTAATCTCTGTCGCTTGTCCTCTTGCTCCACCTGACGGCTGATGAATCATAATCTCTGAATTCGGAAGAGCATATCTCTTTCCTTTTGCTCCACCTGCTAACAAGAATGAACCCATACTTGCTGCCATACCAATGCAGATTGTAGACACATCACATTTAATGTATTGCATGGTATCATAAATCGCCATTCCTGCCGTCACAGAGCCTCCTGGACTGTTAATGTATAAGTGAATATCCTTTTCCGGGTCTTCACCTTCTAGAAATAACAATTGCGCTATAACAACGCTTGCCGATGCATCTGTTACTTCCTCGCCCAAAAAGATAATTCTTTCTTTGAGCAATCTTGAATAAATATCGTAGGAACGTTCTCCACGACTTGTTTGTTCAATAACATAAGGTATTACGCTCATGAACATGCCTCCTTAAGTTCTATTCTTCTACAGAATTGTCAACTAAAACTTTCACAGCTTCTTGAACAGCCATGTCTGCTTTCATTTGTTTCTTTTCTTCTTCGCCCATGTACTCTTTCAGTTTTTCAACTTCCATTTTGTACATTTCTGCCATTTTAGCGATTTCTTCATCTACTTTTTCATCTGTGATTTCAATATTTTCTGCTTTTGCGATTGCTTCAAGTACTAATCTTGTTTCGATACGTTTTACTGCTTGTGGCTTCATTTCTTCCATCATCTTGTCTGCTGTAAGACCTGTAAACTGGAAGTATTGTTCCATAGTCAAGCCTTGTGATTGTATTCTCTGTGCAAATTCCTGTACCATTTGATTTGTCTGTGTAACAATCATAGCTTCCGGAATTTCCATGCTTGCATTAGCAACTGCTTTTTCTACTGCCTGATCTTCTTTTTGTCTGTTGCCTTCTGCTTGTTTTTGTTCTTTGATTTTGGCTTTGATATCTGCTTTATATGCATCTAATGTATCAAATTCAGACACCTCTGCTGCAAATTCATCATCTAATTCTGGAAGTTCTTTCACTTTGATTTCATGTACTGTACATTTGAATACTGCTTCTTTTCCAGCCAAATCAGCTGCATGGTATTCTTCTGGGAATGTTACATTTACTTCCACTTCTTTTTCAGCTTCTACGCCGATTAATTGTTCTTCAAATCCTGGAATAAATGAACCTGAACCAATTGTCAATGGATAATTTTCACCTTTTCCGCCTTCAAATGCCACGCCGTTCACAAAGCCTTCAAAATCCAAAACAACTTCATCGCCGTCTTGTACTGCACGATCTTCGACTGTGATTGTTCTTGCATTCTTCTTTTGTTCTTCTTCTAATTTTGCATCTACTTCTTTTGCTGTTACTCGAGTAGAAACTTTGTCAACTTTTAAACCTTTGTATTCACCTAAAGTAACTTCCGGTTTGGTTGCAACTTCTGCTGTAAAGATGAACGGTTTTCCTTTTTCTAATTGAACCACATCAATGCTTGGTTGAGAAACGATTTCCAATCCGCTTTCATCATATGCCTTTGCATAAGCATCCGGAATTAATGAATTTGCTGCATCTTCATAGAAGATTTCTGCTCCATACATTTTTTCAATCATTTGACGTGGCACTTTGCCTTTACGGAATCCCGGTACGCTAATCTGTCCTCTTTGTTTCAAATATGCACCTTGAATTGCCTTTTCTAATTCTTCTGCAGAAACTTCAATTGTAAGTTTTGCCATGTTTTTTCCTATTTTTTCTACTTGTAAGCTCATTCTACTTCCTCCTTGTATATGCGAAAAGTCTTAAGACTTATCATTTTTTCGCTCATTCGGTGATTATACCACAACTTTTACTAAATATCTAGTCTTCTTTTACTCTGAACCTAGGATTTTTTTAATAAATTGGGCAACTTCCTGACCATTCATCTTATACAAACCGCTTTCGCTCTTTTCCACACGGAAAACCACGGTTGCTTTCGCTCCGTACTCCATGTTTTCATAGTCCGCTTCATAGAATGAATATACTTCTTTCAGGAAGTCCTTCTTCATCTGTTCATTAATTTCTTCTCTCGTTCCTCTGTAATCGCCATTTTCTACCCGTGTGTTAAGGGTTGCATTTACATTAGACATTGATGCTGCAAATCTACTTATAATGTCTGTCGGCTCATATTCTACCGTCACATCATAAGATTGACTATCCACCTTTTCGTGGTCAATAACTGTATATTTCATATCTGCAAAAATCTCTTTACAAAGGGCAATATACTTTGCCTGTAAATCTGGCTCCATTTCTACTCCACCAGCCAAACTATTCATAGCGAAAGAAGTGATTCCTTTTTCGTATTGTGCACGTAAATCCGCAGGGTTAGAATCTTTTGTCATTTTTGCCACTGCATCCACTTCGCCTTTGAATGTCTGATTCAAAACTGCACTCACATATTTCTCTGAATTAAAGCCACGAAACATACCAAAAATTGCAATTGCAATAAATAATACAAGCGCAACACCCACACTAATACCTGTAATAATTAATGTTTTTTTCTTCTTATCCATGTTACTTCACCCTTTCTACACGTAATAGAGAATGGATTTTCCAATCTCATTTGCTTTCTCTTTATTTAATAATTTTTCAATCAATGCTAACGAAAAATCAATTGCTGTTCCCATTCCCCTACTAGTGATAATGTGTTCTGATACAACAACTGGTTCCATCACATATGTTGCTCCTTCTAATTGTTCTTCGAATCCCGGATAGGATGTCGCTTTCTTCCCCATTAAAAATCCGTATTGTCCGAAAACACTTGGCGCAGCACAAATGGCCGCAATATACTTTTCTTGTTTATCAAATTCTCTTAATATTTTTTCCAATCCATTATGTTTTCCAAGATTAATGGTGCCTGGCATACCACCCGGAAGTACCAACATATCCTGATTTTCATAGTTCATTTCTTCGAACAGCTTATCTGCCTGTACATTAATCCCATGGGCTCCATGTATCAAATGCGAGCTTGTGATGGATACAGTTGTCACAGTAATTCCTGCTCTTCGAAGCAGATCCACTACTGTCAAACCTTCGATTTCTTCAAATCCGTCTGCCAGAAAAACACTTACTTGTTTTGTCATGTTCTATCCTCCTGATTGCCAATGTCACAAAGTTCATTATATTTTACCAAATTTATGAAGAAAATGCAAACTCAAGAAAATACCCTCGCCCAAAGCGAGGGTGTCAAATGTTTGTTGCATGAGCGCATGTTATTAAATTGGACCTCATGAACTTGCTTACGGACAAAATATCCCATTTGCATCGATAGTCCGTATTCTATTCTTCTAATTACGGTTAGAGCCCTAAAAATGTTGTATTTGTTCGTATTAATATGCCATCATTACGGATTGAATTTAATTGTTTTGTTAATAGTCCGTAGAATATAAGCAAATGTTACAGCTTGATTTTTTAACAATAATTATCTAACCGTAATGATATACAGAATCCTACGGATAGAAAAAGCAAAACTATTTTTCTAACCGTACTCGTCCCAATATATTACGGCCCAAAACTGAACAAAGACAAATTCCACCGTAGCATTCAAATAAATTCAAGCTTGTAAACCTATTTTTTCATTTCCATATATGGAATAATGTCATATCCGCATTTTTTATACACATTTACAGCTCTCTCATTTTCAGCCTCAACTTCTAATCGAAACACTGAATTCGGATATTTTTCCTCGATGTAATTTAAAAAGAGACTTCCGATTCCTAATCCCCGATATTCATCTTTAATATATATATCTTCGATCCAAATACAAGGTTTTCCGAATTCTGTAGAAAAACTCTTTGCAACCATAGCATACCCCTGTATATTGTCCTTGTCCTCGAAAATATAGCCTTCAACATATGGACATTCACCAATACAATTATCGACATCTGCTCTAAATATGTCCTCCGAACCATTGCTCAATACAGCCGGAGAGGCATAGAACACTCTCATCATCTCAATGACATATAGTTTGTCCTTTTCTTTCATACTTCTGATAGTAGTTCTCATGTATGATACCTCCGGTCAACTTGAAATTGTCAATCTTGATTTTTATATAAATAACATTCTTTATCATGTGAATATATTACGCCTATTGCCTGCAAATAGGAATATATAATAACCGAGCCGACAAACTTCATTCCTCTATCTTGCAAATCTTTCGAAATGGCATCTGATAAATCGTTTGTGACTTTGTCTGTTTCATAAATGGTTGTACCATTGGTGAAGCTTCTTAAATAGTTGTAAAAAGAACCATATTCATCAACTATTGCCTTAAAGATTTTGCTATTGCTGATGCTCGCATTGATTTTGCGCTTATTTCTTATAATATCTTGATTATTCAATAATTCGGACACTTTGTTTTCATCATAAGAAATAACTTTTTCCAATTCAAAATCGTCGTATGCTTTTCTAAAATTTTCTCTTTTATTCAGAACACATTCCCAAGACAATCCCGCTTGAAAGGATTCCAATATTAACATTTCATATAGGTATTTATCTTCAAAATTTGGCACACACCATTCTGTGTCATGATATGCAATATATAATGCATTTTTTAAGTTACACCATTTACATCTTTTTTTACTATCCATCTTTCGTTTGCCTCAACAAATACACACCTATCAATATCCCAAATTTTCGTGTATCAGAATCACTTCAAACTCTCCTGTCATCGGTTTGCTCCACAAAACAGAAAGACCTCTGCAAATGCGTTCAGGGCTTTTACAATCATAGCAATGGTCTGCTTTTATTGCACAAGGAGTTTTCACTCCTAAACGTTTTGCATTTAAAGGCGCTGCAATATTTCTTGCTCTATGTAACGCACTGTCATAGTCCTTTTCGATTTTGTTTTCACCTATAACAAAATAAACCTTCTCATGTCCATAAAATATGGATGCTACACGATTACAATTTGCGTCTATATTGACTATCTCTCCATTTTCAGAAATGCCGTTGACTGAAGTAACATATACAGTTGCTGCGTTTGCCGCCATACGGACTTCTTGGCTCGTCTTCCCTTCTGGAATCCTATGATGCCAATAAACTTCATTATGTTCACTTAAATACTCATAAAGGTTCATTTTTTCCAAAGTCATAGAACCTGCAAAACCTACTGTCGTATTGTCAATCTGACGATTCAAATAGTTCACTGCTTCTGTTGCGTTTTCAAAGCAATTAACAGTATATCCTAATGAAATCAAATTTCTTTTTAACAAATTAAAATCCTTTCTTTCCATTTTTCCTCCATAGATACTAATCCGTATTTAATTTTTTTTGATTACGGTTGGGTTCCCGAAAATATTCTATTTGTTCGTATAAATATGCCGTCATTACGGATTAAATTTCATTGTTTTGTTAATAGTCCGTAGAATATAAGCAAGTGTTACGGCATGATTTCCAAGAAATAATAATCTAACCGTAAAGATATACAGAATTCTACGGATTCAAAAAACAAAACTCTTTTTCTGACCGTACTCACCTAAATAAATTACGGCCCAAAACTTAAAAAAACAAATTCAACCGTGGCATCGCCACAAATTCAAATGACTGAATACTTTTTTCATATTCTTTCAGACAATAACTCTCTCCGAATCACTTTTTTCTTCTCTCTATCAGAACAGTCGACACAATGGCATACAATATTGCGATAATTGAAATGATAATCACAAACGGAAAGAACCAGTCCACTTGCAATACCATAATGGCATCAATTGAAAATATAACTCCAATGAACACAAAGGCAACTCCTGATTGCTTATAGTATGGTTTCTTATCCATAGTATCTCGTTCTTCTTTCGAAGCATAGATATAAGCATTGTTAAACAAAAAACCTCTCTCATGAAACTGCAAATAGCTAAATATAAAGCAAGCAATTGCTATGATTCCTAATACCACTGCGCAAATTATTTTCCCCACGTTCTCACTCTCCACAACTGTCTTTTTCTTTTCCTCCATTATACCACATAACGTTTCTATCTCAAACCCAAAATCCTGTTATTTACTTTTCGGGCTACATATATTACTATAAAAATGTTTGGAGGATAAAAAAATGGAAATCGAACGCAAATTTTTGATAAAAGAATTACCGAAAAATTTAGATACGTATCCTTGTCGACACTTGGAACAAGGCTATCTTTCTACTGCTCCGGTAGTTCGTGTCCGCAAAGACAATGACAAATATGAACTCACCTATAAAGGCAAGGGTTCTATGGTCAGAGAAGAATACAATCTGCCCCTCACTGCTGAATCCTTTGAACATTTGAAACAAAAAATTGATGGAAGATTGATTATAAAAAAACGTTATATGATACCTTATGGCAAATTTACCATTGAGTTAGATGTGTTTGAGGGAGACTTGTCTCCACTTACTTTAGCAGAAGTGGAATTCACGTCCGAAGAAGAAGCAAATACTTTTCAAGCACCTGACTGGTTTGCCGAAGATGTCACGTTCTCTAAACTGTATCACAATAGCTATTTAAGTCAGATATAAAAATGGGTCTATGCAAAATCGCATAGACCCTCGTTTTATCACACACTATTTATTTTCCTTTGCCGCCTTTTTTTCTGCTTTCATGTGCTGTTTTTCTTCTGCCAAGCGTTGTTTTTCTGCCTGTTTCGCTTCTTTTCTGCGTTGCTTTTCCAGATGCTTTACAACCTGGCGTTTTCTTCCTTCATGTCTTTGCTTTCTGCTGGCGATGAAATAAATTATGCTAACAGCAAGAATTATAACCAAAGCCCCCAGACCGATAATAGCATACATATAATAGCTATTTGGGAACAGTGCTTTCTTTGCGTCCTGATCATCTACTTCAACTATCTCTTTATATCTTTGGAACATGCCATCCACACTGTCATATCTGTATAATGCCGCTTCTCCGTCTTGATTAATCACATAACAAACACTGAATTCTTCATCTAACTTCCATGCCTCAAAATGTTTATCATGCATAGTCACAGTAATGACTTCTTTCTTTTCAAAATCTTTTATGCTCTTATCTAATGGCATGAGAACAATATATTTACTTGTACCAATAGCGACCTGTAAAAAATCAGAAAACTCTTGAGTTCCTTCATTGTAAACAAAGAAATTTGTATAACTCATACTTTCCAACAGCAACAATTTTACACTACCATTTGCATTGGCTACACCTTCATACTGGCGTTCTTTGTAAGTCAACTTTGTACGTGAAAAACCTGCTGGAATTTCTGCGTCTGTAAAATTCTCTTTAATGGTATATTCCACACCATTTATAAGTATGATCTCTGGTTCTCCACGCATAATGGTTATGGTATATGCTCTAGAAGCACCATTTTCAGCAATTACAATAACCTGTGCTGTATTTGCTCCCAGTTGCAAGTTCTTTCCACCTGAAACAGTCACTTGCGCCTTACTGTTTTGAGCCTTTGCAGAAATCGTAACATCGGTTGTATCCTCCGGAACTGTTACGCTGTAAGAAGTTGTTTCGGCTTGAAATCCTGGTGTCAAAGTTCCCGGATGTATTTGCAAAGAACTCAATTGGTTATTTCCGTCTTTAGTACTGCTCGGTGTTGGTACTTTTCCTGTAACTGTACCACCACCGGAAGTAACAGCCATATCTTCAGTAGTGCTGTCTGCAGTGATTTCTCCAGTTTCAAAATTGATTCTTGAGCTGCCTGCTACAAGTATTTTGAATTTAATGGAAAAAGTTGTTCTTTTTGTAGGTGCATCTACCAAATCCAGAAAAATCTGAACACTTCCTGCGCCACCTCTACTTCCTCCGGATACATAGGATAGTTTTGATTGGTCGTAAGATAAGATAATATTAGCTCCTGCCATGTTTTCAGACGCACTCACAGTCCCTGTTACAGTAACTGTGCTCCCCACATTACCACTTGGATTATTGAGTGTCACTTGAGCTGTTCCAGCAGCATGTACCCAAACACTCCATACAGGTATTAACATACATATGCTAACTATCAGCCCAAATAATTTCTTTCTTCTTTTCATTGTTTTCTCCCCTATTGTTGTATCTTATACTGCCCTAATATCTGTTTCCTTACTTGAACATAATCTGCCATATCTATTTTGCCATTTTTGTTGGTATCTGCGGCCTGTTGATATCTTCCTCCTAATTGAACCTTTCCTAATATTGCCTTTCGTATTTGAACATAGTCTTGGAGTTTGATTTCACCGTCACCATTTGTATCTCCATAAATAACAGCCGTATAGGTGAATACAACTTGCCCCGCATTATTCACTATAACAATCCTATCACCGGTTCCAAGATTTCCAACCTTTGTCGCCCCATTTGCGTTTAACACTTCTCTGACGCTACCATTAGCAACATTCATATGAGTTTTGATTTCATCCACCCGCGTTGGAATTTTGATAATTCCAGTCACCGTATAATCGCCATTAACTTTAACAATACCACTACTCACAGTAGGGGTCGGAACTGGCGGTGTCGGCGGTTGTGGGTCTGGTGATGGTCCTGGATTAACTGCCGACTGTCGAACAATGTTAAGGGTATACTCTTTCTGCGTTCCGTTTTGTGCTGTGGTTGTAATCTTAATGACATTATTTCCTTCATTCAGATTATGAGAGCCAAGCCCGCTTATTTGAGTAGTCGGTGCTAACGTCTCCGCACTAATGGACACACTACCCACTTCATGTGAAACAATGACATCGTAAGAGGTCACATGCATACTAAATGTCGGTGTTAATTCATGGCCTTCCACTACCAAAGATTTAAGCATATAGTTTGGATTGTCATTTCCAGTTGGTTTCACGCAAGCTGTTGCCGGCATATCCCTGTAAACCGGAATCTTGAAAACTAACTTTCCTTGACGTGCCGTATCGTCATATGCCCTGGCCATTATCCGTCCTTCACTATATGCGCCTTGTACATTGGTCATGTACTGATGACCATAAAGGTTAGAGCCTTGTACGTTGAATTTTTTAAGATACATAGTATCTTGACCTTTTTTTATGTACCCACTGGCATAAAACTGTGCCCCACCAGCAATAGATTTATATCTTGTATTCCATGGCCTACCGTATTCACCTGTGCCTTGGGCATATTGTAAACCTCTTTGAATGGCAGATAGCGTATCTGTTTTATATGCTTGTACATTGAAATAGTTATAATATCCTTCATAACCCGGAACAGTTCCTGAAATACTTCCACTATCTCCAGCAGGACCAATTTCTTGAATAATCATGGAAGCCAGCACATATGGGCTTACGCCTTCTGCTGCAGCTGCACGCATGATTACGTCTATATATGGTTCTCCGTCACAATTGCCTGCCAAAAAAGTATTTTGAACTTGGGTCTCCAGTCCTGCTCTAATCTGCTGTAATCCAGCCTCATCATATTCAGCTGCATTATAACTCTGTCGTAAAAATTGGAATACTGAAGTGTCATCCAAAAAATTCCGCGGATCCATAAAATATTGAATAATCTCTGTGGATGCTGCTACCCAACCACCGGAATCAAACTCTACCCACTGTCCAGTTGCCCAATCATAGGCTCCATTCTGTGTGGATTTCCAAGACGTCTCTGCTCCTCCGTGAACCAAATTTTTTCTCAATTTGCTTTCACCCTCAATAACTTCAGCCCAAGTCAGATTTGTCTGCTGTGCTTGGAATACCCAGTTTGGATACTTTGTGTGTAAGATGCGTAATTGTTCCTTGTAGGATTCTGGAAAACCTTGAGCCGCCATAAATGCTTCAAAATCGCCATCATTATCAATAATAACTTCTCTTACTTCGATATATTCAGCCGAAGACCACCCAGTCATACCATTAATAGTCCATTTGTACCAAAGATCGCCATCCGCATCTCGACCTTCTTCTAGAATCTGACCTTGGTCACCTTCGTACACATAACCAATAGTGGTTGTATTGACAGTACCTGGTGCATTGCGCACACGTAGGCTATCCGCAGTAACTGTTCCTGTTCGAATGACACTGACCGCTCGTGCATTTATCCCTAAAAAAAGTAAACTTGTCATAAAGCATACTACGGCTAGTAATACACTTAGACAAGTTTTCTTCCAATTACGCTCCCTAATTACCATTCTTTTCTCCCCTTAATAAATAGCAATTCATAATTCGACATTATTAAACATATTATACCTAATAATGTAGCACGTTGTCAATTCTTTAAGGCATCCAAATTGTAGATAATTACATAATTGTTTTCATTTTTGTAACATCTTCGTCAGTAATTATTTCCTGACTATAACGAGCTTTCTCATAAAGACGACAAATTTCTTCTTTATCAACCCCTTCTTCCTGCATCTGGCCATATGCAGTGATCTGTTGTTCAGGTGCCATACGAGGAAAATCTTTGCGGGCTCTTTGCTCGACTTTGCTTAAATTCTTTTTGTAAATCTTACGTATGCGTCTTGCTGTTGCACTCTCCATAACAGCCTTCTTTTTTTTCTTCTGTGAATGCTTTACACGTACATTTGCTGTCATTTTTTCAACAACGAACCCCTCTTCTTCTCTGTCCTGTCCTCGGTAAAATGCTTTATAAATGCTAATTGCTGCACTGACAATGACACCCACAATCGCCACAGTAATAACTACAACAACAAGGGTCACAAATATTTTGTCTAAAGCTCGTACAAAAGGTGATGTCTGTGCCTGTGCAAACATTTCCCCCATACTTTCCATTTTCTCGGAATTTTCTGGCTTTTGACCTCCCATAATCTGCGGTACCCCTTGTGGAATAAGACTTACAATATACCGCATAATTCTCTCATACAGTCGTTTAATCGCTTCCCAAACTTCATCCATACTGACAAGTGCGATCATTCCTACTAGAAGGGAAAATGCTCCTGTATATATCAAGGAAATTTGTTTGCTAAATCTACCCGCTTTGATTGCATCTGCATCTTCTGATAAGTTTCTAGACTCAATAAACCAGTCTGCAGAGGCTAAATTGTTATATAACAGTTTCATAAGAAACATAATAATTGCTACCGCCAACGAAATATTTTGCACAGCCTTATCACTATGAAACATCCACGACACTAAATACACACCTACTGCTACGCCCACATAAAAATAAAGCGGTTGGTCAAAATCATCAATAGCGGTCACACAGCGTAGCAAGAAAGAATATACCACCATTGCCACAAAGAAAATCACAAACCAAAGTGGCAGTTTCAAAAATATGACGCAAAAAACTCCTCCTGCAATCATTAAAACATGGGCAGAAAGAAACACCCACAACTTTTTCACTACTAGTCTTAACAGACAGCAGATGGTGGTGCATAATGCCATGCTTATTGCATATTGTAGCATTTCTGCCAGAGAATCACACATTTTCCACCAAAGCAGAGTCAAACTTCCCCAGAAGAGTGCTTGTGTAACAATATTTAATATTCGTTTCATCTTACCCCTCCAGCTCTTCCATTATCAAATAGTTCGTTCTGATTGGAACCCAAGACATTCTCTGTTCTGCGGCTTTCTTATCACTTCGATGGATTGGAACTAACCATGTGGATAGTCCTGCTTCTTTTCCATAATCCATATATGCATAAGCCAAAGCATCCGTTTGCTCTGCGGAAATCAAAAGTGTAACTTCATTAGTTGTCACCTGTTGTTCCGCAATAATCTCATGCATATCCCTCGTTTCCGAATAAATATCCATTCGTGCCAATTGTTTCAAGCATGCCTCTACATGATTTACGCCTGCCCCTTCTCTTATATAAATTTCCTGTTTTGTCTTTGTGTCCACTCCATTGCTGATAATCCGAACAGAAATTCCATTCGACACAAACTCTTCAATGAAGTTTCGGCAGATGCGAATAGATTCTTCAATTAAATCATAATAACGCAAAATACCTTTTTGAGAGACATTCAGAAAAATGGTTAATCTTCTATTCGTGCTGTCGTGATATTGATTAACTTTTAATTCTCCTGTCTTTGCAGATGCTTTCCAATTGATTTTTCGCATTGGATCCGTTGGATAGTAATCCCGCACACCTCTGAAGTCTAAAGAATCTTCCCACAACATCCGTTCCTCAAAAAACTCCCCATTCATATGGCAAATAATCTCTGGAAGCTTCACACATTTTGACCTGGCGGGATATACATAAAGCAACGCGCGATTTGGCTCACTCTTGGTATAGACATGGCGATACAAAAGATCCGTGGTTACATAGTGGATTTCATCAATACTATAATAACCTCTCTTTCTTCCTATCCCTTCTATCATTTTTGTGATACGCTCGTAAGACATGATGCACATAGTATCTGTTCGATATTGCTTGTCTGTACGACTAGTTTGATTTTTGTCTGTGCATTGCAAGTTACGATCCATCATAAATTTAATAACCAACGTTGGTAAAGGGAGTCTTTTGTTGTTCTCTATAACCTCTTTCAAGGTAAAGATTTCCCCTTCTTGAATTTCCTTCTCCACAAAAGAAACACTGGCCTTTAATCCCCGTTCCCAATTCTTTTTGTACAGTGAAACAGTCACAGACAAACAGACAAGTATTACAATTGCTAATACAAATACAATCATGCTTCTCCCCACTCCTCTGTCGGAACCGGGGTTGCCTTTAATATAAGATCTAATTGAGAATTTGCACTGTTTCTTCCGTATGCACTGCCTTCCATCACCAAGCGGTGAGCAAGTACCGGTATCACAAATTTCTGCACATCTTCCGGCACTACGTAGTTGCGCCCTTGCAGGCAGGCATAGGCCTGTGCTGCCTTCATTAGTGTCAAAGTACCTCTAATGCTTACTCCCACTCGAATCTCTTTTCGTTCTCTAGTTGCCATGCAAATCTTTTGAATATAATCAGCAATTTCCGGATGCACATAGACCTTTCGATATTCTTGTTGCATTCTACAAATATCTTCTGCATCCACCACCGCACTAATTTCTTCCAAAGGGTTATTTTCACGATAACGCTCTAAAATCGCTTTTTCCTGCTCTGCCTCAATACTTCCCATGCTAATGCGCATCATAAATCGGTCTAATTGAGCCTCTGGCAGTGGAAATGTTCCTGCTGTTTCCAATGGATTTTGAGTCGCAATTACAAAAAACGGGCATTCCAATTTTGTTGTTACACCATCTACTGTCACCTGTCGTTCTTCCATACACTCTAAAAGGCTAGATTGAGTACGTGGTGTGGCACGGTTAATTTCATCCACTAGCAAAACATTGGTAAAAACCGGTCCCGGATGAAATTCAAATTCGCCACTCTTTGTACTGTAAATATGTAAACCGGTTACATCTGATGGCAATAAGTCCGGAGTCATTTGTATACGTGAAAAAGGAACATTTATAGATTTTGCCAAAGATTTTGCAAGCATTGTTTTCCCTGTTCCCGGCATATCTTCCAATAAAACATGCCCTCCTGCTACCAATGCAGTAATGACAAGCTCAATCACTTCTCCTTTACCGATAATTACTTTTTCCATATTTTCTTTCATCTTATTCTTAATGTCCATAATGTCCTCCCAAACAAAACTTATATTTCCATTATGCTTCATAGAAGTTATGAAGTCAATATTTGACATATACGTTTGTTCTTTCTATAATAATGACAGAAAAAGACGGGGGATTTCAAACATGAAAATAGTTTTTTTAGATGCGAAAAGTGTAGGGGAAGACATCGATTTATCCAAATTTCATCACCTTGGCGAGTTTGTGACATACGAATACACTACCTATGAGGAAATACCACAGCGTGCGGCAGATGCTGATATTCTAATTACAAATAAATGTCTCATCAACGAGCAATCCATCGGAAATGCTTCCAAGTTGAAATTAGTCTGCATTACAGCAACCGGAACTAACAATCTGGACAAAGAATATTTGGCAAGTCGAGGAATCGAATGGCGAAATGTAGCCGGATATTCTACAGAATCCGTAGCACAACACACCTTTGCCATGCTATTTTATCTGCTGGAAAAATTAGATTATTATAATTCATATGTAAAAGATGGGAAGTACGCAAATGACATTTCCTTCACACATTTTGCAGAACGATTCCACGAAATCTACGGTAAGACCTGGGGAATCGTAGGTCTCGGAAGCATCGGAAGACGTGTGGCTGATATTGCAAAAGCCTTTGGCGCAAATGTGATTTACTATTCTACTACCGGCAAGAACAATCAAGAAGGTTACGGACGAGTAGACTTTGATACCTTATTAACTACATCTGATATTATTTCCGTACATGCACCACTCACTCCGGAAACAGAAGGCCTTATGGATGCACACGCATTTGCAAAAATGAAACCATCTGCTATCTTCATAAATGTAGGGCGTGGTGCCATCGTAAAAGAAGATGATTTGGCAAAAGCGATAGAAAATAAGGTCATCGCTGCAGCGGGTCTGGACGTACTCTGTGAGGAGCCTATGAATCCAAACAGCCCGTTTCTTCGCATTAAGGATAGTAAGCGACTTCTAATTACACCTCATATTGCTTGGGCAAGTGTGGAGGCACGTACAAGATTGATGGACATTATATTTAATCAAATCAAAGCGTTTATTGAATAACAAAAGGACTTCATTTGAAGTCCTTTTTCTTTTACCAATATCTGCGGTACCATGGGCTACCGTAAACTGCCTGAACTCTTACATTCTCACCACGCTGTGGTGCATGAATCATCATGCCATCTCCAAGATAAATTCCTACATGTCCATAGTAGCAAACTACATCACCCGGTAAAGCCTCTGCTTGAGAAACTTTTCTTCCACCAGAACCAATAGAATTGGAGTAATGCGGAAGATTTACACCAATAGCTTTATGAGCCATTTTTACTAAACCGGAGCAATCCACACCCTTGAGGCTTTCGCCACCCCAAACATATGGAACACCAAGATAACGATAAGCTTCTTTTACAATAGCTGCTCCGCCACCTGTACCTACCGGTGGCACATAGTTGCTTCCTGAAGAAGAGCCACCACTGGATGCGGCCTGTGCCGCCTTTCGAATCTCCTCATCAAAATTGGTGATTTTTGTCTTTAATTGCGACATTTTTTTATTTAAGTTTTCTTTATCCTTTTCAAACTGTTTCTGTTGCTTTTGAATGACTGCCATATCGTTTTCCAAGGACGTTTTTAAATTTGCAATCTGCTGTTTGACTGCAACATATTCTGCCAACTGTTTTCTATCATAATCATGGATAGTTTGTACATTTTCAGCTTGCTTTAACATGTCTGCCAAGCTATCTGCTTCTAACACTTTGGCAAGCATGGAGCCTGTTCCATTTTCATACATAGCAACAATACGATGCTTCATAGCCTCATACTGAACCTGCTCTTTTTCTTGCGCTTCCGCCAAATCATTTTCAGCCTTAATCACAGCTTGTCCAACTTCAACCAATTGTTGCTCGCCTTTGTTAATATTGGTCATCAATGTGGTAATATCTTTTTTGATTTTATCTAGCTCTTTTTGCGCTTTCTTTTTATCTTCTTTTAGCTCATTAACTGATGGTGTAGCCAATACAGTACTGCCTACTGCTACACAAATCAATAATGTTACTAATAACATCTTAAATATTTTTTTCATATAACACCTATTCTATAATGCTTCATCTACTAACATAAAAATTATATATGATGACTGTCTTCATTGCAACATTTTTTTAACATTTTTGTAACATCCATATTCTGGATAATGCCCTCTATTTTCTCTTTGATTGTTTCTTCTGCACCGAATAATGAGCCTTGTACCATCTCCGGTTTACCGCCACCTCGTCCATTGAATGCACTGTTAAGTTCTTTGGATAACTCTCGTACATCTACAAATTTGCTACCAATAACATATCGATAACCTCCGCCTGTTGCAGTTGTAAAAACAGCAACTACTCCTATATTCTTTGCTAAAATCAAATTGGCTAATTCTCGCGGAGCATTCCCTTCCAACTCTTCTTCAAAAAGAATTACACATTCTTCACCGCCTTGGAGGCAAGCCGCCTTGCCTTGCAATAGTTGCATTTGCAGCTCATAGATTCTGCCCTTTTGCTTGGACAACTCCTCTTTTAAACGATTGACTTCATCCACAATTTCTTCTTCCGGTGCCGAAAGCATTACAGATAATTCCTTCATCTGTTCACACTTAAACTCATAATCCCGAAGCGCTCTGAAACCACACAGCAATGAAACTCGGACACCGCCTTTGTAGTTTTGCAATCCCACAAACTTAATAATACCGATTTCACCACTTTTCTCCACGTGTGGTGCACAGCAAGCACATGCATCATAACCCGGAACAATCACTAGGCGTACCTGTCCTTCTATCTCGATTTTGCTTCGATAATAAATAGACTCTAATTCTTCTCTATTAGGATATAAAACTTGAAATTCTACGTTCTCTGCCACCACACGATTTGCTATTTCTTCAATCTCCTGCAATTGAGACTTTGTCAGCACACCATTAAAGTCAATAGTAATAGCGTCAGTCCCCATATGAAACCCCACATTGTCATATCCATATTTTTGATGCACAATACCAGACACAATGTGTTCACCCGAATGTTGCTGCATTCTGGAGAATCGTTCTTCCCAGTCAAGTTTTCCTTCAACCTTGCATCCAACTATTAATGGCTTTTCCATTTTGTGATAAATGACGCCATCTCTTTCCTGTACATCCAGAACCTGAATACCATCTATAAGCCCTGGATCTGCCAGCTGTCCTCCGCCTTCTGGAAAAAAGGCAGTTCTGTCAAGAACTGCCTCATAATACTCTCCTACTTGTTCACAAGCTTTTACAACTGCAGAGAAGGTTATCATATGGCTATCTTCATAAAATAACTTTTCTGTCATTTTGTTACATCCTTTCCGGTGCTTCAAATCCCAGCACATCAATACACGCTTCTAATACACGTTTTGTAAGATTCAGTAATGCAATGTAACTTGCTCTTTTTTCTTCATTTTCTTCTGAAAGAATCTTTGTCTCATGATAGAAACGATTAAATGCATTTGACAAATCATAAATATAAGCACAAATTTTGTGTGGTGCAAGTTCCTCGTAAGCACCTTCCATCACACTATTAAATTTGGCAATCTCAAGCATCAATGCCTTTTCACTTGGGTTTTGAGCCGCCTGCAAAGTACATTCCTCTACCGGTTTTACACTATCAGCATATTTATTTAAAATAGATTTGATGCGCACAATAGTATATAAAATGTACGGTCCGGTATTCCCTTCAAAGGAAATAAAACGATCTACATCAAATACATAATCTTTGGATGCCTGATTTGATAAATCACCATATTTCAGCGCTGCCAAACCAACTTTTTTAGCTGTGGCTTTAGCTTCCTCTTCCTCAATTGCATGATTTTCAACAATCTTGCCATACATCTTATCATTGATATCGCCAACCAATTCTTCCAGACGCATAACCCCACCGTCTCTAGTCTTGAACGGCTTTCCATCCTTACCATTCATAGTACCAAAGCCAATATGTTTAAGTTCCGTTTCTTCTCGAACAATTCCCGTCTTCTTTGCGCAACGAAATACTTGCTCAAAATGCATTTCCTGACGTTTGTCAGTCACATATATAACTTGGTCTGGTTTATATAATTGTTCACGTTCAACCAATGTTGCAAGGTCTGTCGTTGCATAGAGCGCCGCACCATCTGATTTTAAAATCATACATGGCGGAACTTCTTTTGTATCAGTTTCTTCTTTTACATTCACCACTAGAGCTCCTTGGTCCTCATGTGCAAAGCCTTCCTTTTTCAAACGTTCAACCATATCTGCAATATATGGCTTCGCATCCGCTTCACCTTTCCAAAGGTCAAACTCTACGTTCAACGCACCATAATTTTTCTTCAGATCTGGCAAGGATACATTCATGATATGTCTCCACAAAGCAGTGTATCCTCTGTGACCATTTTGCAATAGATAAGTAGCTTTCAATGCTTCTTCTTTAAAATCCTCATGTTCCTTTGCATAAGCACTGGCAGTCGGATAAATTTCACCCAATTCTTCAATGGTAAACGGAGACTCTTCCGGGTATTCCCCTTCAAAATTGTCATCGAAATAAGGGAGTTCCGGCTGTCTCTTCTTTAGTTCCATCATAACGAGACCCATTTGTGAACCCCAGTCTCCCAAATGCACATCACCAATAACCTTATGTCCAACATATCTTCCGATACGTTTCACACTTTCACCAATAATAGCAGGTCTTAAATGTCCAACATGCAAAGCTTTTGCTACATTTGCTCCGCCGTAATCCACAATAATTGTTTTAGGATTCTTCGGTTCCTTCACACCCAGCTTTTCACATTGCTCCATATCCTTCAAGTAGGCGGCAACAAACTCCGGATTTAAAATAATATTGATAAATCCAGGATTAACTGCTTCCACTTTCTCAATACAAACATTCCCTTCCAGAGCTACAACCACATCATTAGCAATCATAATCGGGGCTTTTCTGTACTCTTTTACTGCCGCCATAGCGCCATTACATTGATACTCGCACAAA
Source organism: Faecalimonas sp. (assembly GCA_045648005.1). Lineage (GTDB taxonomy): Bacteria > Bacillota > Clostridia > Lachnospirales > Lachnospiraceae > Faecalimonas. The sequence continues at coordinate 105,227 of JAZRND010000035.1, read as the reverse complement.
TCAGGGCGATTCGATAATGTCACCTTGGCATATTTTTTATCATATCCGGCCTTTTCAAAGGCTTGTTCTAATTCACATGTCAATAAATCGATTAATTTCTTCATAGTTCCTCCCAGAAAAACATTCTCTGCCTATTTTACCACAAGCTTTTATTTCCAACAACCATCTCTTAAAAAACTGCCTGAATCAGCACCATATAAAGCACGGTTCCAACTCCAATACTAATCAAATTGTTGCGTTTCCAAACATGAAGAATCACAACTGCAACTACTGCAATCAATTCCGGAATACCATATGGTGCTGTCAAAACAGAGGTTCCTTTCAAGCAGTACACCACTAACATTCCAATAACAGCAGGTGTAAGTACTTTTCCAAGATATTGCATGGTTTTTGGAATTTCTTTCCCTTTTGGAAAAACGAGAAATGGGGCCACTCGGGTTGCAAATGTAGTAACTGCAACAACTAAAATAATCAAAAGCGACATTCCTGCACTTAACGGCATGGCACACCCTCCTTATCCAACTTCTTTCTTCCTACAAATAGTAATGCTACAATGGCCATCATTGCTGGTAGCACAAAATTGCTTGCCCCAAAAATAACAAGGCTTACCACTGCAGCAACAACTCCGATTATTTCCGGAATGCGATTTTTCTTTTCCAACCATTGTTCAATAAAAATCACGATAAATAGGGCCGTCATGGCAAATTCTATCCCTTCCGAGCTAATCGGTAAAAGCGTGCCTGCAATAGCTCCGATGGCTGATCCTAACACCCAGTAGGAATGGTCTAAAATCGAAATTGCAAGCAAAAACTTGGACTCATCTACACCCTTTGGTATCTTTGTAGTGCAGAGCAAAGAATAGGTCTCGTCGGTCAAAGCAAAAATCATATACCATCTGCTCTTGCCAACCTTATTGAATTTTTCCAACAATGACACACCGTAAAATACATGCCTTACATTCACCATGAACGTCAAAAAAATCACTTGCAGGAAAGAAACTCCCGGCACGAAAAAATTAACTGCCAAATATTGTCCTGACCCTGCATACACTAATAAACTCATGAGAATAGCCCATAAAAATGAGTATCCTTTTTCTGCATACATAACACCAAAAGCCGTTCCGATAAACAAATATCCTGTAAGCACAGGAATAGTATGCGGAAAGGCTTTTTGAAATGCTTTTCTATACCCCGACATAGCTGTCCCTCTATTTCCTATGTATTGTAAAATTGGCAAAACATTCAATTCGCTGTAGGCTTCGCAAGAAGCTTACAGCGAACTTTTTAACGTCTCTGACAGGAGTCGAACCTGCGCACTTGCCTCCGGAGGGCAACGCTCTATCCACTGAGCTACAGAGACATTTGTATTATCCTAACATATTCAAATTTAAAAGTAAAGGGATTGCTTTTCCCTTTCAGCCGAGTTATAATCAAGAAACCATAATATTTATCAAATCATTTTTCTTCGACAGTTTCTGTCAAATTTTCACATTTATTCTATTAAAATCGCATCTTGTGCTACAGAAAGGAGCATGTATGGACTATGCACAATTTGTCCTTTCCATCAAGGAAAAGATGGAACCAATATTGAATGAAGGTATGAGTCTTTCAATACATACCACATTAAAAAACAATGATCGCAAACGCGTAGGTCTAACCTTTTGCGATGAGAATTTAAACATTTCTCCCACAATATATTTGGAGGAATACTATGTACAATTTCAGAATGGATTTACATTGGATGAACTCACAGAATGTATATGGAAAGTATACGAGGATGTAAAATGCGAACATCCCGGAGATGTAGAACAAATTCGACATTTCACCAAAATACGTTCCAAGATCGCATGCAAATTGATTTGTGCCGAAAAAAACAAAGAGTTTTTAGAAACAGTACCCCACTTATACTTTTGGGACTTTGCCATCACATATTATATTTTATTTGAATTTCACGAACGTGGACTTTCCACAATTCCTATAACAAAAGAATTACAGAATCACTGGGGTATCAGTGTGCAAGACTTGCATGAAATCGCCGTTAAAAATGGTCCGGAAATTTTGCCAGCCACATTCAAGCCTATGAATATGGTCATCGAGGAACTCCTTGGCCATGATTGTAGCGAAATGTTGATGCAAGAAGACGTCATGTTCGTGTTGACTAATGACATTCGCAACTATGGTGCTTCCTGTATTTTGTATCCCGGTATTTTAGAACAAATAGCAGGACAACTAAATGAAAACTTTTACCTACTCCCATGCAGTGTGCATGAATTCCTTATTGTGCCGGAAAGCCATTGTCCGGGAGAAGAGATACTTTTAGATACCATAACAGAAGTAAATGCTACGCAAATGGATCCAGAGGAAATTTTACTCAATAAAATATATTTTTATGATAGCAAAATCAAAAATATTTTTAGCTGTTCATAAGAATGTCTCCTGACATAAAGAAGGCGTATGATTTTGAAGTCATACGCCTTTTTCATTATTCTTTTGCTCTTCCTAAATATTCACCTGTTCTGGTATCAATTTGGATAGTTTCGCCTTCTTCAATAAAGATCGGCACGTAAACAATTGCACCTGTTTCAACAGTAGCTGGTTTTGTTACGTTTGTTGCAGTGTTTCCTTTCACACCTGGTTCTGTTTCTGTAATCTTTAAGTTGACAAAGTTTGGAGCTTCCACGGTAAATGCTTTTCCTTGGAAGAATTTAATTGTAACTTCATCATTTTCTTTTACAAACTTAATTGCGTCTTCCACTTCTTCATAAGTTAATGGAATTTGCTCATATGATTCTGGATCCATGAAATGATAAAATTCACCATCTGTATAAAGATACTGCATCTTCTTTGTGTCGATGTGTGCTTTTGGGAATTTTGCACTTGGGTTAAATGCTTCTTCTCTCGTAGCACCTGTCAAAATATTTTTGTATTTTGTTCTTACAAACGCTGCACCTTTTCCTGGTTTTACATGCTGAAAATCTAAAATTACATGTGGGGCACCATTGATTTCAAATGTAATACCCTTTCTAAAATCACCTGCGCTAATCATAAATTATCCTCCTTGTATTCCCCTAGTTTTCATTTTTGCTTAATAGGGGGATGCTTTTCGCATAATGTTTTCTCACTTCCTATAATTCTATAATAAATTATATATTTTTTCAACCTTTTTTTATTCTGCTTTTTCCCTATGTACTTTTTCTAACATTTTCTTTAACACGAAAATATCAATCTGACCAGGAGCTGATACTTCTCCTACTGCCCCAAATGTGATTGCGGAGCCATAAATCTCACCTGAAATTCTGCTAATTTCTCCCAACTTGCCCATAGACATTGTAATAATGGGACTCTGCATGATGTCCATTGTTTCTCTTGTGGCACTTAAAAGCATTTCTACATCCGCCTCTGATTTTGGCATAACCGCAATCTTTGGAATGTCAGCTCCGACTTCTTTCATATAGAGTAGCCGCTTTACTACTTCCCCCTTATCCGGCGTCTTTGCAAAATCATGATTTGACCCTACAACCACTGTTCCATTCCTTTGAAGTTCGACTATCAAGTTTTGAATGTTTTCGTGGAAATACACTTCTACATCAATTATTTCTGCTAAATGCTTTTGACTTACTTGTGTCAACAAAGCTTCATATTGCTCAAATGTGATTTCTTGTTCTCCGCCCTCATTTTTCGTTCGAAAAGTAAATAATAAAGGACGTGATCCCAAAATATTTTTCAATTCAATTAGCACAGCGCATACTGACTCTATATCAAACACCTCATTAAACCAATCTGCTCTCCACTCAACCAAATCTGCGGGTGTTTCACATATTCTCTTTGCTATACTTAAAATATCTTCTCTTGCCTTTCCCACAATTGGAACACAGATTTTCGGCGTTCCTTCTCCGATAACAAGGTCTTTTACGATTACAGATTTCATGTTCTTTCCCAACCTTTCTGTTGATATAATAAAGTAATTCTCATTCGATTTCAACCATTCTCTTGACATTTTCGCTTTTTCGCTTTAATGTAAAGAAGTAAAATTCAATATAAAGGAGAACACATATGAAAGAAATCACGGGACACACTGCCTTGATTTGCCTTTTGGGAAGTCCGGTTTCACACAGCATTTCACCACGAATGCACAACGAAGCCTTTCGACAATTAAATCTGGATTATGCTTATCTTGCATTCGATATAAATACGGAGCAACTAGAAACTACAGTAAATGGTCTGCGCGCCATGAATGCACGCGGTTTTAATCTTACTATGCCTTGCAAGAACGAAATTTTAAAATTCTGCGACGAGTTGTCGCCGGCAGCTAAAATCATGGGCGCTGTCAACACTGTGGTAAATGAAAATGGCGTTCTCGTTGGACACAACACGGATGGCATCGGTTATATGAAAGCCGTACAACACGCTGGACTTGACATGACGGGGCAAAAGATGACCTTACTCGGTGCAGGCGGCGCTGCTACTGCCATTTTAGTTCAGGCTGCTTTAGACGGTATGTCTGAAATATCTGTTTTTAGTCGTCCAGGAAAGCGTTTTGACCAAACGGCAGAAATGATTACCAAATTAAAGGGTTTGGCTTCCTGTAGCATTCATCTGTATGATTTTTCTGATGAAGCCATCTTGCGAAGAGAAATGCAAGAAAGCAAACTTCTTACTAATGCTACTTCCGTTGGAATGGCTCCAAATGTAGATGCTTCTTTAATTACAGACGCCTCCATGTTCCACGATAATTTGATTGTATCAGATATTATTTACAATCCAAAAGAGACCAAGTTATTGAAGTTTGCAAAGGAAGCTGGTTGCAAAACTTTTAACGGTTTATACATGTTACTGTACCAAGGGGCGGAAGCCTTTAAGCTATGGACTGGAATGGATATGCCAATAGAACACATTAGAAAAACTTGTTTTTGATAGCAAAAAGAAGAATCCTACTTTGGATTCTTCTTTTGATTTCTGTGATAAAAATACAAAACTACTTTTTCTAATAATCTTTTTAAAACAATTTGTATCTCTTCTTTGGGATTGATTGGTTTTACCAAATAATTTGTAATTCCTGTTCTCTTCGCTCCCCACACATCTGTAAACAATTGGTCTCCCACAAACATTGTATTACCTTTATCAGTTCCCATCATTTGCATTGCCTTTTCATAATTAACTGTAGAGGGTTTATGTGCATTGCAAATATAGTGAACTTGAATATCTTCATTAAACATTTTCACACGTGGCTCCTGATTATTAGAAAGTAAACAGCACTCAAATCCAAGATTCTTCAATCTTGTAAATAATTTTTTGGCGCGTTCATCTGCCGGTGCGCCATGCATAACTAATGTATTATCAATATCAAAAATAACGCCTCGATAGCCTTCTTCATAAAGTTGCTCAAATGGAATGTCGTATGTAGAGTCTACACATCTCTCCGGAAAAAAAGTTTCTAACATATGGTTTCTCCTATCATTTTTATTTGTAACAGAATTTCCTTGCAGATTTGTTCTGGTGTCTTCCCATCTGTAGAAACCGTAAAATCTGCTGCGTCCTTATATTTTTCTTCCCTTTTTGCCATCATCTCGCAAATAAAAGAAATATTTTTATTTCCTCGAAGTAGCGGACGATTGTCATCTTCTTTCACTCGTTCCAATATGGTCTCTGGCTTGGCGGTAAGATACACCACTACGCCGCCTCGTTTCATTGTGGTAATATTTTCGTTTCTCAAAACAACTCCGCCACCACAAGATACTACTTGACTATCTTGTTTCTGAATGTCTTGTAGCAATCGAGTCTCTGCATCACGAAAATAAGCCTCTCCTTTGTGTTCAAAAATATCAGGAATGCTCATCTCTTCTTTTTTCTCAATTTCTTGATCCATTTCCACCACAGACAAATTGTGCTTTTTTGCCATGGACGCCGCCACTGTACTCTTACCGCACCCCATAAATCCTATAAAAAAAATATTTTTCATTATGCTGCCTCCAACTTTTCTTTGACATCCTTTTTAAATGTCTCCCATGCATCTTCATTGTCTACAAAGTATTTTGGACAAATTTTTCCTGTAACGTCATAATGGCGTATTAAGTCCTGCTCTGTCAAATCAAATTTCTCACATAACCAAGCAGTAAGATATACCAATGCTTCATAGGTCTCCTTCGTATAAGCACCATCTTCCTTTAAATGACAAGTTTCAATGGATACGGTATCTGAATTTCGGTCATTGGATGCATAGGCAACTTCCCAAGTCGGCACGCATTGCACAATTTCCCCTTTAATACCTACAATAAAATGACTGCTTGCCCTAGTCTTTTTAGAATCTTTTAAACCTTCAAAATAATCGCGATTTTGTTTTGCGCTCGTTCCCGGATTTGCAGTGTAATGGATAACAATATTTTTTATTTTCTCCGTCTGAAATCCCGGTCTGGAATAAGGGTTTTCTGCCAAAAGTTCCACTTGCATTTTCGGCCTTGCTATTCGCATGTGTTCGTCATCTCGTTCTTTGTAAGCGTCACTGAATGGTCCCACCTTAAAGTACTTCATTCCAATTAAGGCAGCCATAAGCGAGACAAGCAAAAAAATACCCATACGCAGATAAAAGCGTACACGTCTACGAAATCTTGTTTTTCTTTTTGTACGATACTTTCTTGCCATACAAACCCCTTCTTCTGTAATTCAATATCCCCATTATAACACTTTTTTTACAAAAATAGAACAAAGAGTTTGTAAACAAATGAGGCATGTATCACATGCCTCATTTAATCCTAAATCCTATATTTAGTCTACACTATAATTTGGTGCTTCTTTTGTTATATGAATGTCATGTGGATGACTTTCTTTCAAAGAAGCGGCTGAAATCTTAACAAATTTGCCTTTTTCTTTCAATTCTTCAATCGTTGGTGTTCCACAGTAACCCATACCTGAACGAAGTCCGCCGAGCAATTGGAAAATAGTATCTTCCAACATTCCCTTATATGCTACACGTCCTTCTACACCTTCCGGAACTAATTTCTTCGCATTTGTTTGGAAATAACGGTCTTTGCTTCCATTTTCCATAGCTGCAATAGAACCCATTCCACGATATACTTTGTATTTTCTTCCTTGGAATAATTCAAAATCTCCAGGGCTTTCATCGCAACCTGCCAAAATGCTACCCATCATACATACATTTGCACCTGCTGCAATTGCCTTTGTGATATCTCCGGAATACTTGATACCACCATCTGCAATAATTGGAATTCCATATTCTTTTGCCACTGCATAAGCATCCATAATAGCAGAAATTTGAGGCACACCGATACCTGCCACTACGCGAGTTGTACAGATGGAACCTGGTCCAATACCAATCTTAACTGCATCTGCTCCTGCTTCAATCAATGCTCTAGTTGCTTCTCCCGTTGCTACATTACCTGCAATTACCGGTAAATCAGGATATTTTTCTTTTACCATCTTCACACAACGAATAACATTTGCAGAATGTCCGTGTGCAGAGTCTAATACAATTACGTCTACTTTTGCCTTTACAAGGGCATCTACCCTCTTTAATGCGTCAGCTGTAATTCCAACTCCGGCTCCACAGAGAAGACGTCCTTGTGCATCCTTGGCTGACATTGGATACTTGATTTGCTTTTCAATATCCTTAATCGTAATTAATCCTTTTAAGTTGAAATCTTTGTCAACAATCGGCAATTTCTCTTTTCTTGCCTTTGCCAAAATTTTCTTTGCTTCCTCTAATGTGATTCCTTCCGGTGCTGTAATCAAACCTTCTGAAGTCATACACTCTTTGATTTTCTTCGAAAAATCTTCTTCAAACTTCAAATCACGATTGGTAATAATACCGACTAATTTCTTTCCTTCTGTAATCGGAACTCCTGAAATACGGAATTTTGCCATCAGATTGTTAGCATCTTCTAATGTATGTTCTGGTGATAATGAAAATGGGTCTGTAATAACGCCATTCTCTGAACGTTTTACCTTATCAACTTCTTCAGCCTGTGCTTCAATTGACATATTCTTGTGAATGATACCAATACCGCCTTGACGAGCCATGGCAATTGCCATACGATGTTCTGTAACCGTGTCCATGCTGGCACTCATCATCGGTATGTTTAAACGAATTTTCTTTGTCAACTGTGTAGACAGGTCTACTTGGTTTGGGATTACCTCTGAATATCCAGGTACTAAAAGCACGTCATCAAATGTAATGCCTTCTCCAATAATTGTTCCCATATTTCTTATCCTCTCTTTCTTTTCCTGCTTTTAATTTATAGTGTCTTATGTTACTAAAAAGATTCCATTCTGTCAAGTCTTAAAAAATGATTTTTCGCGGTGCCAAATCGCGAATGCCTTTTAAGATTTCCTCATTTGGTTCAAAAATAACCTGTACCTTTTGTCCCTTATACACTGTAATCATAGTGTATGTTTTATTTCCCGGTGTTTTTGTACTGAAGTCAAGCTTTTTAAGATTCTGATATTGAAACAACTCCGGTGCATCGGTAGGTGCCATGAAATCCATATCTTCCTTGATGTTCGTTTTGAACATACTCTTTCTTGATTGTTTATTAACAATTTTGTCAATATCCAAATCACCATTGAAGTATAAATATTCAAATTCTACATTCATTCTTTGAAATAAGTACATAACTAAAATAATAATAAAAATCCATACCAAAAATAATGTTGGAACAGCCAATAAGAATGGGAAAAATATCACAAACAATGATACAGCAACTACAACTATCAAAGTTTTTATCAATTTATTCTTTAATGTTTCATTTCTTTTTACCAGCTGTTCAGTCATAAACTCGGTCATAACAAACCTCCAACTCTGTATATTTCTATTATTGTAACACACATCTCCACATTTCTACAACATCAATCTTATGAATATTTTATAAATAAAGAGCCAAAAAGGGACTTCTTTCGAAGTCCCTAATATATCTTGGAATTACATCATTCCCATTCCGCCACCTGCCGGCATAGCTGGAGCGTCTGATTTAATCGTTGCTACTACAGATTCTGTAGTTAATAAAGTAGATGCTACACTAGTTGCATTTTGAAGTGCACTTCTTGTAACCTTTGCAGGGTCAAGAATACCAGATTTCACCATATCAACATATTCTTCTTTGTATGCGTCAAATCCAATACCTGGTTTTTCTTCTCTGACTTTGTTAATTACTACTGCTCCTTCTAATCCAGCATTTGCTACGATATGGAACAACGGAGCTTCCAAAGCCTTTAAGATGATTTTTGCGCCTGTTTTTTCATCACCTTCTAATGTGTCAGCCAATTTAGCAACTTCTTTGGAAGCATGGATGTATGCAGATCCACCACCTGCTACAATACCTTCTTCTACTGCCGCCTTTGCTGCTGAAAGAGCATCTTCCATACGAAGTTTTGCTTCTTTCATTTCAGTTTCTGTCGCTGCACCCACACGAATAACAGCAACTCCACCGGCCATTTTAGCTAATCTTTCTTGTAATTTTTCTCTATCAAAGTCAGAAGTTGTCTCTTCGATTTGTGCTTTAATTTGTCCGATACGTCCTGTAATCTGGTCTTTATCACCCATACCATCTACAATAACAGTTGTTTCTTTCTGTACCTTTACAGATTTTGCGCGTCCAAGCATATCTAATGTAGCCTCTTTCAAATCTAATCCTAATTCTTCAGAGATCACCTGTCCACCTGTCAAGATAGCAATATCTTCTAACATAGCTTTTCTTCTGTCGCCATAACCAGGAGCTTTTACTGCTACTACGTTGAATGTTCCGCGCAATTTATTTACGATCAAAGTAGTAAGCGCTTCACCTTCAATGTCTTCAGCAATAATCAATAATCTAGAACCAGATTGAACGATCTGTTCCAAAATCGGAAGTAATTCTTGAATGTTAGAAATCTTTTTATCTGTAATTAAGATAAATGGATCTTCCAATACTGCTTCCATTTTCTCCATATCGTTTGCCATGTAAGCAGAAATATACCCTCTGTCAAACTGCATACCTTCTACTAAATCTAATTCTGTCTTCATAGTTTTAGATTCTTCGATTGTAATAACACCATCATTGGAAACTTTTTCCATAGCATCTGCAACCATTGCGCCTACTTCTACATCTCCTGCAGAAATTGCTGCAACATTTGCAATTCTTTCTTTACTTTCCACCTTGCTGCTCATGGCTGCAATTGCTTCTACTGCCACATCTGTAGCCTTCTTCATACCCTTACGAAGTACAATTGGATTTGCACCTGCTGCAAGATTCTTCATTCCTTCCTGAACCATTGCCTGTGCTAAAACAGTTGCTGTTGTAGTACCGTCTCCGGCAACATCATTTGTCTTTGCTGCAACTTCACGAATGAGCTGTGCACCCATGTTTTCAAAAGCATCTTCTAATTCGATTTCTTTTGCAATGGTAACACCATCATTTGTAATAAGAGGTGCGCCAAATTGTTTGTCTAATACAACATTTCTACCTTTTGGTCCGATTGTAACTCTTACTGTATTTGCCAGTTTATTTACACCTGCTTCTAATGCTTCTCTGGCTTCTGCTCCGTATTTGATTTCCTTTGCCATAATTTTATGCCTCCTAAATATATCTCAACACTATTTTACAATTGCTAAAATATCATTTTGCTTCACAACAAGATATTCTTCGCCTTCAAGTTCTACTTCCGTTCCTGCGTATTTTGAGTAAATAACCTTGTCACCTACTGCAACCAACATAGTCACTTCTTTTCCATCAACCATTCCGCCCGGTCCAACTGCAACTACTTCTGCCTGCTGTGGTTTCTCTTTGTTCTGTCCCGGCAAAACAATGCCTGATTTCGTTGTTTCTTCTGCTTCTACTTGCTTTAATACAACTCTGTCTCCCAATGGTACTAATTTCATAATGATGCCTCCTTATTTTATATCTGTTAGCACTCTTTTGGTTCGAGTGCTAAATTTAATCTAGTAATAAAATATCACTATGTGTTTTGTTTGTCAACCAACTTTAGATTTATTTTATAAAATCCATTTTGAATTTCTAAAATCAATATTTTCCCCTGTTCATTCTGATAGCGTTCTTTCACTCTGCCAGTACAAATCAGGCAACTACTCTCCCCAAATATTTTACATTCGTAAATTGCATCCAACGAAATCTCTGTTAATTCTCCTTCATCTAATGACAACTTGAGTATTTCTTGATTTGCCTGATATTTCAACATAATGCAAGAATAAATTGTCTTGTTTTTATCTTGTGCGGCATGAAAAATCTGTTCCATTTTTAATTCTACTCGATTCCCGTTATTCATATGTTCCTCCCAAACAAACAAGTAAAAGGGAATCAGCCTGCTGACTCCCTTTATCCTTTGCTATTTAAATTTGCGTTTCTTAATTGCTGCGATCTCGTCATATATAACATCATTTACTACTTTAATGTAAGTTCCTCTCATACCGGATGAACGAGATTCGATCACACCTGCACTTTCTAGCTTACGGAGTGCATTTACAATAACAGAGCGGGTAATTCCAACCCTGTCTGCAATTTTGCTTGCAACTAATATACCTTCTGTACCTTCTAATTCATCAAAAACATGGACCAATGCTTCCATCTCAGTGAATGACAAGGTTCCAATAGCTGATTGGACAATCTGCTCCTTACGTTGTTCTTCCGCGCTCTCCTCATTTACAGAGCGAAGCATCTCTAAACCTACAACCGCGGTTCCATATTCACTTAAAATAATATCATCAATAGTAAAAGAATCTTGTTGCTTATAAAGGAACAATGTTCCTAATCGTTCTCCCGCAATTTCAATTGGGGCAACAATTGCCTGGAATTTTTTTGCGACCTTTGAAGAAAAACCAAGTGTTTCCATATTGACATTTTCTTTTGTAGACAAAATGGCAATCATTCTTTCATTCAACATTTTGTCAGCATAACCGCCTACTTTGTTTTCCAACAGTTCATCAATTAGTTCTACTCCCGGACATCGACCAATTCCAAGAATCTTTCCTTTTTTGCTCACCACAAGCACATTAGAATCTAAAATTTCGGTCAAAACATTACAAATGTCATTAAATACTACTTTACTTGAATTATTATTATGCAATAACCCATTAATTTTTCTAGTTTTATCTAATAATTGTACACTCATTGCCTTTCCTCCGTCATATGATTGTCTATGTTATCACACAATTCAAACTATTTCAAGTTTTTGTCGGATTTTTTTGCAGGTTTATTCCATGACATATATTCACAAGTTGGATTATCCTCACAGCCATAGTATTTTCTACCTTTTTTTGTCTTGCGAATGACAATATCCTTGCCACAAAGCGGACATGGGACACCGATTTTTTCCAAATAAGGTTTTGTATTTTTACACTCCGGGAATCCTGGGCAGGCCAAAAAGCGGCCGTGTGGTCCGTATTTAATAACCATATTACGTCCGCACACTTCACAGACTACATCCGTTTCCTCATCGGCAATGCGAACTTTTTCTAATTCTTTTTCTGCCACAGAAACTGCCTCTTCCAAATCCGGATAAAAATTGCTAATAACGGTTTTCCAATTTACAGTTCCTTCGGCAATCATATCTAACAAGCCTTCCATGTTCGCTGTAAAATTCACATCGACAATACTCGGGAACGATTGATTCATAATATGATTTACTACCTCTCCCACTTCAGTCATGTATAAATTCTTCTTTTCTTTCGCTACATAGCGTCTGGCAATAATCGTGGAAATAGTAGGCGCATAAGTACTCGGGCGTCCAATCCCCAATTCCTCCAATGTTTTAACCAGTGCCGCTTCTGTATAATGTACCGGCGGTTGTGTAAAATGTTGTTTCGGCTCAAGTTTTTCTAAAGACAATACAGCATCTTTTCTAATTTTCTTAACTAGTACATTATTTTCTTCTTTTTCCTCATCGGCTTCTACATACACACTGCGAAATCCGTCAAACTTCACAGATGATGCCGATACGCCGAAATAATGTTCTCCGGCAGCTATTTTAACGGACGTGGTTTCAAATTTTGCTGCTTGCATTCTGCTGGCTACAAAACGTTTCCAAATAAGTTGATACAAACGCAATTGGTCTCTGGACAGAGAATCCTTAAGACTTGCCGGCGTTCTTGTAACATCAGTTGGTCGGATAGCCTCGTGAGCATCTTGAATCTTCTTATTTCCGTTTACTTTCTTGTCATTTTTAGTTACATATTTGTCCCCATATGTTTCAGCTATATAAGCTCTTGCATTTGCGTCTGCTTCTTCAGAAACTCGAATAGAATCTGTACGAAGATAGGTAATAACACCAACTGTACCACTGCCCTTGACTTCCACACCTTCATATAACTGCTGCGCAATTCGCATAGTCTTTTGAGTGGCAAAATTGAGCACTTTTGATGCCTCTTGCTGTAATGTACTGGTAGTAAATGGAAGTGGCGCCTTTTTGCTTCGTTCGCTCTTTTTCACTTCTTCTACTGTGAAATCTTGATTTTCCAAAGATTTCAAAATGCACTTGATATCCTTCTCGGAAGATATATCTCCCTGATATCTTGCAATCAACGGCTTATTTTCACCCTCTACTTGAAGAGCTGCATCTAATGTCCAATACTCCTGTGGTTGAAATGCTTCAATTTCAGCTTCTCTGTCTGCAATGATGCGAAGTGCTACCGACTGCACACGTCCTGCGCTTAAGCCACGTTTAACTTTAGCCCACAAAACAGGACTGATTTTATATCCAACCATACGATCCAATGCTCGTCTTGCCTGTTGTGCATCTACAAGACTCATATCAATTTCACGTGCCTCTTTAATGGATGCCTTTACGGCGTTTTTGGTAATCTCATTAAAACTGATACGGTATACTTTTTTATTATCTAGCTTCAGTGCTTCATACAAATGCCAAGCAATTGCCTCTCCCTCACGGTCAGGGTCAGTTGCTAAATATATTTTGTCAGCCTTCTTTACTTCTTTTCGTAAAGTAGCAAGAATATCCCCCTTGCCTCTAATCGTAATGTATTTCGGTTCAAAGTCATGTTCCACATCAATACCCAATGTGCTTTTCGGTAAATCTCTAACATGTCCATTGGATGCTACAACTTCATAGCTGCTTCCCAAAAACTTTTTAATTGTCTTGACTTTTGCAGGTGATTCCACGATTACCAGATAACGTGCCATCTAAAGTCCCTCCACAACAGCATAATAATTTTTTGAAATTTCCTTTATAAAGCCTCTCAATTCCAAACGTACTAGAATGTCCAACAATTCCGAAACCGGCATATTGGCCTTCTCCATAATTTCATTCAAATTTTGAGGTCGGAAATCGAGACAACTATACACTATATTTTCAGCACTTTCAAGTACAATTTTTTTTTGTAATTTATTATTGCTCTTTTCCCTTGTACTCATTCCCAGTTCTTCCAGCAAATCTTCAGGCGATAAAACCAAGCCTGCGCCTTGCTTAATCAGGTGATTACATCCTTGACTCAATGCACTGTTAATAGGACCCGGAAGTGCGTAAACATCCTTCCCCTGTTCTAACGCCATATCTACAGTAATGAGGGATCCGCTTCGTTCCTTTGCCTCTATAACTAACACGGCATCAGCCATTCCACTGATGATGCGGTTTCTTGCTGGAAAATGTTGCTTTAAAGGATTAGTACCAATTGGATATTCTGATATCAGCCCTCCCTGTTTGCCCAAATCCATATATAGTGAAAACGCTTCCTTTGGATAGCAAATATCCACACCACACCCTAGGATACCATAACTTTTTCCTCCTGCCGCCAATGCCCCTCTTTGCCCTGCGCTGTCAACACCTACAGCCATTCCGCTGATGATGTCAATCCCTGCCTCGGCTAAATGGCGTGCAAATTCCCATGCCATACTTTCTCCATAAGGGCTACAAGTTCTTGCACCGACAATGGCTACCGTTTTCGTATGTTCTGCTGGCAACTCACCTTTGACATAAAGAGCATAAGGCGAGCTAGAAACTTCTTTCAAACGATGTGGATATTCGGGATTTGACAAGGTAATACAACGAACACCTTTTTTCTGCATTTTTCTGTACTCTTCTTCCACATCCCAGCGAAGTAGGCTTTGATAAATCATATCCTTTTCTTCTGGCTTTATTCCAAGACTCTCATAGTCTATTTCTTCTATATTATATAGCACGCGGAAATCCGAAATTTGGTCAGCGATCTCCTTCTTTCGCTTGTTGCTAATTCCTTTCACATTTGCAAATCCATATTCATACTGCATCTTTCTACCTCCAATATTTCACATCCATAGTTCGATAACTCAAGGCTTCTCTTAAATGGCTGGTTTGAATATATTCACAATGCTCCAAATCTGCAATGGTCCTGGCAACACCTAACACTTTATGATAAGTCCTGGCAGTCAGACCAAGTCTCTCATAAGCTTGCTCCATTAGTTTTATACTTTCGGAATCCAAACTGCATACTTCCGCTATCTGTTGTATGGGAAGTCTTGCATTCACTCGAAATGCATGTCCTACATATCGCTGTCTTTGTAGTTCTCTTGCTCTTACCACTCTTTCTCTAATCGTTTCAGAAGTTTCTTCACCGGTCTTTTCAATTAATGCTCCATACTGTACTTTAGGAACTTCCACACAGATATCGATGCGATCTAATAAAGGCTGACTTAATTTACCCAAATAATTTCGAATTTCAGTGTGCGTGCATGTACAACGGTTAAAATCCGGATAGTTCCCGCAAGGACAGGGATTCATTGCTGCTACTAGCAGAAATTCTGCCGGAAAATAGTACTCTCCTTTTTCTCGTATAATACGAATGGCTCGCTCTTCCAAGGGCTGACGTAATGTTTCTAAAAGTCCTTTGGAAAATTCTGCAATTTCATCCAAAAACAGCACACCTTTGTCCGCTAAACTAATTTCCCCGGGTCTTGGAAACATTCCTCCCCCTAATAATGCAGTCTGCGTCACAGATGGGTGCACCTCTCGAAAAGGGCGTTCTGTGATGAGAGGATTTTCTTCTTCCACTTTCCCTAAAATACTGTATATCTTGGTTAATTCCAAACTCTCATCTAATGTCAGTGGTGGTAAAATTCCGGGAATTCGTTTCGCAATCGCAGTCTTCCCGGCTCCTGGGGGCCCTATCATCAAAATATTGTGACCTCCTGCCACAGCTATTTCAACTGCTCGTTTAACCAGACTTTGCCCTTTAATATCTGAAAAATCTGGATAGTTCATCTGTTTCTGTAAAAATGCGTCCCCTTCCTTTTCGCAAAATCCGTCAGGTTGTTCGCCTCTTACAACCATACAAACTTCCTCTAGACTTTCCACTCCTATTACTTGTATTCCCTCTACAAGTTCTCCTTCTTTTTGATTCTCCTTGGGAACAACACATCGCCTGCACCCTTTTTTCTTAGCTTCCATCACTATGGGTAATACACCCGAGATTTTCTTGACTCCCCCATCTAAACTCAATTCTCCCACAAACAAGGTGTCTTCAAAACCTTTTATATGCGTTTCTCCTAGTGCAGTTAATACTGCAACAGCTATGGGCAAATCGAACATGCTCCCTCTCTTTCGCATGTTGGCCGGAGATAAATTTACTACAACCTTTTTAGGTGGCAAGGTAATCCCTGAATTACGCAATGCGGACCTTACCCTCTCTCCCGCTTCCTTTACCTCTGAAGACAGATAGCCTACTAATTGAAACATAGGAAGTCCATTGCTTACGTCTGCTTCCACTTGCACAAATTTTACAGAAAGTCCTTGCAAAGTCGCAGACAAAACCGTACTAAACAATACCGTTCCTCTCCTTTCGTTATTATATTTTAAAATTTGAAATGTTTGGCAGACTTGCCAAGGAATAGATTAAGAATTGATTATATTGTTTCATATCCTCTATTTGTTGTCAACAAATAAAATGGGAAAAGCACAATCATTTTTGTCCACTCATACACTATATTAAATATGCCAAGAGGTGCAACCGTGAAGTCTTTTCCTCCATCGCTTTCCGCAGAAGAAGAACAATATTATCTGCAAAAATACATCGAAGGCGACCTTGAAGCCAAACACATACTCATCGAGCGAAACCTACGGTTAGTTGCCCACGTCATAAAAAAGTATCAACATTTGGAAGAGAATCAAGAAGACTTAATATCCATTGGTACTATCGGTCTAATTAAAGCAATTATAACTTTCAATCCAGATAAGAATAACCGTTTAGGAACATACGCAGCTAGGTGTATTGAAAATGAAATTCTAATGATGCTTCGCAGTAAAAAGAAAATATCTAAAGAAGTGTCTTTATATGAACCTATCGGGACAGACCGGGACGGAAACGAAATTCAACTCTTCGATATTATCGAAGCGGAAGATTCTGATGCACAGGAAAAAGTTTCTCTAAAGGATGACATCAAGCTCTTATATGAGAAAATCGAGTCCGTTCTTTCCCCTCGGGAACGATTAGTTTTGAAAATGCGCTATGGCCTGTATAACCAAGAAGAATACACCCAGCGTGAAATCGCACGGCAATTAGGAATTTCTCGTTCCTATGTCTCACGGATTGAAAAAAGTGCTATAGAAAAACTGCGTGACTTCTTCTAGCCACGCAGTTTCCATTTATTCAGCTCTTCTTAAAATATCGTATTTATCTACCTTGATTCCTAAATCCACATATAAAACTTGCTTTGGATGTGGTGCACTTTCTTGTTCCACTCCATCTTCTGTCAGAATCCTTTGCACGGTAACTTCAATATTGTCTCCATTTGGCTTCATGACTTCAATAACTTCACCTATAGAAAACTTGTTGCGCTGTTCAATACGATAAGTTCCATCCTTTTCTTCGCCAATAATTCCAAGATACGTATATTCTTTTACATACGTATTATTGTCATAAATCTGGCTGTCTTCATTTGGCTTTCCAAAGAAGAAACCAGTCGTAAATTGTCTATAGGTACAATTAGAAATCTGATCCAAATACCAAGGCATGTTTCTTCTATAAAGTTCTGGGTCTTGTTTGTAATCATCAATAGCCTTTCGATAGGTTCTTGCCACGGTTGCCACATACAGAGCAGTTTTCATGCGACCTTCAATCTTCAAGCTGTCGACTCCCGCATCAATCAATTCCGGAATGTGCTCAATCATGCACAAATCTTTAGAATTGAAAATGTAGGTGCCACGCTCATTTTCAAACACCGGCATTACTTCTCCTGGCCTGGTCTCTTCTACAATAGAATATTTCCATCTACACGGGTGAGTACAAGCACCTTGGTTTGCATCTCGGCCAACCAAGTAGTTGCTTAAAAGGCAACGTCCTGAATAAGAAATACACATTGCACCGTGAACAAAGGTTTCGATTTCCATATCTTCCGGTATATTAGCCCTAATCTCTTTAATCTCTTCTAATGAAAGTTCTCTCGCTGTTACCACGCGAGTCGCCCCTTGTTTATACCAGAAATTAAAAGTTCCATAGTTTGTATTATTTGCCTGGGTACTGATATGTCGTTCAATTTCCGGACAAATTTCTCCTGCAAGTTCAAAAATCGCAGGGTCTGCTATAATGAGACCATCTGGTTTAATCTCTTTCAATTCTTTAAAATATTCTTTGACCCCTGCCAGATCATAGTTGTGCGCCAAAATATTTGCCGTCACATACACCTTTACGTCATGTTGGTGCGCAAAATCAATGCCTTCCTTCATCTCCGGCAAAGTAAAATTTTTAGCCTTTGCGCGGAGTCCAAATGCCTCTCCACCGATATAAACTGCATCTGCGCCAAAAATAACTGCTGTCTTTAAAACTTCCAAGCTACTTGCCGGAATCAACAATTCTGGATGTCTTGCCATCATCTATTCCTCTCTCACTTTTGTACTCAAAGCCACCCCGTCTCCTAACGGGATAATGGATGTTTCTAATAACGCATGGTGCTTCAACTCATACAGGTACTCTCTCATTCTACTGTGAATAGTACGATTTCTACGTTCAACCGCAAAACGAGATTCGATAATATCTCCGTCCTGTAATACATTGTCAGACACCAACACTCCGTCTTTTTCTAAAAGGCGGACCACCTCTGGCATATAATAAATATATTGCGCCTTTGCTGCATCCATAAATATAAAATCATAGGTATCTTCCAGGCCCTTTAGAATTTCTAAAGCATCTCCCTCTAAAAGGGTAATCTTATCCGCTTTCCCTGCACGGGCAAAATTCTCTCTGGCAATCGGAATTCTCTTGTCATATTTTTCAATTGTGGTAATTTTGCAATCTTCCGGTGCGTATTCACTCATTAAAATCGCCGAAAATCCAACAGCTGTCCCAACTTCAAGAATTCGTTTTGGCTTTTTGATTGCCAATAGTACTTTCAAAAAGCTCTGCATCTCCTTCCGAATAATCGGAACAAAAGTATCCAGAGCTTCTTTTTCTATTGTCTCCAGTATTTCACTGTTCTCGGTCTCTAATGAATGGATAAACGTCACCATGCGTTCATCTACTATCATATCTACACATCCATTATAATTGGAAGAATCATTGGTCTTCTCTTTGTCTTCTTCCAAATAAAATCATTCATCGTATCACGAATTACTATTTTTATCTTGTTCCAATCGGCATAGCGATTGTTCGTCAGACAATCTTCTAATGCC
The DNA here is from genome assembly GCA_045648005.1 of Faecalimonas sp. GTDB lineage: Bacteria > Bacillota > Clostridia > Lachnospirales > Lachnospiraceae > Faecalimonas. The sequence continues at coordinate 85,635 of JAZRND010000035.1, read as the reverse complement.
TCATACAATACCTGCTTTGCTTCCTCCATCAGTTCTTCAGATTCTCGCACGTATACAAAGCCTCTAGATACAATATCCGGACCTGCAAGCACCTGATTGCTTCCTCTTTCCAGAGTAAGCACTACAATCATAATTCCATCTTCTGCTAAATGTTGTCTGTCTCGAAGTACAATATTTCCTACATCGCCAACGCCCAATCCATCTACCAAAATAGCGCCTGTCTGTACTTTATCCACGATTTGAGCTGCCTTCTCATCTAAAGCAAGCACATCTCCGGATTTCATAATAAATATATTTTCCTTTGGCACTCCAAGGGCTTCTGCAATGCCTGCATTTGCTTTCAAATGACGATATTCCCCATGCACCGGGATCGCATATTTCGGTTTCAGGAGTGAATAAATAAGTTTCAATTCTTCCTGGCAGGCATGTCCTGACACGTGCGCATCTCGGAAAATAACAGTTGCACCTTTCTGGGAAAGTTCATTGATAACCTTGGATACCGCCTTTTCATTTCCAGGAATCGGTGAGGAACTGAAAATCACAGTATCTCCCGGTTTAATAGAGACTTTCTTATGAATATCTGCTGCCATACGAGAAAGCGCTGCCATGGATTCTCCTTGACTTCCCGTAGTAATAAGAACCGTCTTTTCATCCGGATAATTCTTCAACTCATCAATTTCTATCAGGGTGTTCTTTGGGATATTCAAATATCCGAGTTCGGACGCGGTATTAATAATATTTACCATGCTGCGTCCTTCCACTACTACCTTTTTGCCATATTTATAAGCAGAGCTGATAATCTGCTGAACACGGTCTACATTAGATGCAAAAGTAGCAATAATAATTCTACTGTTACAGTGTTCCGCAAACAAATGGTCAAATGTAGCACCCACTGTCTTTTCTGACATCGTAAATCCTGGTTTTTCTGCATTGGTGCTATCGGACATCATTGCCAACACACCTTTTTTTCCAAGTTCTGCAAATCTTTGCAAATCAATGGCATCGCCAAATACCGGTGTGTAGTCCACTTTAAAGTCACCCGTATGCACTACAGCACCCACTGGCGAATAAATCGCCAATGCTGCTGCGTCTTGAATACTGTGATTGGTTTTAATAAATTCAATACGGAATTGTCCCAAAGTGATGGACTGTCCGTAAGTCACTACTTTTTTTCTGGTAGCTCGTACCATGTTATGTTCCTGTAGTTTATTCTCAATGATACCCATAGTAAGTTTTGTTGCATAAATTGGTACGTTAATGTCCTTCAACACATACGGCAACGCACCAATATGATCTTCATGGCCATGGGTAATGACAAAACCTTTTACTTTGTCTATATTGTCCTTCAAATATGTGACATCTGGAATAACCAAATCTATTCCTAACATATCATCTTCCGGAAAAGCAAGCCCGCAATCTACGACCACAATGCTATCCTCGTATTCAAAGGCTGTAATATTCATTCCGATAGACTCTAATCCACCAATCGGAATGATTTTTAATTTCGATCTAGCCTCTTTCTTCACGCCTTACCTCCAAGTCTTCTTACATTTCAATCTCTACATCTTCTAGTAATTCTTCAAACACTTTTAAGACACCTGAAAGTTCTATTTCGTCTTCTACGATTTCGTACAAACTTTCCGTGTCTTCTGCCAAACTTTTGTCCTTCAAAATGAGACATTCTGCCTCATCCTCTTCTGAATCTGTTACCAGAATATAGTTACTTCCGTTGATTCTTGTCTGTTCTAACACAAAGAACTCCACTTCTTCCTTTGTGTCTTCAAAAGTAAATTTAATTTTCTCCATGTTCTCCCCCTATGCTTAACGAATCCAAATACCCCTGCAAAATAAATACTGCTGCAATTTTATCAACATATTTCTTTCGGTTTTCTCTACGCACTCCGCTCTCCATTAGCGTGCGTTCAGCCTCTACTGTAGTCAATCTTTCGTCCCACAAAACTACAGGAAGACCGGTACGTCTTTCCAACGCTGCTTTTAAATCCAAAGTCTTTTCTGCACGTTCCCCAATGGTATTGTTCATGTTTTTCGGAAATCCCAACACGATTTTTTCCACGTCATATTCAGCCACAAGCGCTTCAATTCGCGCCAGTGTCTTTCGCAACTTATTTTCTTCTTTTCTCTCGATGGTTTCGATTCCTTGCGCCGTAATGCCTAATGGATCGCAGATAGCTACCCCTACTGTCTTTGAACCATAGTCCAATCCCATAATTCTCATATTATCTTATTCCCAAGAATGATGCTCAATATACGTTTTCAGCATTTCTTCTACTAATTCATCGCGTTCCATTTTCATAATCAAACTTCTGGCACCATTATGGCTTGTAATGTAGGTAGGGTCCCCTGACATAATATAACCTACCATCTGGCTTACTGGGTTGTAACCTTTTTCTCGCAGAGCTTGATACACAATCTCAAGGATATCTTTTGCCTGAATTTGTGGTCCGTTTTCTACTTGAAAAAATTGTGTGTTACTTAATTTGCTCATATGCTCACGTCCTTTATTTTTCTTCTTCTTTCATTCTAATATAAATAGTTTTCAAATTCAATGAATAATTTGTGAAGGATTTGTAATTTGAACCTTCACTAACTGATTCTGTAATGGTTCCTCTGTCTCCAACGCAATTTTTACATATTCTTTAGTGTGTCCGACCTGATATACGACACCATTTAGGGTCACACTCTCTTCCATCAGGACCTCTACCTCTGCCCCGAAAAATCGTGCCTCATAAGCCTTTCTTTTTTGCTTGTTGAGTTCCAACATCTGATTACTTCGCAGTGTCTTTACTTGCTCTGGAACTTGGTTTTCCATCACAGCTGCTTTGGTTCCTTTTCGTTTTGAATACTTAAAAATGTGTGTCTCATAGAAATCAACTTTATCCACAAACTTCATTGATTCTTGAAATTCTTCTTCTGTCTCTCCCGGAAATCCTACAATCACATCAGTAGTGAAGGCCGGATATTCAAAATATTGACGCAACAATTGGCATTTTTCGTAATATTCCTGTGCTGTATAACGGCGATTCATGCGTTTTAACGTTGCATCACATCCACTTTGCAATGACAAGTGAAAATGCGGGCATATCTTTGGAAGTGTAGCAAGAGTTTTTGCAAACTCTTCTGTAATGATTCTTGGTTCCAAAGAACCTAATCGAATGCGCTCTATGCCATCCACATCATGCACCGCCTGTATTAAGGACAACAGATTTTCACCCTCCAAATCCACACCGTAAGAGCTCAAATGAATTCCTGTCAGCACCACTTCTTTGTATCCATTGTTGGCTAATCCACGAACTTCCTCGAGCACATCTTCTTTACTACGGCTACGCACTCTCCCCCTGGCAAAAGGAATAATACAATAGGTACAGAACTGATTACATCCGTCCTGAACTTTAATATATGCTCTCGTATGCTCTGCGGTTTTAGTCAAATGTAGCTGCTCATACTCCTTGGTATGATTAATGTCAACAACGGCCTTTTTTATATGTTGTTCTAAAATTTCTATCAAATCTTTTTTTCGATTATTACCAATTACAATATCAATGCATGGATCTATCTCGCCGCTGTCTTCCTTTGCCTGCACATAACATCCTGCTGCCACTACAAGTGCGTTTGGATTCATCTTCTTTGCGCGATGAAGCATCTGACGTGATTTACGATCTGCCATATTGGTAACCGTACAAGTATTAATAATATAAATGTCAGCACCTTCCTGAAATGGGACAATCTCATAGCCCTCATGTTCCAGCATCTCCTGCATGGCTTCGGTTTCATATGCATTTACTTTACAACCCAGGTTATGCAATGCGACTTTTTTCATATTCGTATCCTTTCTATTTTGTTCCTTGACTTTTATCACTGAAAAGCATAAGATATTCGTAGACAAAAGTTATTAGGAGGCTATTTATGAAAACGGTAGATATTTCTTTAAGCTCAATTGACAAGGTAAAGACCTTTGTAAACCTCATCAATAGATTCGATTATGATTTTGATCTAGTATCCGGACGATATGTCATCGACGCCAAATCCATCATGGGAATTTTCAGTTTGGATTTATCAAAACCAATCACCTTAAATATTCACGCAGACAACGCAGATGCCGATGCCATTGTGAAAGAATTGGAAGCTTATTTAGTATAAGAAATACCAAAGCGCTCGCCGAAACAAGATTTCCGGCGAGCTTTTTTGTCTTATTATTTCACTAAAATAGTTTCCACAGAATCTATAGCCTGTGCTACCAATTCATCAATCTTTTCCACAAGGTTCTCTTCAGAACGTCTGATAATTCCGATATTCGGCTTTGTCACCGGATGTTTTGCCACAAAAATGGTGCAACAATCCTCAAATGGCAAAATAGAAGTCTCAAAAGTATTGATTTTTTCAGCAATCTGAATAATCTCCTGCTTGTCAAATCCAATCAAAGGACGATACACCGGAATAGTACATACATCATTGGTAGCTGCAAGACTTTGCATGGTCTGGCTTGCCACTTGTCCAATACTTTCCCCTGTAATCAATCCAAGACATCCGCTTTCTTTTGCAAAATGCTCTGCAATTTTCATCATATAGCGACGCATGATAATAGTTAGTTCTTCATGCGGGCATTTTTCGTAAATATATAATTGAATATCTGTAAAATTAACTACATTCAACTTAATAGGTCCGGAATACTTTGAAACCAAGTGTGCCAAATCTACTACCTTTTGTTTGGCTCGCTCACTCGTATATGGTGGTGCATGGAAATAGGTAGCCTCTAAAGTCACCCCACGTTTTGCAATCATATATCCTGCTACCGGGCTATCAATTCCCCCGGATAATAAAAGCATTGCCTTTCCATTAGTGCCAACTGGCATTCCTCCCGAACCTGGAATAATTTCGGAATAAATATAAATCATGTCACGAACTTCAATGTTAAGAAGAATGTCCGGTTTGTGCACGTCCACTCGTATTTCCGGAAATGCTTCCAAAATAGCTTCTCCCAAATCACAATTGATTTCCATGGATGTCTTTGGATAACTTTTCTTACCACGTCGCGCTTCTACTTTAAACGTGGTATGCTTATCCGGATACATCTCATCCATATAGTTAACAATGACTTTTTTCAGTTCATCAAATCCTTTGTCTTCTACACAGACAACCGGACAAATTCCTACAATACCAAAAACACGCTTCAACGCATCTACCGTCTCTTCATAGTCATAGTATCCTTCACATTCCACGTAAATTCTCGCTTGAGATTTGTGCACATGAAATGTTCCTTCTACGTCTTTTAACGAAAAGCGGATTTGATTCATCAAGGCATCTTCAAACATATATCTGTTTTTACCCTTTAATCCGATTTCACCGTATTTTATCAAAAAAGTTTGAAACATCATTGGTAATCTGTCCTCCTAGTATCTTGTGTATTTCCGCAACATCGGTACACAATTATATAATGTTTGTAAAGTATAATCAATTTCTTCTGAAGTTGTAAATTCGGAAAAACTAAAACGCAGCGTGGCGTCTAAATATTCCGTGCCTGTGCCAATGCCCTTTAGCACTCCGCTGATTGCCGGATGGTTTGATGCACATGCTGAACCTGCCGAAACGTAAATTCCTTTTTCTTCCAAAGTGTGCAAAAGCACTTCGCTTCGAATGCCTGCAAAACCTACACTGATAATGTGCGGTGCGCTGCTCTCATCCGTCAATCCATGGATTTTGATTTTATCAATTTTTTGAATGCCTTCTATAAAGCGTTGTTTTAAAGCACGCATATGCGCAACTTTTTCATCTAACCCTTGATAGATTTCCTTTGCTGCCAATCCTATTCCTGCAATTCCAGGAACATTTTCTGTACCGGAGCGTACATTTTTCTGCTGCTCTCCACCAAATACAATCGGCTTGATTTTCACTTTCTCATTAACATAAAGAACACCAATTCCTTTTGGTCCATGTATTTTATGTCCACTGATTGAAAGCAAATCTATGCCCATTCGTTTTGGGTAAATGCGATATTTCCCAAATCCTTGCACTGCATCCACATGAAACAAAATATTGCGGTTATAATTTTTAACAATTTGCACCGCCTCTTCAATCGGCTGTACAGAACCAACCTCATTATTTATGTGCATGATAGACACTAAAATGGTTTCGTTGCATAAAGAATCCTTTAAGGCCGTCAACTTAATTTTCCCGTTTTTATCCACCGGAAGATAGGTTACATGAAAGCCTTCTTCCTGCTCCAAATAGCGCATGGTATTTAAGATAGCCGGGTGTTCAATGGAAGAAGTAATCAAATGCTTGCCCGCCCTCTTATTCGCTCTCGCACATCCTATCAGCGCCAAATTATCACTTTCTGTTCCTCCGGAAGTAAAGAAAATTTCTTTTTCTTGTACCTTTAAAAGTCTTGCAAAGGTTTCCTTGGATTCTTTCACATATTTTTCTGCTTCCATACCCTTTTTGTGCATGGAAGACGGATTTCCATAATCTTCACACATGACTTTTCCGACAAGTTCACGCACGCTGTCATAACACTTTGTGGTTGCCGAATTGTCCAAATATACTTCCATATGATTCTCCTAAATTATTTCTCTCTATAAGTTATGTGATTCGCCTTCCAAATGATACATCAAAATAGACAGCATAGTAAGTCCTGCTGTTTCTGTTCGAAGAATGCGCTTGCCAAGAGTAATTGGTTTTGCCCCGTATTGCATGGCGCTCTCCACTTCAGAAACTTCAAAGCCACCTTCTGGCCCAATAAAAATACCTACAGACTGTCCTGGTACAATTTGTTCTATCAACTGTCTCGTTTGCATCATACCTTCTGCAAGTTCATAAGGAATCAAGAGCACATCTAGAGTTTTTGCATACTCTAATGCATTCTTAAAAGACATCACTTCTTTCACTTGTGGTATCACATTTCTGCCGGACTGCTTTGCTCCACTTTCAGAAATGCTGTTCCACCTCTCTACCTTTTTACCAGCCTTCTTATCGTCTAATTTGACCACTGCTCGTTTGGTAGTCACAGGTATCACTTCATAAACACCAAGTTCCACCGCTTTTTGAATGATCAGTTCCATTTTGTCAGCTTTGGGAAGACCTTGGAACAAATATAGCTTCGATGGAAGTTCCGTATCTCGTTGCAATTCTTCCTTGATAGCCGCGCATACTTTCTCCCCTGTTGCAGAAACAAGGGTACACAAATACGTGATGCCACTGCCGTCACTCACCTCTAATTCTTCGCCGTCTTTCATGCGAAGCACATTTTTAATGTGATTGACATCCGCGCCTTCTATCCAAATTTCTCCGTCTTTCACTTGATCCGGTGTCACAAAAAAATGATGCATGTCATTCTCCTATTTTTTTCTGGCTGTTACTGAAACCCACTCGCCTTGGTGTGTTACTTCCAGAACTTCTAATCCTGCATTTTTCACACAGTTCACAACAGTTTCTTCCTTCTCTGCAATAATTCCACTAGTAATATAGATACCGCCGGATTTCAATTGATTTAATATAACTGGTGTAAGCGGCACCAACACATCTGCCAAAATATTGGCTACTACAATATCATATTTATCGTAGCCAACGATATCTTGCACTTCTTTATCATCTATGATATTTCCTATCATAACCTCATACTGGTCTCGAGTAATACCATTGACTTCCATGTTTTCATAAGTTGCATCTATAGCACATGGATCCAAATCTGTGCCCACGGAATATTTAGCCCCGAACTTCAATGCCAACATTCCCAAGATGCCACTTCCACAACCCACATCCAAAATCATGGTATCTTCTGTAACAAATTTGCGAAGCTGACGAATACAAAGCTGTGTAGTCTCGTGCATACCAGTACCAAAAGCTGTGCCGGGGTCAATATGAATAATCATCTTATCCTCATCTTCTGGCTTTACCTCTTCCCATGAAGGAATAATCAAAATATCATCCACATAAAATTGATGAAAATACTGTTTCCAATTATTCACCCAGTCTACGTCTTCTGTCTGGGACTCTTCAATTGTACATTCTCCCACATCTGCATAGGAACGCATCTCTTCTAGTTCTTGTTTTACACTCGCAAGGATGGTCTCTTTATCTTCCTCTTCTTCCAAATAAAAACTGATGTAGGCAACCCCATCATCGGCTGCTATTTCTGGCAAAATATCTACAAACATTTGCTCTTTATCAGATTGAGTGAGTGGAACCTTATCTTCAATTTCGATTCCCTGAATGCCAAGGTCCATCAACATACTGCTGACTAAATCTTCACTTTCTGTTGTGGTCTTTAATCTAAATTTATTCCATTTCATTTGTATGCCCTCTTATTTTTCACGTCTTTTTACTCTCAACTCCGGCATCATTGCGCTAACTTTTGAATCCTCCGGAATAGATTCTGTTACAAAGGTATTACCTGCAACAGTTGCATTTTTCCCAACTACAGTATCCCCACCAAGGATAGTCGCATTTGCATAAATAATAACGTTATCCTCTATAGTTGGATGTCTCTTCACACCTGAAAGTGCCTGCCCTTTTCTGGTAGAAAGTGCTCCTATGGTAACACCTTGATAAATCTTAACCCCATTGCCAATAATGGCAGTCTCTCCGATAACAATACCTGTACCGTGGTCTATGAAGAAATATTCTCCTATGGTTGCTCCCGGGTTAATGTCAATCCCAGTTTTTCCATGAGCATATTCACTCATGATGCGTGGCAAAAGCGGCACTTCTAATTTATACAAAATGTGAGCATAGCGATATACGAAAATTGCATAAAGTCCAGGATAAGCAAGAATCACTTCACTTTTACTGCTTGCGGCCGGGTCACCTGCCAATTGAGCCTCTACGTCCTTTGCAAGTAGTTCCTGCACTTTTGGAATTGCCTTCATAAATTCTGCAGTCAACTTCTCTGCCTGTGCTTTATCTCCCAAGATAATTCGCATCTGTGCCTGCAGTTTTTCGTATAGAGAAATTAAAATCCCTTCCGCAAAAGCTTCTTTGGACAAAAACTTCTCGGTTCCAAAATATCCTGGAAAGCTGATCTTGTGCAAATCTTCTAATATACTATAAACAACTTCTCTGTCCGGTAAATTCGTTCTTAAAGAAGTGTCCATAATATCTTGCTCTTCATAATTTTTTGTCAATTCCTTGGATACCCCAAGGATAATATCTTTTGCTAAATCGCTCATGATAATGCCTCGTTTCTATGACTTACTCTGCAAATAATGGTGTTGATAGGTATCGATCGCCCGAATCTGGAAGAACGACAGCAATGTTCTTACCCTCATTTTCAGGTCTTTTTGCAAGAATGCTTGCAGCTTTTAATGCTGCTCCCGAAGAAATTCCTACTAAAATCCCTTCTGTAAGACCAAATCTCCTTGCTTCCATATATGCGTCTTCATCCATAACGGTGATTACTTCATCGTAAATATTGCAGTTCAAGGTATTTGGAACAAATCCTCCTCCGATTCCTTGAATGTTATGAGGCCCTGCCTGTCCGCCGGAAAGAACCGGGCTCTTTGCAGGTTCCACTGCAACCACCTTAATATCTGGATTTTGTTCTTTTAAATAAACTCCGGTTCCGGACAAGGTTCCACCCGTTCCTACGGTAGCCACGAAAATATCTACCTGTCCGCCTGTCTGCTCCCAAATTTCCGGACCTGTAGTCTTATAATGTGCCTTTGGATTTGCCATGTTATCAAATTGTCCCAAAATCACAGCATCCGGAATGCTCTGCTGAAGCTCTTCTGCTTTTGCAATGGCACCTTTCATACCTTTGCTACCTTCCGTCAAAACCAACTGTGCACCATATCCTTTTAACAAATTTCTTCGTTCCACACTCATGGTCTCTGGCAATGTCAATATCACTTTATAACCTTTTACCACTGCTACAGACGCTAATCCAATTCCTGTATTTCCGCTTGTAGGTTCAATAATAGTTGCCCCTGGCTTTAAAATGCCTTTTTCCTCTGCATCCACAATCATAGACAATGCAGCTCTATCTTTTGCAGAACCTGTCGGATTTAAATACTCCAACTTTGTCAATATCTGCGCCTGATTGGCACCTGAATTTTTTGCATATCGTGTGGCGTTCAGAATCGGAGTACTCCCAATTAACTCCACTGAACTTTGTATTGTTTTCCTTATTCCCATATTTATCTCCTACTACATTTTCACAACATTATATTATACAAAATTTTCATCATTTGTTCAACGGCTTATTGGTACAATATTACACGTAATAACTGTGCTGTTTGGAAAATTACACCCTTTTCGCAGATTTTTTCCAACCGCAATAGATTGACATCAGAATGTTCAATCTCCCTAGACACACAGTGAGCAATATCCACAAAATTTTCAAAGTGAAAGTTTTGCATATTTTCCTTCCACTTGGCATGACAAAGTTCTTCAATCAGCAGTACAGAAACCACTGTCGTCTGCATTTTCCCCAGAATATTGCCATCATAGACAGCGCCACAAAAATAGGTGAACACAAAATATACCATTAAATGCTCTAACCACACAGACCACTGTTCCTGCTGCTCGCTTTTGATGCCTACTGATTTTTGAAAGGCGCATAAACTTTCTTCATAACTCCTTTGTCCGTCTCCAAAAAGAGTAAATTCTACCTTTTTCACAAACTCCGGCCAATCAGCCTTTAGTACCTCCAACTGTTGAAACACACGAAACATTTTGCGTATTGCAGAACAATGCTCGCTCTCGCCCATGTAGCAATCTTCTGTTTTCTGTTGGAAGTTCAGAATCCACTCTGTACTACCGAAGGTTTCTATCAGATCATCCATTTGAAAAATTTCTTGCCTATCCAATGCTCTTTGCATGTTGTTGGCTAAATCTAACACCATAGCCATACGGACTTTGATATCTAACTTTCGATTTTGAAGAAGACTGATAATTTTTTCTCTGGCATCCATTAATTTGGTGAAGAGTAGATAGTCAAAATCTTCATATTCTTCATCCTCTACATCATCCTCAAAAGAAAGAAACTGTACCGGCTCTGCTCCGCCAAGAATCAACTTGGCAGCCTCAATACAAGACAATGATAGTGAACCTTCTCTCACACCTTCAAATTCTTCCATGTGACGTGGATAGTCTCGACATGTTTTGCAAAGCATATGTTCCCCTGCTTCCATATGCAAATCACAAAGATTGTCTTCGTTTAAAAATGCACATCGCCCTTGGTATTGAAAAAAGCTTCCCTTCTCCCAATCCACAGAATTGCGTACTCGATTGCCGATAGCGCCTTCCATCTGTTTGTATTTTTCCAAAGACTCATCGTCTATCATGATTGCCCAACCTGCACAACATGTATCCTCGCACTCGGCAGCTACGCATTTAAAATCTTCAAAATAGTGTGGTATTGTATACTTCATGTCTTTTCTCCTAATCGTGGTACTACACCTAGAATACGACAAAAACCTAGTCTTTGTAAAGAAAAAAAGGCTAGAAACAAATGTTTCCAACCTTTCTCTATCAACTCTCAAACCCTATTAACAGTCCACCTTGTTCGGCGTAAAAACTGCACAGACCTTTGGTAGTTCCAATGCGAATATCTGCGTTGCTAAATTCGGCACGAATTAACTCTCTTAACTGTTTCGCAGCATTCTCATTAAAACAATGGTCAATAATTACTTTACCACCTTTGTACCCAAGCTCTTTCATGTTCTTTAAAATACACGGAATGGCACGCTTTTCCCCACGCACCTTATCTTTCTGTTCCAATGTTCCCACATCACTTGCTCGTCCCACCACATGAATTCCAAGAATTCCCGCGATTTTTGCAACAGCTGGGCTTACGCGCCCGTTGTTTGCCAAATTGGTAAGCGATTTCAAGCAGAATAATAAAAATGTTCTTTTTTGATATGCCTGAATGCCTTCGCAAATCTTATCAAATGATTTGCCCTGTTGAACAAATTCTTGCAATTTTTCCACGATAATCTGCATTTCCGGTCCGGTTGACAACGAATCAATTACATATACTCGTCGTTCCGGATAATCAGCTTCATAAGTTTCTTTGGCAACTCGTGCTGAATTATAACTTCCTGACAGATTACTGGTAATAGTAATGGCAAATATCCATTCTGCATCTCCGAAAGCATCTAGCCAATCCCCTACACCTGGGCAAGCACTCCCCGACTTTCCTTTATAAGAAGCCAAATCTTCAGTCATGGCCTTGATATCTAACTCCTCATTGTCGATATATTCTTTTTCATCTGTCATTATTTTTAAAGGTACAGAAACAATGCTCTTATCTTCTGTGGTCATTAAATCTGCACTTGAATCAGCGACTATTCTTATTTTCATAAACATTTCTCCCGACAATATTTTTCAAAAACCACTTTATCGGTTTTTCAAAAACCGATAACACGTATTATAATACCACTTTATCGCTCTCTCGTCAAGGTCTTGACTAGAAAAATAAAAAAAAGTACAATATAAAACATGAAAGCAGAATTGAAACAACGGATGGCCGAAAGCATTCAAAATTTCCGTATGCCTCGGTATCATGAACTACCAAATGAAGGACTATATTTGGAACAGACAACTCAATATATTAATCATGTACTTGCACCTCTTGGGCGTTTGGAATTGACTTCCTCCATGATAAGCAACTACGTCAAGAAAGGATTTATCGCTTCGCCGATAAAGAAGCTCTACTATGCAGAGCAAATCGCTTATTTGTTATACATCGCAATTGCCAAGAACGTGTTAAGTATGGAACACATCAACCAATTGCGAGAAATGCAAGAAAAGTCTTATCCAAAAGAAATCGCATATGATTATTTATGTGACGAATTTGAGAATGTACTCTTCTATGTATTTGGCATTAAAGACATGATTGAGGACATCGGACGTACCAAGAGCGATGAAAAAGCTCTGTTCCGAGAAGTGATTATAGCGGCTTCTAATAGCATCCATCTAACAAGCTGCTTCAATGCATTGTCAGAAGATGAAACCAAAATAATTAACAAATAAAGAAGTGCAACTTCGTTATGAAGTGCACTTCTATTTTTATGCTTTCATTGCATTTCCTGTATACAATTGATAATACTTTCCTTGTTCCTCAATGAGCTGATCATGAGTTCCTCGTTCGATGATACGCCCTTGCTCTAATACCATAATACAATCCGAATTGCGTACGGTTGACAATCTATGTGCAATGACAAAGGTGGTTCTACCCTTCATCAATTTGTCCATGCCGTCCTGCACAATTCGCTCTGTTCTGGTATCAATGGAACTTGTAGCCTCATCAAGAATAAGCACCGGTGGGTCTGCAATAGCTGCCCTTGCAATGGCAAGAAGTTGTCTTTGCCCTTGGCTCAAATTCGCTCCATCCCCAACCAACATCGTATCGTAACCATTTGGCAAACGTTTAATAAATCCATGTGCATTTGCCAGTTTCGCTGCTGCGACAATTTCCTCATCTGTAGCATTCAATTTGCCATAACGAATATTGTCTTTTACCGTTCCCGTAAACAAATGTGTATCCTGCAAAACGATACCAAGAGAACGTCTCAAATCACCTTTTTTAATCTTATTAATATTAATGCCATCATAACGGATCTTTCCGTCCTGAATATCATAGAAACGATTAATTAGGTTTGTGATCGTGGTTTTACCGGCTCCTGTAGATCCAACGAACGCGATTTTTTGTCCCGGCGTTGCGTAAAGTTTAATGTCATGCAATACCATCTTTTCGTCATTATATCCAAAATCTACGCCATCAAATACGATATCTCCTTTGACTTCCACATAATCTATGCTTCCATCTGCCTGATGGGTATGTTTCCACGCCCAACGTCCGGTTCGCCCTTCACATTCAGTTAGAACACCGTTCTCTTCTTTTGCATTTACGAGAACCACATAACCATCATCTGTTTCAACTTTTTCATCTAACACATTGAAGACACGTTCTGCACCTGCTAGCGCCATCACAATAGAGTTGAATTGCTGACTCACTTGATTGATAGGCATGCTAAAACTCTTGTTAAAAGTCAAGAAGCTTGCCAATTTACCTAGGGTAAATCCCCAAAATCCATTTAAAGCCATGGTTCCGCCCACAATAGCACATAGGACATAGCTCACATTTCCTAGCTGCGCATTGATTGGTCCTAATATGTTTGTAAAAGCATGGGCTTTATCTGCGCTATCACAGAGTGTATCGTTTAGTTCTTTAAACCGCTTCTTGTTTTCTTCCTCATGACAAAATACTTGGACTACTTTTTGTCCATTCATCATCTCTTCGATGAAACCATTAACTGCACCTAGATTTTTTTGTTGCTTCACAAAATACTTACCGCTGTTTCCTGCTGCATACTTTGTCGCCGTCAACATAACTCCTACCATCAATAACGTAACAAATGTCAAAGGTATATTGAGAATTAACATGCTTACAAACACACTGACGATAGTCGTTGCGCTGTTCACAATCTGCGGAATACTTTGACTAATCATTTGTCTCAACGTATCAATGTCGTTTGTATACACAGACATAATATCTCCATGTGCATGAGTGTCAAAATATTTTATAGGCAATTTTTGCATATGTTCAAAAAGTTCATCTCTTAAATTCTGCAAACAACCTTGGGTTACATAAACCATAATGAAACTTTGCAGATAAGAAGCTAACACTCCCACTAAATAAAATCCCGCCACTCGAACAATAGCTTGTAACAACGGCGCGAAATCAGGTGTGTCAGACAATAATAACGGAGCGATATAGTCGTCGATTAATCTTTGCGTAAACATGGTTCCCTGGACATTTGCCTGTACACTTATAAAGATTAATGTAATAACAGTCAGATAATGCCATTTGTAAGTGCGGAACACATACTTCATTAGGCGCATAAATAATTTGCCCGGATTCTTTACTTGAGGCTTCATTCCTCTAGGTTGTCTTCCCATTGGTCCTGCCATAATTAATCACCCATCCTTTCATCGAAATCTCCGCCGCCTTTGGTCTGGGTTTCATATATTTCACGATAAATTTCGTTATTTTCTAACAACTCTTCATGAGTACCAAATCCGTGAATCTGACCATTGTCCATGACAATGATTCTATCTGCATGTTGCAAACTGGAAACTCTTTGAGAAATAATAAATTTGGTTGTATCCGGAATTTCCTCCGCAAATGCTTTTCGTATCTTTGCATCTGTAGCTGTATCTACAGCACTGGTACTGTCATCCAAAATAAGTATTTTTGGTTTTTTCAGCAGCGCACGAGCAATACAAAGTCTCTGCTTTTGCCCTCCGGAAACATTGGTTCCGCCTTGCTCAATATGAGTATCATATCCTTCCGGAAATCTTTTAATAAATTCATCTGCGCAAGCTTGTTGACATGCTTTTTCACATTCTTCCAAGCTGGCATCTTCTTTTCCCCATCGTAAATTTTCAAGAATACTTCCTGCAAACAGTACATTGTTTTGCAATACCACCGACACTTGATTTCGAAGAGATTTTAAATCATACGCTTTTACATTGTGACCACCAACTAAAACTTCTCCTTCGGTCACATCGTACAAACGACTTATTAAATTCACAAGACTGGTCTTGGCACTTCCAGTGGCTCCCATTACACCGATAGTTTCCCCGGAATTGATTTGCAGATTAATATCTTTTAAAACAGGCTCTTCTGAATCTTTTCGATAAGCAAAATTCACGTGTCGAAAATCAACACTTCCATTTGGAACCTCATAGATTGGTTCCTCTGGATTAGTGATATCACTAGTTTCTTGCAATACTTCTCCAACACGCTTAATGCTCGCCAAACTCATAGACGCCATGACGAACATCATGGACAACATCATAAGGCTCATCAAAATATTCATGCAATAGGCAAGAAGACTCATAAGTTCGCCTGTGGTTAAAGTATTCGATACAATCATCTTTGCCCCTAACCAGCTAATCAACAAAATACAGCTATATACGGTAACCTGCATAATCGGCCCATTGTAAATAGTATTCTTTTCAGCTTGCACAAAAATCTTATAGATGTTTTGGCTGGCCTTTTTGAACTTTGATGTTTCCTCTTCTTCGCGCACATAAGCTTTTACCACTCGAATGGCTGATACATTTTCCTGAACAGCTGCATTTAACTCATCATACTTTGGAAACGCCTGTTGGAAATATTTCATGGCGCGTTTCATGATGCTAATAACCACCACCCCCAAGAAAATGACGGCAACTAAATAAATGCTCGCAATTCTTGCGTCAATATAGAAAGCCATGGCCATGGCACAGATAAGTGTTGCAGGTGAACGAGTAAACATACGCAGAAGCACCTGATAAGACATTTGAATATTTGTGATATCCGTAGTCAGTCTGGTCACTAATCCTGCTGTACTAAATTTATCAATATTCGCAAAAGAGAACGTTTGAATGTGATTAAATACTTTCTCTCTAATATTTTTTGCAAATCCGGTAGATGCTTTAGCTGCAAATCGACCTCCCAATAAGCCCGCTAAAAGACCTAAAATTGCAATAACAATCATAAGGCCGCCGACCTTATAAATATGTGCCATGTTCCCCTTATTGACACCTTCATCAATAATAGATGACATCAAAAACGGAATGCACATTTCCATGGCAACCTCCCAAATCATACATAAAGGAGTTGCGATGGACGCGGATTTATATTCTTTTACTTCTTTTAGTAATAGTCGAATCATTTCTGTCTATTCCTTTCCACTTTTAACCATAAAACTATCATACCACACTTCATTTACAAAGAATATGAAAATTTTATGAATTTAAAGAAGGTGCAAACCCTTTTCTTGAGTTTACACCTTCTGAATTCTATATAATTCCCAATCCGTCCAACAAAGTTTTGAGCCCCATTAAAATCAATACAATGCCTCCCGCAAGTTCTGCCTTGGATTTGTATTTGCTCCCAAAAATACTTCCAATTTTTACTCCGACACCTGAAAGGATAAAAGTAATACATCCAATAAAAATCACTGCTGGAATAATATCCACTTTTAAGAAGGCAAAGGAAACTCCTACTGCCATAGCATCAATACTAGTTGCAACGGCTAATGGCAACATAGTTTTAAAATCCATACTCTGTTCTTCGCAACCACAGCATTCGCATTCTGGTTTTTCAAAAGATTCTTTTATCATGTTGCCACCTATAATGGCTAGCAAAATAAATGCCACCCAATGTGCATACTTATTTACAAAGTCGGCAAAAAAGCTTCCCAAGAAATATCCAATAGCCGGCATCAGCCCCTGGAATCCACCAAACCAAAGTCCCGCAATACACATGTGCTTAAATTTGATTTTCCCAAGAGATAAACCCCTACAGATAGACACTGCAAAAGCATCCATAGAAAGGCCTACGGCAATAATAAACAGTTCAACTAATCCCATATTTTTCTCCTATTGTAAACATACTTTGCAAGTCTAACATAGTGACAACAACTTGTCAATTCTATTTCATAGTAACCTTTTTCAGTGCCGTCTTGAACTTAATTGGGTTACCATAATGTAAAGTTCCATATCGGAAAATCTTTGCTGCCAGAAGTCCGGCGATTACACAGCTTGCCACTAATATCGCTGCTGATACAATAACTTCCCAAATTTCTACACTTCCCATGGCCACACGGACAAACATTGCATTTCCGGATGTAAATGGAATGTAAGATGCAACTTTCATCACAATATTGTTACTATCACTTGTCATTCCAACAATTGCAATCATGAAAGATGCAATATAAATCATCATTACAGGAGAAGAACTCTTGCTGATATCTTCTGTTTTCGATACCAAGGCTCCAAGCATACCAAAGATGAAGGCGTATAGCAAATAGCTTAGTACGGCAAATACTGCATAGATAATCAGCACATTTGCAGGAATATTAAACAAGAAATCCAACAGGCCATCCCATGCTTCTTGTACAAAGCTGTATGAAATGAATCCACTACCAAGAATGATTCCCGCCTGCAATACACCTGCAATAGCCCCTGCTAAAACCTTGCCGCAGATTAAACTGTTTGAATTTACACTAGTAACCAGAATTTCGATAGCACGATTGCTCTTTTCTGTAGTAACAGAAGTTGCAATCATCTGTCCGTAGAAAATGATAAGGAAATATACTACAAACACCAAGACATATGTGTACCAGTAGTTCTCTCCACCATCTTTTCCGAGAACTTCTTCTGTTACATTCACATAAAAACTGTCGGATTCTGCAATCTCCTCTGCAGTCAACCCCTTATCCATGAGATATTGCTGCTTGTAGCACTCCGCCAACATTTGGCTAAACATATCTCCAAGATAATCATACATAGAAAGGTCATTTACTACATAGATAATTTCTGTCGGACTTTCAATCACAAATCCAGCCTCTATCTCTTCTGCCTCTACTGCTTCCTTCATCTTCGTCTTGTCTTCGTACGTAGTCCATTTGGCAGGATATATGGCTTTTATCATTTCCTCCTGAATAGTTGCTTCCTTTCCAAAGCAAATACCAAGTGCCTGTTCTTCCATATCACCTGTCTCATCCTCGACAATAATATCCCCTGACGCATTCGGTTCTTCTGTTTTCACATCTTCTCCTAAAAGTCCCGGAATGAAGGTCGGAACAATCACTATTGCTGCTATAATAAATGCCAGCACAAAGGTAGTGATAACAAAACTTTTATTTTTAAAATAATTATTTAATTCAAACTTTAAAACGGTGCAGAACTGTTTCATTACTCGTCACCTGCCTTTTCTACAAAAATGTCGTTCAAGGATGGTTCGTAAAGTCCAAAATACTCTAAATCAATTCCTTTTTCGATTAAGCGTTGGAGAATAAACGTTTTATTTTCCTCTTGCTTTTTACGAACAATTACCCTATCTTTTTGCACTTTTTCTACATCCAACAAATCTGAAAAATCCTCTCGTAAACAGGTTGCCAATTGTTCCGGATTTTCTCCAAGGCTAGATAATACTAAACGCTCTCGACCAAACTCTCGCTTGATTTCTTTCAAATCACCCTCCAGAACAACATCGCCATGATTTAAAATCACTATATTGTCGCAAAACTCTTCCACATAGCTCATCTGGTGGCTAGAAAAAATTACCAATTTCCCTTCTTGTATCTGCTCTTTAATTACGTCTTTCAATATTTGTGCATTAACTGGATCTAATCCAGAAAATGGCTCGTCTAGTATAATCAAATTCGGGTCACAAAGAAGCGTCTGTGCCAGTTGCACCTTCTGTTGATTGCCTTTGGATAAAGTCTCTAATTTTCGTTCTCCGTACTCTAATACACCCATACGAGTCAACCATTTTTTTGTATTTTCCTTTGCCTGCTTTGCAGTCATACCACGAAGCATGGCCAAATAAATCAGTTGTTCATTTACTGTCTTTTTCGGATATAGGCCTCTCTCCTCCGGTAAATATCCAATTTGAAAGTCTTTTGGAATAAAGGTCTTTCCATCCATTAAAATAGTACCTTCACTGGCCTTAAAAACATCCATTAAAATTCGAATGGTAGTGGTTTTCCCAGCGCCATTTCTTCCCAAGAGACCTAATGCTCGCCCACTTTCCAAATAAAAAGTGACCCCATGTAGTACTTCTGTTTCTCCAAACGACTTTTTTAGTCCCTTCACTTCCAACCTCATATCTTTCACTCCTTTTTTAATATCTATTTTAATATTTCTTTCAATTCTCTACCGATTCGCTTTGCCATAAAGTAAAATCCTAAATCATTTGGATGGGCCAAATCCACTTTTGCCGTTTCCATAATATCTTCCGTGATAAGCTCATATCCCGGAACAAAATACACGTTTTTATCTCCTTCTGAAATTGCATGTTCATATGTGGATTTTACAATTTCGAATCTTGGTTTTTCTGCTTCTGTAAGAAGTTTAGGTCTGCTGACAATCACAATCGGCAAATCCAGATTTGCCCTTCGCACCGTCTCATAAAATCGTTCATGTGTGTTTGCTAAATGTTCCAAACTTGGAGCGTTATAATCATAATCCAAGACAAAAACTGACATATCCAAAGTAGCAATATAATCTGCCATCTCCTGTTCACCCATAGCATTCCCGCCAAAACCAAGGCTTACAAAATCACAATCTAATTCTCTGCATATTTGATGCGGGTACGTATTTCCAGGTCTGGATGCACACACTCCGTGGGTAATCGAGCTTCCATAGTAAACCACTGGTTTCTGATATGTATAATCAGTTGCCGGTCTCACGGTAGAACCTTCTGCCACACCAATGTACAGCGCTTTTACCTCGCTGTAAAGTGGAAATACTAGGGTTAATTCGCGTTCCCCCGAACCAGGAAGTTGCTTTTCTGATTCATATTTGTCTTTGACGTCTAATGGTGGTGCAAATACACCTCGGTGAATCTGTTTTCCATCTACTGTTTCATATAAATCGAATCCTGCTGTGGTTCCTACTGGTACCGTAGACGTATTTTCAATGCTGCCATATTGCACGGAAATAGCGATGTAATTACTATCTGTTATAAAACGTAGGCGTCCTCCCGCTGTCAGAGAATGTCCATAGTGTACCCCTTCACTAACGGTCTTTGCTACTGCTTCAGGCAAACGGCGAAACTTTCCGTCTTCATACCAAACACCATGCAAACTCATGCACACATCATCTGCTGCATAGAACTGAACATCTTTTCTATTTATAGTTGTTTGCAACGCCATATTCTTATCATATTTTGCCATATTGCCCATTGAGATTTTCCTCCTTATAATTTAACAATCATTTCCTTCATTATACTCTTTTTTCATCTTATTGCAATGTCACGTACACAAGAAAAACTGCCAGAAACAGCAAGTTAGCCAACGTAAAATAAAACAAATATTTTCCTCTCATATGCTTATATTCTTTTCCTATATATTTAAACGAAATCAGACTGGCCATAGATGCAATCAACGTTCCAAGCCCACCTAGATTTGTACCTACTATCAGCAGTCTGTATTGCTGCGTAAACCTTGATAAAAGTAACGCTGCCGGAACATTGCTCATGAACTGACTGGCAATCACGCTGGTAAGCACCTCGTTGCCGTCGACAATCTGTTGAAGAAAATGGTGAAATTCCGGTATTCTTCCTACATTCCCAACGAATACAAAAAATCCCACAAAAGTAAACAACAAGGAATAGTCCACCCTACCAAGCACTTCTTTATCCATAATACAAAGCACAATAATTACTAGTAATAAAGTAACAAAATAAGGAATGATATGCGTCACTGTGAGAATACAGAAAACAAACAAACCTGCATAAACCAACAGAGAACCTTTTGAAGATGCGAGCGATGTTTTCTCCTCAAGGTTTAATTGACATTTCTTGGTTCCTCCGTATGGCAAAATCACGCACCAAATACCCAGAAGAACAAAAGCAATCACTGTATACGGCAACATCAAAACAATGAAGTCTACAAAAGAAATACCGCTTTTTCCATACAAATACAAATTTTGCGGATTTCCTATTGGAGTCAACATACTTCCCAGATTTGCTGCTATAGTTTGCATTACCACAACCGGAACTACCAATGTTTCTGCCCGATCTCCTAATATCATTTTCAACACTATAAAAGTAAACGGCACAAATGTAATAAGAGCCACATCATTTGTAATCAACATACTGAACACAAAGCACAGCATAACAAGAATAAACACCAAACCTTTTATGTGTTTTACTCGTTCCAACAATTTCTCTGCCACAAAACGAAAAGTCCCGATCTTCTGTAGCCCCGCCATCACTGCCATTAAACAAAACAAAATTGCCAAAGTCCTAAAATCAATATATTCTATGTAACCTCTATCTGGATGTATAAAAAACGTTGAAACCACTGCCAATATAATGGCAATGCACAAAACAATCTCTTTCTTACACCAATTCCATAGTTGTTTCATTCTTTTATTCTCCTCTTCCCCACGTCACTTTTTCCCAACTATAACAGTTTGCTAAAACATTTACAATATTTTACACTTTTTTTATTAGTAATTTCACCCATGTTATGATATATTGATAAAGATAGTAAGGAGGAAATAAAATGGGTTTTATTAAAAGACAGCGGGATTATTTGAAGGACAAATCAGGAAAGGAGCGTTTAGCGTTCTTTTGGAAGTATTATAAATGGCATATTCTAATTTGGTCTTTGGGTATTATATGCCTGTTCTTTTTCGTATATAAGAAAGTGACTGCTCCTGTTTATGTCATGCAAGGCTTCTTCTTAAATGCGAGCGAAGAAAGCGCTAACAGCAAAGCAGAAAAGCTTGCCCAAGACTTTGAAAAGGAAAACAATATCGACACATCATATGGTGGCGTTATGCTAAATAGTAACTATGCATATTGGCCAAATGGAGAAGGTGATGCTGAAAAAGCATACCAAGCAAGTGAAGCCATTTTGGCACAAAAGGAACATGATGCTTTAGACTTTATTGCAGCTCCGATTACTAGCATACAAGATTTGGCATACAATAACTTATTCACAGATTTGAGAGCTTTCTTAAATCAACAACAATTACTGGAATATAAAGATCATTTGTTGTACATAGACAAAGCAGTTATTACCGAATTAGAAACGGCTTATGAAAATGATAAAGATGTATCAGACATTAAACTACCGGATTGCACCAACCCAGATGCCATGAAAGATCCGGTACCGGTATTGATTGATATTACACACTGTGAAAAATTAGCAGGTATATATAATTCAGCGGAAGGTTCCTTTGCATTAGGTATTATGGAAGACTTACCACACAAAACCAAGACATTGGATTTTATTGACTTTATTATGAAATAGGAGAAGACTATGGCTTTTAAAGACGAATTTAGAGAAGAACGAGAGGCCATCACAAAGCACGGGACCTTTGGGCAAAAATGGCGCTACTTCTGGGATTACAACATTCTTCGTGTAATTGGCATTTCCCTTGCCGTATTTGCCATCGGATTTTTCGGATACGATATCTTATCTCAACCAAACATCTTGCTAAACGGTATTTTTGTAAATACTTTGCAATACGAAGGGAAAACACCGGAAAAAGATTTGGCAGACGGTTTTTTGAAATCACAAGGAATTAAGGACAACAAAACGCAAGTGGCCTTTACCACAAACTTTGCCCTAACTGGAGAAAATGCAGCTGATTTCCAAACACAGGAAACCATCACTGTACAAAGTGGTGCAGGAAGTCTAGACTTCGTAGTTTGCCCTGTTAATCATCTTATGGACTTTGCATATGGCGGAGTTTTTGCAGACTTAAGAGAAGTGTTAAGTGCGGAAGAATTAGAAACATATAAATCTCGCTTATTGTATATCGATTTGACGGTTTATGAATACTTGGAGTCTACTTCTGGAGATGCGACAGACGCAAAGAACATTGTATTTCCGGATTGTACGAAACCAGAGGAAATGGAAAATCCAGTTCCGATTTTCATCAATGTAGATGACTGTTCCAAAATCACAAACTTATACAGCTACGACCCGAAAGACTTGTGTTTTGGCATCTCAATCACCACCCCACACGCGGAACAGATTTCTAAATTTTTAGATTATATAATTGAGTAAAAATAAGAAGCAGGTCAATAGCCTGCTTCTTTTTAGCATTAAATATAGATTGTGATATTCCTTTAAATCAATTCAATAGTAAATCCATTTCTATACTTGCCGTCAGGCTCCAGTGAAACTAAACTCGGCTGTTTGGACAAATCTTCCACTATTCCCTTTCTAGATGGCAAGGAAGTCCATGGCTCAATGCAGACATACGGCGCAGCTACTTTCGGCTTATGCCAAATACCTAAATACGGCATAGACGGATATTGTACACGAAGAGATCTCTTGCCTTTATTCGATGTCAACGTAACACCTCGCGACATACCTGTTAACACAATCGCATCATCGTCAAATAATGAATGGTTTAGTTGTATACGTTTTCCACCCACCAGAGGATATTCCGTATCTTCGCCTGTAAGAAAGCAATCTTCAGAAAATCCCACACGTTTGGCGTCTGCAACTTCATCAAATTCCAAATAGTAATCTTCAAAAACCGTATCCTTCTCAAATGGCACATTAAATCCCGGATGTCCGCCCAATCCGAAATACATGACCTTTTTGTCTTGATTATAAACGCTATAAATAATTTCAATTTTTCTATCTTCTAATCTGTAAGAAATCCCAAACTCAAATTCATATGGGTATTGACTATATGTTTCTGCATTATTTTTCAAGGAAAACATGATATGATTATCCGACATTTGTTCTACAGCAAAATCCATATCTTTCGCAAATCCATGACTGCCCATTTCGTAGACATTGCCATCAAGTACATATTTTTTATCCGTCAAACGAGCAATATATGGAAAAAGATTTGGAGCTCTTTTTGCCCAATAATCCGGATTCCCCTGCCACAAATATTCATTTCCTTCGGAATCCTTGATAGACCACAGTGTAGCTCCTCTTTTATGTATCTGTACTGTTATGTGTTCATTTTTAATACAATAAATATCTCTTTCTGCTACCATTCTCATTGTAACTCCTTCTTTATTTTTTAGTAAATTCAATGTGATATTACACTCTTTCCAATAAAGCTACCGTCTCCACATGCACCGTATGACAAAACTGGTCCACCGCCACTGTTTTCACTACGCGATAACCTTTGGCCTGTATCATTTCCAAATCCCTTGCAAGACTGGTTACTTTGCAAGAAATATAGACAATGGTATCTACTCCATAATCCAAAATCTTCGGAAGCGCCTTTGGATGAATACCATCTCGTGGTGGATCAAGGACTATCACATCCGGTTTTTCTTCAATCTCATCCAACACCTTAAAAACGTCCCCAGTCAAGAACTTGCAGTTTGTAATACCATTTCTTTTGGCGTTCTCATTTGCAGCAACCACTGCTTCTTCTATAATCTCAACTCCAATAACCTTCTCCGCAACCGGAGAAAGAATCTGACCAATCGTTCCTGTTCCGCTGAACAGATCATAAAGCACCTTTCCTTTCATGTCTCCCAAATATTCTCTGACGGTACTGTAAAGTACCTCTGCTGCTTTGGAGTTTGGTTGAAAGAAAGAAAATGGCGTTACTTTAAATTCAATACCCAATAATTTTTCATAAAAATAATCTTTTCCGTAGAGCACCCTCGTCTCATCGCTTTGCACTACATCAGATAAAGAGTCATTTAGGATATGCAAAATTCCAACAATCGTTCCTTCTAATTCTAATGCCAACAAAGCATTTGCCAGTGGCTGCAAGTCATATTCATCTTGTGTTGTAGTAACAAGATTTACTAAAATCTCACCTGTATGTTCTCCTCTTCTTAACAGCAAGTGACGTAAATACCCTACATGCTGCATCTTTTTATAATACGAGACGTTTCGTTCCTTGAAATATGCTAAAACACAACACAAAATCTTGGTCATGTCCGGATGTACCAGTTTACAATCATGGGCAGTCAATACATCATAGGTGCTACCCTTCTTATGTAATCCAAGTGATAATGGTCCATCTTTGTATTCATCACCAAAGGAGAATTCCATTTTGTTGCGATAAGAAAATTCCTTCGGGCTTCTTTTTACTCCCACAAACTCATAGTCTCCCACTATGGCAGCGTCCAAAATTTCTTTTACTTGCTGCGCTTTCATCTCTATCTGCTCATCATAAGCCATGGTTTGATACATGCAACCACCGCAAGCAGGGAAAATGCTACAAACGGGTTCTCTTGTTTCTAATGGTGACTTTTCTAGCACCTCGAGCAAACGCCCCTCTGCCTTTCCTTTGCGTAGCTTATTCACACAGAAACGTACCCGCTGTCCCGGAATTCCATTCTTTACAAGAACTTTTTTCTCTTCTCCATCGACTGATACAATGCCTTTATTAGGAAATTCCACTTTTTCTATGATGCCCTCATATACTTGTCCTTTTTTCACGTATGCCTCTCCTTCTAGAATAAATAAGTAAAAAAGGGTCTGTCCTGACAGACCCTTTTACATTACTTTTAAACTTCTTCCTCATCTAAAAATTCATCTTCGAAATCGTCTTCGAAATCATCCTCAAAATCATCCAAATAATCCGGTGTAAAGAAACGATACACTGCATACGCAATTGCTGCGATAGCAACGATAGCTCCTACAACAGCCAATACCCAAAGTATTGTTTTCTTAATCTTGTCATCATCCCTTTTTTGCAAGATTTCATTCAATTTTGTTGCTGAAATCATTTCCTCAATTTTATTCATACTACACACCCTTTCTACTGTATTTACAGTCCGCTTATGTTGTGTTCATTATAACATTATTACACTGATATTACCATATGTAGTTTTTATAAATTTATGCAAACTAAATTTTTTGAAGCTTTGCAAATCCCGCAAACATTTTTTTTACACCGACCGCATCGAATTGCACGGTAACTTCATAATCACGACCACCTTCAACAATTCCAGTAACCAAGCCTTCTCCGAATTTCATATGTCTTACACGGTCACCGACTTCATAGTCCAGCCCACCACCTGTTTTTACTGCAAAGTTTTGAGCCGGTTTAGTTGGTGCAAATGCCTGTGTGCGGAAAGTTTGTTTTGCCTGTACATAAGGATTTTGTATTGGCATGCTATATTCTTCTTTTCGCACTCCTCGCGCGGAAGCAATCAATTCCACCGGTATTTCTGTTAGGAACCGAGACATTTTATTATACTGTGTTTCCCCATGCATCATTCTTCG
Organism: Faecalimonas sp.; assembly: GCA_045648005.1. Taxonomy (GTDB): domain Bacteria; phylum Bacillota; class Clostridia; order Lachnospirales; family Lachnospiraceae; genus Faecalimonas. The sequence goes on along the minus strand of JAZRND010000035.1, from coordinate 58,942 downwards.
TCTCGCGCAGGTAAGGGTTAGATTTTCCATTGCCCTAGTGATACCTACATAACAAAGGCGACGTTCTTCCTCGATTTCACTTGGGTCATCTGACTGTAACGTCATATAACTTGGAAAGATTCCATCTTCCATTCCCACCAGATACACTTCCGGAAATTCAAGACCTTTTGCACTGTGCAACGTCATCAATACGACATAATCGCTATTCTCGTCCAAACTATCAATATCTGCAACCAGTGCCACTTCTTCCAAAAATCTACTTAAAGTCGGCATTTCATCAATGCAAGATTCTTCGTAAGCTGCAATCTTGGTTTTGAATTCTCCGATATTTTCCAGGCGGAGCTCTGCTTCTTCGCCACCTTCTTCCCGAAGTTCATCTTCATATCCTGTATAATCCAGAATTTCTTGCATAAGCTCTGACACTAGCTTGGTTTTCGCCTTCTCTTTAAAATGCTCAATCAGAGCCACAAAAGATTCCAACTTGGATGCACCCTTTCCCACGCCAGGAATCATATCCGCCGTGCGAAGCGCTTCATAGAATCCAACGCCACGCATTGTAGCGTTTTCCTGTACTCGATTGATGGTGGTCAAACCAATGCCACGCTTTGGCACATTAATGATCCTTCGTACTGCCAAATCATCTAGTCCATTATCAATGGTCTTTAAATATGCTAGCAAATCCTTAATTTCTTTTCTTGCATAGAAATTCACTGCGCCCACTACTTTGTATGGGATATTCGCAGTAATCAGTTTTTCTTCAAACATACGAGATTGGGCATTCGTCCGATAAAGGATGGCGTGTTCATTGTAAGAACGTTCCCCATTTCGCACATGCTCGCGAATATCATCCACCACAAATTCTGCTTCTTCAAATGCGTTGTCAAACTGTTCAAAACGAATTTTCTCTCCCTCGCCGTTATCCGTCCAAAGAGTCTTCGCTTTTCTGCCGTAATTATTTCGGATCACGCCATTAGCCGCATCTAAAATATGTTCGGTAGATCGATAATTCTGCTCTAACTTAATAACCCTAGCATCTTCAAAAACATTTTCGAAATTCAAAATGTTTTGAATATTGGCGCCTCTAAATTTGTAAATAGACTGGTCATCATCCCCCACCACACAGAGATTTCTGTACTTTTTGGCCAAAATGCTGATAAATTTAAACTGCACCGTGTTTGTATCCTGATACTCATCCACCATAATATAACGAAAACGTTCCTGATAATACTCTAAAATATCCGGCTGGGTCTGCAAAAGTTGCACTGTTTTCACTAATAGGTCATCAAAATCCAATGCGTTATTGGCTTTTAGTTGTTTCTCGTACTCACGATAAACCTGGGCGATTTTCTTCTTATGGTAATCCCCACCCGCATTTAATTCATATTCATCTGGCATAATCATTTCATCTTTTGCAGAAGAAATGGCCGCCAAAAGATTGCGTTCTTTGTATATTTTGGTATCTATCTTCAATTGTTTGCAAACATCCTTCATCAGAGTCTTCTGGTCGTCTGCATCGTAAATAGTAAAATTAGTTCCATATCCCAATCGGTCTATATAGCGTCTTAAAATCCGCACACAGGTAGAGTGAAATGTACTAACCCAGATGCTTTCCGAACCATATCCCACAAGACGATCCACTCGTTCCCTCATCTCACCTGCAGCCTTGTTTGTAAATGTGATAGCTAAAATGTTCCAAGGATTTACGCCCTGTTCTTCAATCAAATATGCAATTCGATGAGTCAATACGCGAGTCTTTCCAGATCCTGCTCCTGCCAAAATCAGAAGTGGGCCTTCTGTGTGAAATACGGCTTCCTGTTGTTCCTGATTTAATGTATTATAAATGCTCATATAACTTACTCCTTTTACAGACTATTATAGTATAAATCAGGAATACTGTCATCTAAAATAATTTTCCTCTCACGCTTGATATATAGTTTTCTTTACTATATAATAGACGCATCGAGGTGATAACATGACAATTGATAAAAATGATTTATTAAACAGCATACTAGAAAGCATTGCACGCATAGACTATGTGAAATCTACAGACATTCCAAACATAGATCTATACATGGACCAAGTGACTTCTTTCATGGAAAAGCAATTAAAATCAACCAAGCGATATGCGGAAGATAAAGTGTTAACCAAAACTATGATTAACAATTACGCCAAAAATGATTTATTACCTTCTCCAAGCAAGAAGAAGTATTCTAAAGAGCATTTACTACTCTTGACCTTTATTTACTATTTTAAAAACATTTTGTCTATGAAGGATATTGAGACCCTTTTAGCACCGATTACAGAAAAATATTTCCAATCAGAGGGATCTGTGGATATAGCTTATATATATGATGAAGTCTGTGCTTTTGAGAAAGACCGTACTTCGCTGATACAAAAAGACATTGAAACCATTTACAAAAACTCCATGGATCGCTTTTCCGATACAGAGGGAGACGACCGAGAATTATTACAATTCTTCTCTTTTATCTGCTCTCTATCCATGGATGTATATGTAAAAAAACTGTTGATTGAAAAACTAATTGACGAAATGCCGGCTCCGAAAAAACCAAATACAAAAAAAGAAAAAAGCAGCTAGTCAGCTGCTTTTTTTGCGAATTCTATATTAACCAAATCCTCATAAGATGCGCGCTTGGATAATTCGCCGGCTGCATCCAGAATATCTTGTAACAACTCGAAACTTTCTTTTTCAAAAATCAAATCAGATTTCCATGTGTCTTGCTCATAATAGCGGTTTACAATGGTGGTAATGGTGCCAATATCTGTTTCAGCAAACTGTGGTGCAATGACTTTTGCAATTTCTGCCGGTGTGTGCGACTGTACATAATCCATTCCTTTTTGCAGAGCATTGGTGAATCCTTGAATCACATCCGGATTTTTTTCTATATAACTTCCTTTTGCTGAAAATGCTGTATACGGCACATAACCACTATCTGTTCCTAGAGATGCAACTACATAACCCTTGCCTGCACTTTCTAACGCTGTAGCATGCGGTTCAAATTCTACAGTGAAATCTCCCTGTCCCTCGGAAAATGCTGCTGCGGTAGATCCAAAATCAATGTTCTGATTAATGGTTAAATCTGTCTGTGGTTGAATCCCATTTTGCTTTAAAATGTACTCAAATACCATTTGTGGCATACCACCTTTTCGTCCACCAAGAACTGTGGTTCCCTTTAAATCTTCCCATTTAAAATCCTGCATCTCTTTCTTTGCAACTAGGAAGTTCCCTGCTCGTTGAGTTAATTGTGCAAAGTTCACAACATAATCCTTTGCGCCTTCATTGTAAGTGTAGATGGAAGATTCGGAACCCATAAATCCAATATCTGCTTCTCCTGAAAGAACAGCTGTCATAACTTTATCAGCTCCAAATCCACAGACCAATTCAAGGTCAATTCCTTCTTCTGCAAAATACCCCTCTTCAATAGCCACATACATTGGCGCATAGAAAATAGAATGTGCGACCTCATTTAATACGACTTTTGTGTTACCTGTTTCTTCTTTTGGAGAACACCCGAGCAGCATTGTAACCACAAGCACTGCAACAAGTGTGAATGCCAAAATACGTTTTTTCATAAAAACTCCATTTAGTATTTTTCTTTATACTATATGAGAAAATGTGTTTTTTGTTCCCATTTTGATCAGACTATATATCATCTTTATCTTCGTCTAAAATTTGTGGGAGATATCGATGTATAGCTTCATATGCTTCTCTTTCTGCTTCAGATGCTGCCAACCCCGGAATCAGTCCGGTACAATCTTGTAAAGATGCAGCATGAGAAAGATAATCATAAAACTCTTTTATCTCCTTCTTTTTTTCATCTTGACTCATAATATTACCCCTTATCTAATCTTATAATGTTTTAGCATAAACAAAAATAAAGCACATATTCTGACAAAAATATGGACTTTATGAATTTAATGTGGTAATATGTGAAAGAGATAAAGTCGTAAAGGAGAATATCCATATGAGTAAACAGATAAGAACAGATGCCGTTGATTTTTTATTTGATGCAATATTAAGTCTGAAAGATAAAGAAGAATGTTATACATTTTTTGAAGATATTTGCACGGTCAATGAGTTGCTCTCATTGTCACAGCGTTTTGAAGTTGCCAAAATGTTACGCGAACAAAAAACATATTTGGAAATTGCGGAAAAGACCGGTGCTTCCACTGCTACAATTAGCCGTGTGAATCGTTCTTTGAATTATGGAAATGACGGATATGATATGGTTTTTGAAAGAATCACAAAAAAAGAATAATGATTTACTGTAATTCATTGACAAGAGCACTTGATTGTGCTAGTCTGTTAAAGTATTATTTTTACTAAAGTTACAATTAATGGAGGACAGAAGCATGAGTAAAGGTACAGTGAAGTGGTTCAACAACCAAAAGGGTTACGGATTCATTTCTGATGAAGCTGGTAACGACGTATTCGTTCACTATTCAGGTTTGAACATGGAAGGATACAAAACTTTAGAAGAAGGCCAAGCTGTTGAATATGAAGTAACAGAAGGCGCTAAAGGACCACAAGCAGTCAACGTAGTAAAACTTTAATCTTTAATATGTGCCTTTTAATATGAAGTTTATATAAAAAGCAACAAAGAAATGAGATTAAAAGAAAAGGAACCGAAAAATCGGTTCCTTTTTTCTTTAACAATTTGCGTGATATGCTTCATCTGCTTCCCAAACATCAAATCCATTTGCTCTCAAAATAGTAACTACTTTGGTTGGGTCATCAGACTTCAAGACTGCGGATGCATCTGCTCCATTTGCAAACGCATACATATATTCTACATTAACACCACCTGCCATAAGTTCATGCATCGCTTTGCTTAATGAACCTGTAGCATGAGGCACACGAAGAGCTACCACATCTGTCAGCATAGAAGTGATCCCTGCTGCTTTCAATACGTCTCTACCCTTCTGTGGGTCTGATACAATCATACGAAGCATTCCGTAATCCGCCGTATCTGCAAGACTCAAAGCTACGATATTCACCTCATTGTTGCCCAACGTTTTCAAAACTTCATCCAGGCGGCCTTCTCTATTTTCCAAAAACACAGATAATTGCTTAATTGTCATGTTTGTTCCCTCCTATAGATTTCTCTTGTCAATCACACGTTTTGCTTTGCCTTCGCTACGTTCGATTGTCTTTGGTTCTACTAATTTAACATGAACGGAAATACCAAGTGCCTGTTTGAGTACACCGGCAATCTTGTTCTTGAGACCTTCCAATGCGCGGATTTCATCAGAGAAGTAACGTTCGTCTACTTCTACCATAACTGTTAATTTATCTAGATTTCCTTCTCGTTCTACAATCATTAAGTAATGCGGTGCTACATCTCCACCCATACTTAAAAGAGCTGTCTCGACTTGAGTTGGGAACACGTTTACACCACGGATAACTTTCATATCGTCTGTACGTCCCTTGAATTTAGAAATTCTCGGAAGTGTTCTACCGCATTTACAAGTGCTGTGGTCAATGCTTGTTAAATCCTTTGTTCTGTAACGAATAAGGGGCATTGCTTCTTTGGTCAGTGTAGTAAATACTAATTCACCGGTTTCTCCATCTGCGCAAGCTTTATTTGTTGCAGGATTCAAAATTTCAGGATAGAAATAATCTTCATGTACATGGAGACCTTCATGGTGAATACATTCCATTGCTACACCAGGTCCTAAAATCTCGCACAAACCATAGATATCAAAGCAGTTAATGCCAAGGATATTTTCAATCTTCTCACGCATTTCTACTGTCCATGGCTCTGCACCCAAAACACCTGCTTTCAGCTTCAATCTTTCCACAATGCCTGCATCGCGAAGAGATTCTGCCAAATGTAATGCATAAGATGGTGTACATGCAATGGCAGTTGCGCCAAAGTCTTCCATACACATCATTTGTCTTTGAGTATTCCCAGATGACATTGGAACTGCCAATGCTCCCATTTTGCGGATTCCAAAATCGATACCCATACCACCCGTGAAAAGGCCATATCCGTAACAAGTATGAATAATATCATCTTCTGTCAATCCTGCCATGGTCAGACATCTGGCTACACATTCTCCCCAGAGTTCCACGTCGTTTGCAGTATAAGAAGCAAGAGTCAGTTTACCTGTGGTACCGGAAGAGCCTTGTACTCTGGCAACCTTGGATTTCGGTACAGCCAAAAGCCCAAACGGATAATTGTCTCGCAAATCTTCTTTTGTTGTAAAAGGAAGTTTGTCGATATCTTCAATTCCTTTAATGTCTCCTGGTTCAATTCCAAGTTCCTTCATCTTTTTGTTGTAGAATGCCACATTATTGTATACATTTGCAACTTGCTTTACCAATCGCTCACTTTGCAGAGCTGTCATCTCATCTCGACTCATACATTCTACTTTTTGGTCACGATATCGTTCTGTCCATGCCATGATAAGTCTTCCTCCTGTTTCTATAAACTGTATCCTACTTCAAATGCTTGTTTGTTAATATCAATAGTTTTCGGTGGTACCGTTTTTTCAATTACTTCATACCACAATTCTTTTGGGAAATCCATGTGCTGTGCAGCAATGCCTAATACAATCATATTAAAGACTCTTGAATTTCCTAACTTTTTAGCTTCTTCTGTTGCATTCACCGTATATACTTGGTGCTCTTTCGCCAAATTTTCAATGATATTTTCTGGATACTGTGCTGCTCCGATTACCACTGGCATCGGATCAATTCTCCAGTCATTGATAATTAAAGCGCCATCCTTTTTTAAGAAATGTGAGTATCTCAACGCTTCCAATTTTTCAAAAGCGATGATAACATCTGCCTGACCTTCTTCTACGATTGGTTCTGCCACTGCATCGCCATAGCGAACAAAAGTTACTACACTTCCGCCACGCTGCGCCATACCATGTACTTCTGACAGTTTCACATCATATCCACCTGCAATGGCAAGTCCTCCTAAAATTCGGCTGGTAAGCAGAGTTCCTTGTCCTCCCACACCGACAATCATAATATTTTTCGTTGCCATTACTTATCACCTGCCTTCAAAAGTTCTATTGCATTAAACTTACACAATGTTTCGCAAAGTCCGCATCCTGTACACATGGTGTCATCAATACGAATAGTTCCATCTGGATTTTTTGTCATTGCCGGACATCCCGGTTTCATACACATGCCGCACTTTTTACATTTGTCTGGATGTGCAACATATACTGGTTTCTTTGACTTGTCTAACAACACACAAGGTGTTTTTGTGATAATAACAGAAACCTCGTCCTTTGCCACTTCCTCTTTCACTACTTTTTCTAATGTAGCAATGTCAAATGCATTGACTTCCAGCACATTTTTTACACCAATTGCACGGCACAAGTTTGGAATATCAATTGCATTGGTAGGTTCGCCGAGTAAGGTCTTACCCGTGGCTGCATGGTCTTGATGTCCTGTCATTCCGGTAGTAGAGTTATCCAAAATCATCACTGTTCCAGTTGCTTTGTTGTAAACCATATTCATAAGGGAATTTACACCTGTATGTAAAAATGTAGAGTCACCGATTACTGCCACCCAATTTTTTACATACTCTTTACCTTTGGCCTTTTCCATTCCGTGAAGACTGGAAATACTTGCACCCATACAGATAACGGAGTCTACTACACTTAACGGCGCTACTGCTCCTAATGTGTAACATCCAATATCCCCTGCTGCATGAAGTTTCAATTTATTCAACACATAATACACACTTCTGTGAGGACATCCCGGGCAAAGAATTGGTGGTCTACCCGGTGCTGCTGCAGGTGCTTTTACATCAATCTCTTCTTTCAAAATCGCCTTGCGAATCATATTTGCACTGTATTCGCCTTGCACGGTAAAGATTTCTTTTCCGATTGCTTTGATTCCCCAAGATTTTACTTGTTCTTCGATTACCGGATCTAATTCTTCTACTATGTAAAGTACATCCACTTTTGAAGCAAATTCCGTAATCAGTTTCTTCGGAAGTGGGTTCACCATTCCAAGTTTTAATATGGAAGCTTCCGGCAATGCTTCCTTCACATATTGGTAAGGAATACCGCTGGTAATAACACCAATTTTGGTATCCTTCATTTCTACAGTATTAATCGGCAATGTATTCGCTGCCTCTGCCAATTCCAAATTACGCTTTTCTATTTCTACGTGACGAAGTTTAGCATTTCCCGGCATCATAACTGTCTTTGCTATATTTTTTACATACGGTACATCTTCTACTTCCTGACGGTCGCAGAGTTCTACTAACCCTTGAGAGTGCGCCAATCTTGTAGTGGTACGGAGAATAACCGGTCTGTCAAAAACTTCGCTGATTTCAAAGGCGGCTTTCACATATTCCTTTGCTTCCATACTATCTGATGGTTCCAATACAGGCACCTGCGCTGCTCTTGCAACCATGCGAGTATCTTGTTCATTTTGAGAACTATAAAGACCCGGATCGTCTGCAACTACTAATACTAACCCTCCGTTTACGCCCATGTATGACACCGTATATAACGGGTCTGACGCCACATTCAAACCTACATGTTTCATACAAGCCATGGCACGAACTCCTGCCAAACTTGCCCCTATTGCAACTTCGGCTGCTACTTTTTCATTTGGTGACCATTCTGCATAAATGTCATCTTTGTATTTTACAATCTGTTCGCTGATTTCCGTACTTGGTGTTCCCGGATATGCAGCAGATACTTTGACGCCTGCTTCGTATGCACCACGAGCAATGGCTTCGTTGCCTAACATGATTACTTTTTTATCTATACTCGACATGTTTTATCCTTCCTTTCATGTTCTTTCATAAAATTAACGTATACATTATATCACAACACTTTATCGTGGTAAAGTATTAATTTCAATTTCCAACTTGCATTCATCATAATCAATGATATAATGAACATAAAAATAATATGAGGTGATAACAAGAATGAAATTTCGTTTTCTTTTTCAAATTTTGCAAGGGGCCTTGGTAGGTCTTGGAGCTGTGTTACCGGGAATTTCCGGGGGAGTGCTCTGTGTTATTTTTGGCATTTATAAAACTATTATGGAATTTTTGGCAGACCCTTTCCGCAAACTAAAAACACATTTGCCAAAACTATTGCCTTACGGTATCGGTGCAGTCATCGGTTTCCTAGGTATTGCAAAGCTCTTGGCATTTTTGTTAGAGCGATATGAGGCACCTTCTGTGTGCGTCTTCATTGGTTTAATTGCCGGAATGCTACCTTCTCTGTTCCGCGAGGCAGGAGAACAAGGAAGGAACAAAAAATCCTATGTGTCCTTGGTAATAGCGGCACTTGTTATCTTTGCTTTACTGATTGGCTTAAGACTACTTTCTGTAGACATTACACCAAACTTTTTCTGGTATCTATTCTGTGGCTTTTGTCTGGCATTAAGTGTAATTGCTCCTGGAATGAGTTTTTCCACCTTGCTCATGCCACTCGGCCTGTATCAACCATTTGTAGATGGTATCAGTAGTTTTGATTTTGGCGTACTCATTCCTGCAGGTATTGGTGCTTTGGCAACAGTAATTCTGTTTGCAAAAGCTGTGGATGCACTGTTTACTCATCATCATTCTGTAGCATTCCATGGAATTATCGGTATTGTGATTGCTGCAACGGTAATGATTATTCCTTTCCAAAGCTTTACAATATCCTTGGCATCTTGCATCATCAACCTAGTATGCTTGGTAGCTGGAATTATAGCTGCGTTATGGCTTGATAAATTTAATCAAAAGTTCGAGAATCAATAGAAGAGTTTTAAAATGGGATGCAACCACGCTTGGCTGCATCCCTATTTTCTTATCATATTAACTTTTTTAAAAATCAAACAATGATAATTGATTGGTAGCCGGCAAATCTCCAAACAGCCCCAAATCTGCCATAAAATCGATTACAGTCTTACTAACCTTGGTTCGTTGTCTGAAATCATCCAGTGACAAATACGGTCCTTGTGCCGCTGCTTTTTCCACTGCTTCCGCCGCTTTATCTCCCATGCCTTCGATACTGCTAAACGGTGGTAACAGTTTTCCATCTACAATCTGAAACTTGGTAGCTTTGGATTTATAAATGTCAATTGGCAAAAATTCAAATCCTCTGGCATACATTTCTTGTACCAATCTCATATCTTTTAATGTATCCTGCTCCTTTTGAGATAGAGAATCACTGCGATTTTTATAATTTTTCATATAATATTCTAATTTGTCTCTTCCCTGACACATAAGTTCATAAGAAAAGGCATTTGCACGAATGCTAAAGTATGCTGCATAGTACGCCAACGGATAATTCACCTTGCAATAAGCAATACGATATGCCATCATAACGTAAGCTGCTGCATGAGCCTTCGGGAACATGTACTTAATCTGTTCACAAGACCACACATACCAATCCGGTACATTGTGCGCCAACATATCTTCTTTCCATTCCTGCCAATTATCGCATTTTCCTTTTGCTACTGTTCCCTTTCGAACGGCTTCCATAATCTTAAATGAGCGTTCACTTTCAAGACCACTATTAATCAAGAAGGTCATAATATCATCGCGAGTACAAATTGCCGTAGAAATGGTTGCCTTTCCGTCTTGAATCAGTGTCTGCGCATTATTTAGCCACACGTCCGTCCCGTGTGATAATCCGGAAATACGAATTAAATCTGACAATGTCTTTGGTTTCGTATCTTGCACCATTTGAATAACAAATTCTGTTCCGAATTCCGGAATACCAAGACAGCCCAAAGCACAGTCGTCAATATCCTCCGGTGTAATGCCAAGTACACTGGTATCGGCAAATAAACGCATAACGTCAGGGTCGTCCAGTTTGATTTTGGTAGCTACAAATGGCTCACCGGTAAGCTCGGTAACCAGTTCTTCCAACATCTTAATCATAGTCGGATCATCATGACCCAGAATATCAAGTTTTAACAGGTTGTGGTCAATAGAGTGATAATCAAAGTGAGTAGTAATAATATCTGTATCCATATCGTTAGCCGGATGTTGAACCGGAGTGAAAGAATTAATCTCTTCTCCTATCGGCAAAACGATAATTCCACCCGGATGTTGACCTGTGCTTCTACGAATTCCCACACAGCCTTGGAGCATACGCTCAATCTCACATTTTCTTTTACCTTTTCCACGTTCCTCATAGTAATTCTTTACATAACCATAAGCTGTCTTATCCGCCAAAGTACCAATGGTTCCTGCACGAAAGGTCTGACCCTTTCCAAAAATAACCTCCGTATAACGATGAGCGGTGCTTTGATAATCCCCGGAGAAATTCAAGTCGATATCCGGTTCCTTATTTCCCTTGAATCCAAGGAAAGTTTCAAAAGGAATGTCAAAACCATCTTTGACAAGCGGTTTTCCACAAACCGGGCAATTCTTATCCGGCATATCCCATCCGCAACCCCCGGCATATTTCCGCACTTCTGGGGATTCAAAATCACTATAATGGCATTCGCTACAATAGTAATGAGGGCTCAATGGATTTACTTCGGTAATCCCAGCCATAGTAGCCACAAAGGAAGAACCTACTGAACCTCTGGATCCTACCAAATATCCGTCTTCATTGGATTTCCACACTAGTTTTTGTGCAATGATATACATAACGGCAAATCCATTTGAAATGATGGAATTTAGTTCTCTCTCCAAGCGTTCCACTACGATCTTCGGCAATTCCTCGCCATACATGCTGTGTGCCTTCTGATAGCAAATTTCACGAAGTTGTTTGTCCGAATCCTCGATGACAGGTGGACATTTGTCCGGGCGAACTGGAGAAATTTTCTCAATCATATCCGCTATTTTATTTGTATTGGTAATTACCACTTCATAAGCCTTTTGTGAACCAAGGTAAGTAAATTCCTCTAGCATCTCTTCTGTGGTTCGAAGGTACAACGGCGCCTGATTGTCTGCATCTGGGAACCCTTGTCCTGCCATGACAATTCTTCGATACACTTCATCTTCCGGCTCCAAAAAATGCACATCACAAGTAGCCACTACCGGCTTATTAAATTCTTCCCCCAACTTCACAATCCTACGATTATATTCTTTCAAATCTTCATCAGAACGAATCTCTTCGAATTTTGGACTATCAATCATAAAGCGGTTATTTCCAAGCGGTTGGATTTCCAAATAGTCATAGAAATTCACGATTTTTGCAATAGCTTCCTCGGATTTTTGTTCCAACAACGCCTGATATAATTCCCCTGCTTCGCAGGCGCTTCCTATAATTAATCCCTCTCTGTGGCGCAAATACTCACTTTTGGGAATTCTTGGGCGTCTTGCATAATAAGTTAAATGAGACATGGAAATCAGTCGGTACAAGTTAACCCTTCCCACATCATTTTTTGCTAAAATAATAGCATGATAAGTTGGCATCTTCTTAATTGCATCCGGATTAGCCTCACCAAAACGATTCACTTCTTCTAGCGTCTCGACTCCTTGCTCTTTCAACATCTTTATAAACTTCACAAAGATCTGGACCATTGCCTCAACAGCATCTGCTGCTCGGTTCGGATTCTTTAGACTGATATTTAGGGCTTTTGCAACTACATTCAACTGATGCTTCGCCAAGGTCGGCACCAATACTCTTGCCAACGCCTCTGTATCCACATATGTAAACACCTTATTCAGATGTAAATTTTGACAGTTCTGTTCAATAAAACCAACATTTGTTTCTGCATTATATGCCACCAATGCTGCATCTCCCACAAATGCCAAAAATTCCGGCAAAACTTCTACAATCTTCGGTGCGCCCATGACCATATCGTCCGTTATCCCTGTTAAATTAACAATGTCGAATGGGATTGGAATTTCCGGGTTGACTAAAGTACTATATTTGTCTATCTGTTTCCCATTTTGAATCTTCACTGCTCCGATTTCTATAATGCGGTCTGACAGGGCACTGAATCCGGTAGTCTTAATCTCAAAAACTACGTAAATGTCATCCAATGTTCGATTGTCTGCTGCCACCACTATTTCTGTGGAGTCATCAACCAAATATGCTTCCACACCATAAATAATCTTAAATGGATCTTCTTTATCCAATCTTTCTATAAAATGATTGGCATCCGGGAATGCTTGCACAACCCCATGGTCAGTAATGGCAATGGCCTTGTGTCCCCAACTATGTGCTCGCTTTACGATATCTTGAACAGCGGAGACGCCATCCATGTCACTCATCTTGGTGTGACAATGCAATTCCACTCTCTTTTCCGGGCTGGTGTCTTTGCGCATCTGTCTGAAATCAGAGATTTTCTTAACACCTACGACAGAGCCAATAGTCAACTCCCCATCATATTTATCTACTGTAGTAACCCCTTTTATTTTCAAGAAGGCGCCCTCTTTGATGGTTCCTAGAAGGTCTGATAGTTGCTCATTTCTGACGAACATCTTTACCATAATGGTATCGGTAAAATCCGTAACAGCAAACATGAGAAGCGTTTTCTGGTCACGAATCTCCCGTGGCTCTACAGTAAGCACCTGACCTTGGAAGACAATTTCTCCCATCTCCATGATTACTTGTTTCAGTTCTATCGGCTCGTCATCAAAATCTCGTCCATAGATAAGATTTGGATCTTCCGATTTCTTCGCCGCGCGATATGCCTCCTGACGTCTTGCATATTGTGCGGCTCGGGCTGCTTTCTCTTCCTTTTCCGATTTCTTTGCAGCACGCTTTGCCTCTTTCTCTGCTTTCATTTCATCCAGCTTTGCTTCGTTATGCTCAACAATAGCATTGACTTCCTGCTGTAAGCGCAGCGCGTTATGCTCCTGCATCTTACTTGCCTTGACTCTTTTATACTCTACCCGAATCTCTATTGGAATATTACAGCGCACTTCATAGACTTCCTTCAGCAACGCTGTGATGGCATCCGTTTTTCCCTCTGCCACTATATTATCTTCAAATTCCAAACACAAAATATTCCCCTCTTCAAAGTGATACTTTGCATTGGCAAACATGTTATATTCTACGACACTTCTTTGTCTTAACTCTTGCAAAATACTCTCTCGGTACTCGCGCAAAAGATTTTCTGCCGTATATTGCCCTGAAAGCTGATACTGCTCCACGAAGCCAACCGATATGAGAGTTGTCCCAAAAAGTTGTTCTTTGATAGCAGTTTCCATGGCATAAACAAATTTCTTCTCAATCAAATGATTGCTCATAATATGTACATGCAAATAAGACCTATCTGCATTAGTGGCTACCTTGGTAATATCCACACCTTCAAATAGGATTTGCATCTCTTGGTTCACTTTTAAAGTTGGAAACACATCAAAAAACTTCTTACTCATACTTGGTCCTTTCACGAATTCTCCCAGTGTAATAATTCCTCCCGGAGAGTTTCTAATAATTCTTCTTCTTTTACTTTTTTTACAATCTGGCCTTTCTTAATTAGAATGCCTTCGCCTACTCCCCCTGCAATTCCGATGTCTGCTTCTTTCGCTTCACCAGGTCCATTTACTACACAACCCATAACTGCCACTTTAATATCAAGTGGAATGTCTGCCACCATGTTTTCCACTTTGTTTGCCAAACCAATCAAGTCAATTTGAGTTCTGCCACATGTCGGACATGAAACAACTTCAATGCCCCCTTTGCGCAGTCCCAAAGTTTTCAGAATAAGTTTCGCAGACTTAATCTCTTCTAATGGGTCACCGGTTAAAGAGACACGAATGGTATCTCCTAATCCTTGATATAATAAAATCCCTAAACCTACCGAAGATTTAATATTACCTGACAACACAGTCCCTGACTCCGTAATACCGATATGCAACGGATACGGACATTGTTGTGAAATCAATTCATGGGCTTTCACACACATCAAAACATCAGAGGATTTAATGCTTACCACTAAATTATCATATCCCATGTCCCGAATTAAGGACACTTTATCCAATGCGCTCTCCACAATCCCTTCTGCGGTTACTCCTCCATATTTTTCTACTAATTCCTTCTCCAAGGATCCACTATTTACACCTACACGAATCGGGACATTGTAAGCCTTCGCCTTTTCAACTACTTGTCGCACGCGTTCTATATCACCGATATTCCCCGGATTAATACGGATTTTATCTGCTCCATGCTCAATGGCTGCAATGGCTAATTGATAATCAAAATGAATATCCGCAACCAACGGAATATGGATTCTCTTTTTAATTTCAGACAAAGCTTTTGCAGCCTCCATGTTTGGAACTGCACAACGAATAATCTCGCAGCCCACAGCCTCCAAAGCTAAAATCTGTTTGACAGTTGCCTCCACATCTTCTGTTTTTGTATTTGTCATAGACTGAATAGCAATCGGGTTGCCACCACCGATTTTTACATTTCCTATTTGAATCACTTTTGTTTCTTCTCGTAACATTTGCTATCTCCTCTCCTAACCTCAAAGTATGTTTCACAAACTTTTTTCGGCACAAAAACCCTCCATGTCACTCATGGAGGGTTCTGCTTAATCTACTCTGGTAAAAATCAACTGCTCGCCATATTCTCGATTCATCAAGATTAACGTATCATTTTCCATACTGTATTCATAAGACCCTATAAATTCAAGCAACCACTCATCTATCATACTGGCGGTCACTAAATATTTCATCTCTTTTGCAGACGCTTCATAAGCTTTTTTATTCGGCTTAATGGTAATTATCTTTGTCTCTTTATCGATATCACAAAGAACCTTTGTCTCTACTTCTTCCTCTTTTACTAATAGTTCTACACCCATCTCTTTGTAACCATCAATTTCAATCACATATCCCATATCTTCACAGTACCATTCACCGCGCAATGGATTTCCAGCCATGCCTCGAATCAGAAAATACAAAAGTATGACAATAATCACTACACTGGAAACTAACAGTGCAATGCGTCCATCTCTTACTGCTTTTCTGCGGCTTTTTTGCTTTTCTCTCATATCTGATACCTCTTACATCTCAATATAACTCTTTAAAAATGCGATGAGCTCCTCCATTTCTTCCTTCGTACCAATCGTAATACGCAAGAAGTTTTGAGTTCTCTCTCCACTTAAAAATCTAACATAAATATCTGCTTTTTTCAATGCTTCAAACAATTCCTTTGCAGCATATTTTTCATGGGTAACGAAAATAAAATTCGACTTGGAATCTGGGTAAGTAAACCCTAATTTGGTCAGTTCTTTTTTGACCCATTCTCTCGTGTCCACTATTTTTTGTACCTGTTCTTCAAAGTATTCTTTGTCCTTTACGGCTTCCACTCCGCATACCAAAGAAGTTTGATTCATGGTATAAGAATTAAAGGAATACTTTGCATCATTCAAATATTTGATAAGTAACGGATTACCGATTGCATAACCAATACGCATTCCTGCCATAGAACGTGCTTTTGAAAACGTCTGCACTACCAACAGATTCTCGTATTTATCAATCAGTTCTATCGCTGATTTTCCTGCAAAATCCACATATGCTTCGTCTACAATGACAATGACATCCTGATTATGTTTTACAATATCTTCCACAAAATCCAGGTCCTCATAAATTGAAGTCGGCGCATTTGGATTTGGGAAAATAATTCCTCCATTTTCACCATAATAATCCTCTTTGACAATGTGAAAATCATCATTTACTCTTGGACATTCGTATGGAATGCGATAAAGTTCGGCCCAAACTTTATAAAACGAATATGTAATATCTGGAAATAAAATCGGTTTGTCCGAATTGAAGAATGTCAAAAAGCACATGGCAAGTACATCATCAGAACCAACACCCACAAACACCTGCTCGTCTTTCAGGCCATAGTATTCTGCCAATGTGTGTACCAGACTTCCTGCGGTCGGGTCTGGATAAAGTCTCATTTTATCCACATCCATGCCCATAAGTGCTTTTCTTACTCCTGGTGCCGGTGGGTATGGATTTTCGTTTGTATTTAATTTGATCACCTTGCGTTGCGGTTGCTCTCCCGGAACATAAGGTTCCACTTTTCGTATGTTTTTTTCAAATGCTTTCATTTAAAAATATTCCTTTGCAAGTTCTTTAAATTTAGGTAATGAATTTACAATTGTTTCATAAGCTACACAGTATGCCATGCGCACATATCCCGGGCATCCAAAAGAGCTACCCGGCACAATTAAAATATTGTATTTTTTTGCTGCATCGCAGAAAGCCTTCTCATCTTCCACCGGTGATTTTACAAAAAGATAAAATGCACCTTCCGGCTTAATGCAAGTAAATCCACAATCCTTCAGTCCATTATAGAGAGCCTCTCTATTTCTGTCATAGTAAGAAATATCTGTCTGCTCATTTAAACATTTTACAACCATTTTCTGTTGCAATGTCGGCGCGTTTACAAAACCCAAAATACGTGTTGCCACACTGGCCGCCGAAATCAAATCCGCACTGTCTGATACTTCATCCGGAATAACAAGGTATCCAATACGTTCACCCGGAAGAGATAATGATTTACTAAAAGAATAACCTACAATGGTGTTTGCATAATACTTGGTCAAATACGGAACTTCTACTCCGTCATAAGCAAGTTCACGATATGGTTCATCCGAAATCAGATAAATATCCGTTCCAAATTCTTTTTGTTTGGCTTCCAAAATGGCAGCCATCTTTTGAATAGTTTCTTCCAAATAAACTACGCCGGTTGGGTTGTTTGGTGTATTGACAATAACAGCTTTTGTCTTTGCTGTGATTTTTTCCTCAAATTCATCTAACTTTGGTTGAAATGTTTCTGTATTTGGAGAAATTGCAACCAAAACACCGTCAAAGTTTGCGGTGTAACTTCTGTATTCACCAAAGTAAGGCGCAAAGGTAATAACCTCATCCCCCGGATTCAAAAGAATCTTTAAAGCAACATTCAGTCCACCCGCTGCTCCTACTGTCATAACAATATTTTTGCTTGAAAACGCAGTTTGAAATCTCTCATTCAAGGACTCTGCCACTGCCTGACGAACGTCCTCATATCCCGCATTGCTGTTGGTATAACCATGTAACGCTACCGGATCTTCTTCATTTAAAATATCAATAATGGCATCCTTTACAGCCTGTGGTGCCGGCACGTTTGGATTTCCCAAACTAAAATCAAACACATTCTCTGGTCCATAAATCTTTGCCAAGCGATTTCCTTCTTCAAACATGGCGCGAATAGCCGAGCTGTTTTTCACCATGTTTTTCATTTTCTCTGCAATCATTGTACTTTCTCCTTTACAATTCCTTTTTGTACCAAAAATGCCGGGCGATAGGATAATTTCGCTTTTCGAAGTCCTTCTGAACCCGCGTCATCTTCCCTGTTAATGTATTTATAATTACTACATTCATGTTCCGCAAATTGCTGATTAATCATTGGATATGCCCCTTGGATATCCCCAAAAGCTTTCTCCACATGAACCACAAAAGTATCTTCACTGATTGGCTCGCCAAGTGCAAATGCGACAACTTGTCCATCTATTTTCAGCATGCCACCAATTAATTCTAATTCCTTGAACAAACGCAAGGCATTCAATGTCACACACATTTCTGCGTTCTTATCTTCATCATCCTCGCAACCATTTTCATTGCGCCATTTGAGTGCCATCTGGAAACATTCTTCCAAATTTGCCTCCGTCATTGTTTCATAACTCCAGTTTTCATGTGTTGCTTTGAATTTATTAATATGATTTCTCTTTGCGTGTAATTTTTTCCCAGATAGGGTAATCAATTTCTCGCTCTCATACACATAGTCTGCAACCCCATCTTCGTATTCCAATTCAAATCTATCCGGATACCATGCTTCAATCTGATCAAATTGTTGTTCAGTTACATGATATAAGGCAAATGGCACGTTTCGTTTTGTCGCATAGTCCATCAAAAAGTCTAAAGCTCTCTTTACATTTTCCGGTGCTCCTGCCGGATAAGAATAAGCTTCTCCTTCGTACACCGAACGAAATACCAACGTATCTTCTATCACTGCAAATGTCACCGGATAAAATCTGGACCACAAGAGTACATTCACAAATGTTCTCTCGCAACTTCGGCTCGAAAAACGTGTGAAATACGAATGTATCAGTTCACGGTCATCCAACGTCACATGCTGGAATTGCACCTCTTCCATGGTTTTATCTCCTTATGTTTCTCAATTTATTTACTATATCACATTTTTGACAGATTGAATAGTTTTTATTACATAAAAAAAGAGACTTTCGTCCCTTTTTAGTCTGCTTTATGTTCTTTAATAACATGTACATTTCTCATGACATACATAATCAATGAGAAAAGCATCGCACATGCCACAAATGATAACAACAAATCTGATACTTGTGTCGTAATACCATGCCAAACAATATGTACTAACATCATTCCATAGAGTAAGCAGGTTGTCAATTTCCCGTGCCAATCTGCACCCTGTACCTCTCCACTGGAGCGAATACTCAACAGTCCTGTAACGCCCATCAATGTCTCCTTCACTGCCATTAGAACAAACAGGTAAATCATGTGCGGAAATCTTGTAAATAAGCACAATAAAATCGAAGCTTGTGTCAGTTTATCCGAAATCGGATCTAGAATCTTTCCAAAGTCTGAAACCATCCGAAACTTTCGTGCAATCCAACCATCTACTACATCTGTAAGACCTGACACTAAAATGACAAGAGTAGTGGCACTGTACATCTCATATTTGCAATACAATACGACTATGATTGGTATC
This sequence comes from Faecalimonas sp., assembly GCA_045648005.1. GTDB lineage: Bacteria > Bacillota > Clostridia > Lachnospirales > Lachnospiraceae > Faecalimonas. The sequence continues at coordinate 39,301 of JAZRND010000035.1, read as the reverse complement.
AATACAATTCGAAAAAAGCTCAATATATTCGGTATTGTCAAAATGTCCTTCTTTTCAAATTTAAAACTCATTTGTAAATCTCTCCCATTTTTCGCTACAAATCCATCATAACAGAATTTTTTATTTTTGCTACCCATAATTACATTTTTTAATAGCATCTAAATAGTTTTCTTTTTCCACGGCAGGGCTATAATAACTCCTACCAACATTAATACTGCCCACACTAAAATCAGATTACCCCATCCGATTTGTGAGATTGCATTGGCAAATAATAAATTGGCTGCTGCGGCGGCCATATAACTCATAAAATCCAGATAACCTGTCGCACTGGAAACCATTCCAGTATTTCGAAGACTTGGACAATAAATACTCCACAACATATCTGATGCACCGCTTGCAGTAATTAGAGCGATTACCAGAAAAATCATATTGACAATCGGCTGCTTGATAACAAACATCATAACAAAACTAATGGTACTTGCCGAAAAAGCAAGCAAAATCATTTTGTTCATATCTCGTTTTAAAAGGCGTTCATAGAGAATCAGGTTATTTACAAATGGTGCCGCGGACTGTAAACAAGTTACTACTGTAAACATAGTTGCAGCAATTCCTGTTGAGAACCCAAGATATTGTGACAAATATGTAGGAATCCAGAATACAACGGATGTTCGTACAATCCCCGTTAATACTGCCACAAGTGAAAACTTAATAATCTGATTCTCAATCAGAATCTTGATACCGCCACCCTTATTGGCTTTTTCTTGTTTCTCTTTTTCTCGATATTTAACAATTCCATGCTTCTCAAAAAGCCAAACACTTAAATAGAAGATGGCTCCCATAACCATTAAAATAATACCACATAGTATAAAAGCACTCTTCCAGTTGAAAAGTAAGGCCACAACCCCTGCAACCGGCGCCCCAAAGAAAGAGGCAAACGTAAGTCCCAAACAACATCTCATAGCATGAATAGGATGTGTGTTTTCTGCAATCAATTTGGTTAGCGGTGCATATATCATAGAAAGGAAAAAGCCCATAAGGCTATAGGCAATGATCATGGCCGCAGGCGAATTTGAAAGTCCTACAATTGCTACGCTAATCCCCGCAAAAAATAAGCCGCCACTAATCAGATATTTTCCTTTTACTTTATCTCCAATAATCCCATTGATCAGTTGTCCAATGGCATAACTTAACATATTTGCCGTGGAAAGGGTTCCGATATACTCCAGGGTTATATCTGTGGTTGCCACAATCTCTGGAGATGCCACGCTTAATATATTTCTGGCAAAGTAACATGCTAAATATGAAATGGAACTTATGAACCCTATCATAATTGCATTTTTCACTTCTTTTCCTTGGAAAATCTTCATGTGATTACCCTCCCAAGCCTGTTACTTTATAACTTTAATCTCGTCTACAGCAGTCATCTGCGGTGGAAGGGACATCGTCATTTTGCCGTCATGTGTGATGCGAACAACGTCGCCTTTTTTCATTTTGGGAACTTGCTTATCTGTCAACAACCCTATCTGCACTCGTACCTCACCGGCAACTGTTTGCCCGTCAAGTGCTTCTACCATAATGTAATCCTCTTGAATTTCTAAAACTTTAGCATCAAACTGGTATTCCGAAGTGACATTTGAAGATTGTGAGCTGTCATCTTTTTGCTCGGATGTTTCATTTGTATCTTTACTCAAAATCAGGATAGTTGCTCCGATAATCAAAATAATCACAACAACTATCCACCATTTCTTTTTCATATAGTACCTTCTTTGTTTATTCATTCATATTTGCTAATTTTGCTGCCTGATCCGCTGCAATTAAACTATCGATGATTTCATCCAAATCACCATTCATGACATTGTCAATCTTATACAATGTCAACTTGATTCTGTGTTCTGTTACACGTCCCTGTGGGAAATTGTAAGTACGAATCTTTTCAGAACGGTCACCAGTACCAATCTGGCTTCTTCTGGCTTCTGCTTCTGCGGATTGTTGTTTTTCCAACTCTAATTCATACAATTTAGAACGTAACAAACGGAATGCTTTTTCTTTATTCTGTAATTGTGATTTTTCAGTCTGGCTGTAAATCACAATTCCTGTCGGGTAGTGAGTCAAACGCACTGCAGAGTCCGTTGTATTGACACACTGTCCACCATTTCCGGATGCACGCATAACGTCAATACGAATATCCTTTTCGTCGATGACAACATCTACTTCTTCTGCTTCTGGCATTACGGCAACGGTAATGGTAGATGTATGAATACGTCCTCCGGATTCTGTCTCCGGTACACGTTGTACACGGTGCACTCCACTTTCATATTTCATTCGCGAATATACACCCTGGCCGCTAACCATAAACACAACTTCCTTGAAACCACCGATTCCGTTTTCACTAAAGGAAATCATCTCGGTTTTCCAGTGTTTGCTTTCTGCATAGTGTACATACATACGGTATACTTCCGCCGCAAACAAAGCAGATTCATCTCCACCTGCCCCTGCGCGAATTTCCACCATAATATTTTTATCGTCGTTAGGGTCTTTCGGAAGTAACAAAATCTTAAGTTCGTGTTCCAATTCTTCCACGCGCTTTTTAGAATCATAGAGTTCTTCCTTGGCAAGCTCACGCATTTCCTCGTCTGTCTCCAGTTCCAACATTTCTTCACTGTCGACAATGGCCTGCTTTGCATTTTTGTATTCTGTATATGCTTCCACTAGTGGTGCCAAGTCAGCCTGCTCTTTCATCAATTTACGAAAACGGTTCGCATCATTCGCCACATCCGGCTCTTGCAATTCGCTCATGAGTTCTTCATAACGAATGAGTAAATCGTCTAATCTATCAAACATATTATTTCCTCCAATTTGTCTACTTCCTATTGATTGTACACGCCGAAGACCACTCGGTCAAGACCTGCCAAATCCTTTTTCACCGTAACATTCAAAAATCCTGCCATCTCCATCAGTTGTTTCACTTCTTGTCCTTGGTCATGACCAATTTCAAAATATAGTGCTCCCTCATTTTTCAAAAATGTAGGTGCACATTCTACAATCTTGCGATAAAAATGCAGTCCATCTTCCATTCCGTCCAATGCAATCCACGGATCATGAAGCTTCACCTCATCTTCCAATTCCTCGATGACTTTTGTCTTAATATAAGGAGGGTTAGAAACGATAATATCAAACTGCCCCTCTACCTGCTCAAACAAATCACTTTTCAAAAACATGGCATCCACACCTAGGTTCTTGGCATTTTGCTTTGCCACCGTCAGGGCATCTTCTGAAATATCCACACCGAGACCTGTAAGTCCCTCTTGCAATTTCAACAAGCTCAACAAAATGCATCCTGATCCTGTGCACATATCCAATATCTTCATACCGCCTTTGGCTATCTGCAAAACACTTTCTACCAAAACCTCCGTATCCTGCCTTGGCACTAACACATGCTCGTTAACAGAAAAAGTAAGTCCCATAAATTCTTGGGTCCCGGTAATGTGCTGCAATGGAATGCGATTCGCTCTTTTGATAATTGCATCCTGATATAACCGCTCTTCTTGCTCACTGATACTCTCATTTTCATTAAGAAAATACTTGGCACGGCTAACCCCTGTCACATGCTCTAACAGATACCACGCATCCAAGGTTGCTTCTGCAATTCCGACATTTTTCAATTGTGTCTGTCCAAATTCATAAGCCTCTCGTAAGGTCATCTATTTTTCTCCAAAATTTTCTTTCTGATAAGCTTTCCAGTCAAAAACTGCTTCCACAGCCTGAATTGCCACCTCTATCATGTCATCTTCTGGCTCTTTGGTAGTGAGATTCTGCAAGGCAAGCCCTGGTTTACTTAACAGTTCCACCAAAGGGTTTTCTGTGCGTCCTGCCAAACGAATAATTTCATAAGAAATTCCTGCAATCACAGGCAAGAGTGCAAGACGAAGTACTACACGAAGCACTTGAGACTCTGCAGTAATGAAAAAGCACACGATGACACTTACAAACATAACAAAGAACAAAAAGCTGGTTCCACAACGTTTGTGTTGTTTCGAACTGTTGCGTACATTTTCCACATTGAGTTCTAATCCGTGTTCAATACAATTGATACACTTGTGCTCTGCCCCGTGATACATAAAGGTTCGCTGGATATCCTTCATTTTTGAAACTGCCAAAATATAAATCACAAAAAGCATCACACGCACTACTGCTTCCAAAATAGTACGAATCATTCTGGATGTAATGATATCTTTGAATAAATTCGATATAAAATATGGCAGTATCATAAACAAGCTTACAGAGAAGATAATAGAAACAATCATGGTAATCGTCATGAAAATGTCTTCCTTCTTTTTCTGCTTTGTAGCCTGTTCTTCTGTCAGAACTTCCTCTGTCTCTTCTTCCCAGAATGTAGCGGAATATGTAAGTGTCTTCATTCCCAAAATGAGAGAATCAATAAAATTAAATGTTCCTCTCACAAATGGAATCTTGGTCAGAAAAGAGCCACCCAAGAAACTTTTGTATTCGTCCTCTTTGACTTCTATTTCTCCATTTGGTTTTCTTACGGCGATTGCATATTTAGAGCCGTTTTTCATCATAATTCCTTCAATAACGGCCTGTCCGCCAATATTAGATGATTTCATATTGTATACCTTTCTTATTTTATACGTAAAACGGGTTGAAGCATAAACCTCAACCCGTACTTTTGAACTACATTATTGCATTCCGTATTTCTTGTTAAATTTATCAACACGACCACGAGCTTGAGCAGCTTTTTGTTGTCCTGTGTAGAATGGATGACATTTTGAACAAATTTCCACGTGGATTGATTCCTTTGTAGAACCTGTTACGAATGTGTTCCCACAGTTACAAGTTACTGTTGCTTGATGATATGTTGGATGGATTCCTTCTTTCATGTTTTTCACCTCTTCATTATTTTTTCGCGATTGCCAACCGCGACTACACTCTGTTTCTAAACAGCTTTCATATTGTAGCACAAATAGTTTGTCATTGCAAGTTTTTTCTATAAGAATTTATTTTTCTTAACCATGTCTACAAATTCTTTGTTATTTGCAGTGCGTGAAAACATATTTAAGATATTGTCCACCGCTTCTTCCGGCTTCATACCATTTAACGCTTTTCTCATAATATATACAGCATCCTGCTCGTCTTTTGTAAGCAACAAGTCTTCTCTTCTGGTTCCGGATTTTGGAATATCAATTGCCGGGAATACTCGTTTTTCTTGCAATTTTCTATCTAACACTAATTCCATGTTACCGGTTCCTTTGAATTCCTCGTAGATAACATCATCCATCTTGCTTCCTGTATCCACAAGGGCTGTTGCAAGAATGGTAAGGCTTCCGCCCTCTCTCATATTTCTAGCTGCACCAAAGAAACGTTTTGGCATGTGAAGGGCTGCCGGGTCAAGACCTCCGGATAAAGTACGGCCACTTGGCGGTACGGTTAAGTTGTAGGCTCTTGCCAATCTTGTAATACTGTCTAATAAGATTACTACATCCTTCTTGTGCTCAACTAAACGTTTTGCACGTTCGATTGTCATTTCAGAAACACGTTTGTGGTGTTCCGGCAACTCATCAAAGGTTGAATAGATTACTTCTACATTCGGTCCGGTAATCGCCTCACGGATATCTGTTACTTCTTCCGGACGTTCATCAATTAAAAGAATTAAGATATGCATTTCCGGGTTGTTCTTAAGGATTGATTTCGCCACTTCTTTAAGGAGGGTTGTCTTACCTGCTTTCGGTGGTGATACAATCATACCACGTTGACCTTTACCGATTGGAGAAAGCAAGTCCACAATCCTCATGGCAGTACTGCTCTTTCCGCTTTCCATGCGCAATCTCTCATCCGGGAAAATCGGTGTCATGTCTTCGAAATTTCCACGCTTTGCCACTACATCCGGCGCATATCCATTAATCTTTGTCAAATATAAAAGAGCACTGAATTTTTCCTGTTGAGTCTTAATTCTGGTATTACCCGTTACGATATCTCCGGTCTTCAATCCAAAACGGCGAATCTGTGACGGTGCCACATAGACGTCATTTTCACCTGGAAGGTAGTTGTCGCTTCGAATAAATCCATATCCTTCCTGTAACACTTCGATAATGCCGTGTGCAACTTCACCGCTATCTAATTGCTCGATTTCCGAAGAATTCTTTTCATTCTTTAGTTTGTCTTTCTCGTCCTGCTCCAGCATAGCCTCTACTAACTCCGACTTTTTCATAGTGCTAATGCCTGACATTTCTCTTGCTTTTGCCAAATCACGTAATGTAGCTAATGGCAAAGACTCATACTTTTCTCTCATAATAAAATATCCTCTCTTTATGTTTGCTATCTATCTTTGGGAAAATTGTCTGAACCGACAAGTTGAATTCGTTTTTCTTATTATACACCACTTTATCCAAAAGGGAAAGAGTTTTTTTCTGTGAGTTAATTTCTATGAAAACAAGCAGAGAAAGTCAATGACTTTCTCTGCCCCTAGTCTGTAACAAATACTACAGAAGTAATTATTTGATTACCGATATTAATATCCATTTGGTTGCCTCGACTTTCTAATAAAACGGTGATTGCGTAAGTTTCATACAGAAATATTATGTAACTAATCCTCGCGTAAAGTAACTTTATTATAAAGAATAGCTTTTAGGAGATTAATGCTTGCAATCCCTAATATAAAGGAAAGAATTAACAATATGTACGATACAAACGTTAACATTTCTTCTTGTGATTGACCTTGTAAAAGAATCCTTGCTACCATTATGCCAATAGCCCCACTAAAAAACGGTAAAAAAAGAAGCTTTCTTGGAGCACCTGTTTCAGAAAATTTTTCAGATTTAATGTTCAGAAACGTCACAAGTACAAAAATAGCAATACATAATATTAGTAAGCCCATTAGTATTATAGCTAATAACCAGTTTGGATCAATTAACAATGTCATTACCCTATAAGAAGCAAGATTTAAAATCACCGCCATCCAGAGATAGAAAAGACCATCACATAGATATCGGGATATTTGTAATTGGCTATACCTTACTACTAATGCAATAAACACTATGCTTAATAGCAAGTCAACAATTCCTAATAGCAACACCCATAAGAGAACAGGTTTGCGAATGAAACACAAGATTGTACTTGCAATCCATATAATAAGAAGTCGCTTTATACATTGCTTTTTATCAAAAGGAATATAATTATAATTAATAAATGCATTAATTTGCTCGCTATTTACCATAAACTATTAACCCCCTCCTTGGTCCATGTTCGACTTCCCATCTTGGTACTTTTAATCAGCTGCAAAACCTACGCTAACAGATTTATGTTTCGCCGTCCCAATGCAATGCTCATTCTATAGTTCAATCACTTCTGTCACAATTTCGTAATTAGCTCCCGTTAGATATGAAATCTCAATACTAGTACCACCCTTTATAAATTTGACATCCAAAATAGGCATGGTCACTTCTGAAAAAGGACTTGTAAACGAAGAAAACTCTCTATAGTATTTACTGCGGTCAAATATATCCTGGACCACAACTTTATCCAAACCACCATAGGCGACTTTTTGATTACTCTGATCATATATACTCTGAAAAATTTCGGAAATTTTATTTCTATTTATGTCATAAAAATATCCCCATTGCGTCTCAATTCCTGTACCCGCTTGTAATGTTAATCTTACAAGTTCATCTTCAGTCAGTACAATTTCAGGTATCTTATTAAAAGGGCCATCTTTTTTTACCAAGCCATGGTTTTTATTATAAATATAACAGTAATACATGGCATCATATTGCGTAATTTTAAAATAATTGGTTTCTTCAATAACGTTATGTTTTTTCAACTTATCCTTTGTTAATATACCAAAAAGAAAATAAATCACAAAACAGAAAAACAAAAATGCTATTAGTATTAAAAATACAGTAAATAGTTTCTTCTTCATTCAACCTCACCTTTAATATCTATAAAATCTGCCTTCATAATATGGATCTACGCCAGGGATATTAACTTCTGTTAGGATACTAAAGTTCCAATTAGGTTGGCTACCAGCCGGTCGCATGGCCGCAGGAGTATAATACAATTGACAACCACCTGTTATATCATTTTTGTATGCTGCCATTACATCCCAAATTATTGCTTCGTATGTGGCATGACTTCCATCACGAGCATTAAGATATTCCATGCAAGACCAATAGTTTTTAGTTCCATACCCATCAAAACCTGTGTATTAACAAATTTCTACAGCTGGAGTGTGGCGAAAAATTTAGTTTCCTACCTTGGCACTTTTAATTAACTGGAATAAAACTATTATGTACCTGCAAGCACCGCATTCAAACACTCAAACACAGACTTGTCAAGAGTATTCCGGGAAGCATTTTATCTCAAATAACACAATAACTAAAATGTGAATTGGAAACTATCAATAATAGAATCACATACCTTCACTTCATCACTTTTTCGTTCGCTTTGATATGTGGCAAACACTATTTTCGGGTGTTTAGCAATAACCCACAATTTTACAAACCAGTGATCGGATGTTGTGCCTGTTCCATACAAAATTGTCTTGCCATCTCTATTAAATAGTATTAAGGGAGAATATAGCTTAATATTATTTTGATCAATAAATCTTTTAGCTAATATACTCATCTGCTCATCTAAAGATTCTTTTGTATTTAGAACATTGAAAAAAGATGTTGTTATCGCACCATTTCCACTAGGGTTATACAAAAGAAGGTTATCTATATCCTCTTCGGCACACCAATTGTTAGGTAACGTATAATTTAAATATTCATTATGATTAAGCATCATTTATTTTACCTCTAATCATACAATTTAAGTACACCCGTCCACGTGCCGCCAAATTGTTGGCTTGCGGCTGATGTGTATCTATTGAGTTGATTCATTCCTCTAGTAATAGCTTGTGGATTATTTGGTTTTAGTTCGTATATAATGCGATTGTTAAAATCTATTCCATCCACCCTACATCCAGGAGCTATTGTTTTTTCTTTTAAAACTCCAGGTCCATAATCCATCTGTTTGTGCATTGCTTGGCCTTTTTGAATGGCTGCTTTTACTTTCGGATTCTGTGTACCTTTCCCTGTTGGAGTGCTTGACGGCGTTTGTGCTTTGGGCATTTTGGAACCATCATATCCGCCTATCATACCACCAAAAGTCGTTGCTGCTACTGTACCCCAGCTTCCTTGGTCATTGAACTCTTGTATGGAATTTGATGTAACAGCAGCCGACAAAGCCGCCATACCGTAAGCTGTTGCTGATCCTATAAAGGCTCCCGCTGCAATTGTGGATGCTGTCGTAGTTGCTGCAAAACCAGTACTAACTAAATACACAGCCGTCGCTGCTGCTGCAAAACTACCACAAGTTATCACTGTTGCCGCTGCACAGACTGCTACAATCGCTGCACCTGCAGCCCAGTGCCACCAAGCTTCGCCGGTTGGATCAATTCTATTAACAGGATTATTACCACAGTAGGCAAATAAATTCATACCTGTGAAATCACTGCCTATTGAAAGTTGATTGTCAGAATTAACAAACCTTCCCATATCAGGGTCATAGTATCTACTATTCAGGTAATACAATCCCGTCTCGGCATCGTAGCAATATCCACGATATCTGAATGGATTTAACTGACCAAGTGTTTGTGCCAGTGTGCCTTCTGTGCTAACCGGTGTTCCCCATGCGTCATACTCATAAGAAACTACCCAGTTTCCATTCTGGTCAATGATTCCAATGATATCTCCCTGGATGTTCTTTGCATACAAATACGGAACTCCATTATGATACAAACCAACTAGCAGTCCATTCTCATCATAGACAAAGGACAGCTCCTCGCTTCCCTGTATCATAGCAGTAATTCTGCTTCCATCCAAGTGGTAGGTAGTTGTCACATCTCCACTTTTCTTGGTAGTACGATAGCCGTCTGCATTTGGAGTGCGGTGCTTTTTTGCGACACACCTACAGTTCCATATGCTTACTTAACCCTTGTGTTTACGCTATCTTTATTTTGTCATATTTATGAAGATACTCCACGGGTGTCATATATTGCAATGTGGAATGCCTCCTTTTACGATTATAAAACAATTCTATATAACAGAAAACATCACGTTTTACTTCTTCCATTGTATCATACTTTTTCCGATATATCTTCTCTTTTTTTAAGGATGCAAAAAAACTTTCGACACAGGAATTGTCATACGGACATCCCGGTTTACTCATACTCCCTTCCATCCCTTTTTCTTTGAGCATGTCCTGATATCCATTACTTGCGTACTGACATCCTCTGTCACTATGAAAAATCAAACCATCTGTTAGCCCTCTCTTTCCTATTGCATTTCCTAAAGCATTCTTCACAAGCTGCGTATCTATCTTTTTTCCTATGTCATATCCGATCACTTCTCGATTGAATAAATCTATTACTACTGCTAAATATACCCAGCCTACACTAGTCTTTATATATGTAATATCTCCCGCCCATACTCGATTTTTTTCTTTGATTTTAAACTCCTGTTTCACCTTGTTCTCGCAATATCTTCCGTCTGTTCTTCCGTTTCTTTGTGGTTTGAATTTTACTGCTAACTCCGGATAAAATCCATTTTCTCTCATTAGGCGTCGGACTCTATATTCACTTATTTCTATTCCTTGGCTTTTTAATTCTCTTGTTATGTTACGATATCCCCAAATTCGGTCACTTTCTTCAAAGGCCTCCTCAATTTTTTCGATATCTCTTTTTTCTTCCTGTTCTCGTTTTCCCTTTTTCTTTTGGCTGTTCATCCATCTATAATAACTACTTCTTTTTACCCTTAATACCTCGCACATCTTCTTCACTTCGAACCGGGTGCTGTTGCGTCTTATCGCTTCATACTTCATTCTGGTGTTTGCATGAAGATGTGCAGGGATTTTTTTAATATTTCTATTTTCTCCTGCTCTTCTTTTACTTTTTGTTTCTGTTTCTCGAGCTCTTTCTCTTTTTCCTTCAGCTTTCCCTCTAATTCTTTCACTCTTTTCTTTAATTCCAAACTATCTTTTGGCGGCAGTGTTCGAATCCCTTTTTCTTCCGCATAGGTCGGCATGTGGTGTTTTCTTCGATAATCTCTTACCCATCTACATACTGTGTTGGTATCGATTCCCATCTCTTCAGCCATTCTTGTCGCAGATTTTCCTGTTTCTAAAATATGTCTCACTGTTTGTTCTCTAAATTCTTCTGTGTACTTTGAATTATTGCTTGGCATAGTTTTTCTCCTTCTTTTTCTATGCATATGATATCGCAATCCGTGTCTACACTTTTCGCCGCACTCCAAAAATGAAAAAAGTTTAAATTTATCAATATTTTTTTACAAGAAATTCCTTTCTCATTGATTTATTCCACTTGTAAATGGTATCATTATCAATATGGAGAAGAAAACGATGAACATATGGGGCGACAAGAGATACTATTCCTTCGATTACTATCTCAAAGAAACATTTGGTGAAAAACTTTATAAGATTTCCTTGGATGGTGGCATGACTTGCCCTAACCGAGATGGAACAAAAGGCACCCGAGGATGTATTTTTTGCAGTGCCGGCGGTTCCGGGGATTTTGCAAGTGACCGTAGATTATCTATACCAGAACAGATTGCACAGGGAAAAGAACGCGTAAGGCAAAAATACTCCGGTTCTTCTTACATTGCCTACTTTCAGGCCTTTACAAATACCTACGCTCCTGTTTCTTATTTAAGGGACATTTATGCGGAGGCTATTTCCGAGCCTGAAATCAAAGTCCTTTCCATCGCCACAAGACCGGATTGTTTATCGGAAGAGGTGCTTGCGCTTCTGGCAGAATTGAATCAGAAAAAGCCTGTTTGGGTGGAGTTAGGACTTCAGACTATACATTCGGAGACTGCTGACTTTATTCGACGTGGTTATACCCTTGACGTTTTTGAAAAAGCAGTTTATGATTTGAAAAAGATTGGAATTCATGTGATCGTGCATACCATTCTGTGTCTTCCGGGTGAAACCACAGAAATGATGCTTGAAACCATGGATTACCTAAACACACTACCTATTGACGGAGTGAAGTTACAGCTACTTCACGTATTAAAGGGCACAGACCTTGCTGTTATTTACGAAGATGCACCTTTTTATCTTCCAACTTTGGAAGAATACGCGGTGCTTCTTGGCAAAGTCATTGCTTCGTTGCGCTCGGACATCGTTATACACAGGCTTACCGGAGATGGGCCAAAATCTCTATTGATTGCCCCGCTTTGGACTGGGCATAAGCGCTTGGTGTTAGGTACTATTCAGAAATATTTTAAGGATGCTGATATATGGCAAGGAAAGGAGACTGCATGTCAGAATCATTCACACTGTACAAATTAATTGTATTATATATGTTACGAAAATTGGATTTTCCGCTTACTAACGGACAAATCTCGGAATTTGTTCTAGAAAAGGGTTACACCAATTATTTTACGTTACAGCAGGCTATTTCGGAAATGGTAGAGGCTGGTTTTCTTCGAGAAGAAATCACCCACAACCGCACTTTCTATCATTTAACTGATGAAGGCACAGAGACTATTCAATTCTTTAAGAACAATATTTCTCCTGCTATTCAAGACGATATTAATACCTTTTTAAAAGAAAAGCGTTATGAGTTAAGAAATGAAGTATCCGTAAAGGCAGACTACTATCCGAACAAGAATCAGGAATATTGTGTTCGCTGCCAGATATTAGAAAATGGTTCTCCTATGATTGAATTGACAGTGACCGTGCCAACAGAAGAAGAAGCTACTACGGTAGCAAATAATTGGAGTCAGAAGAACCAAGAAATCTACGCACAAATCATGGCGAATTTGTTATAACAATAAGGGATGTGTCTCTACACATCCTTTTATTAATGTAAGCCAAGTAGTTGCTAGAATGCCAGGGCAAGCAAGTTACGAGGATAGCAGGGCCTATGCAGAATAACTCTGCATCTAGACCCTGTTCTCTTCATTTTTCGGGACCTCAAAGTCAAGTTTTGTTCTGTAGGCCCTAAACAGTAAGAAAACAAGATAAATTTGGTGAAAGAGGGGTCTGACACTCAAAAAAATATCCATAGACCCTGAAGATGCCAAAACATAGAAAAACCCGGACCGAAGTCCGGGTTTTGTTTACAGTCTAAACTCTGTATCACCACATGCCACGCAATCTCTCCAATCGCTCTTTAATTCCCTTTTCAAAGCCAATCTCTGTAGGCTCATAGAACTTTGCATCCTTGATTTCATCTGGCAAATATTGTTGTTCCACATAATGTTCCGGATAATCATGGGCATATTTATATCCAACCCCATGTCCTAAATTGGCAGAGCCTTTGTAGTGGGCGTCTTGCAAATGTGTAGGTACGGTGGTCTTTTGTGATTTCACATTTTCCATAGCAGCTGCGATGGCCAGATAAGAGGCATTACTTTTCGGAGCGCTGGCAATATAAGTCGCCGCCTGTGCTAAAATAATCTGGGCCTCCGGCATACCGATGCGTTCCACAGCCTGACTTGCAGAAACAGCCACAGTCAACGCATTTGGATCTGCATTTCCCACATCTTCCGATGCGCAAATCATCATTCTTCTTGCAATGAATTTGATATCCTCTCCTGCATACAACATTTTCGCCAGATAATACACCGCTGCATCCGGGTCTGAACCACGAAGACTTTTGATAAATGCCGAAATGGTATCATAATGATTATCCCCTGTCTTATCGTAACGCACTACACGCTTCTGGATACATTCTTGGGCCACCTCGATAGTGATATGAATTTTTCCATCCTCACTACGTTCCGTGGTCAAGATACCAAGTTCAATGGCATTTAATGCATTTCTTGCGTCGCCACCGGAAATGTCTGCCAAAAACTCCAACGCCTCTTCCGTAATCTCTGCATGGTAACTTCCCATACCCTTTTCTTTATCGTATACAGCGCGCTTTAAAAGTTCCTTAATATCTTCTTTATCTAAAGACTTCAACTCAAATACACTGGAACGGGAAATCAAAGCCCCATTCACTTCAAAATATGGATTTTCTGTGGTCGCTCCAATTAAAATCAAAGTGCCATCCTCCACAAACGGCAATAAATAATCTTGCTGTCCTTTGTTGAAGCGATGAATCTCATCCACAAACAAAATAGTCTTCTTCCCATACATACCCATATTGTTTTTTGCCTGTGCCACCACTTCTTCCATGTCCTTTTTGCCGGCAATGGTCGCATTAATCTGCTTGAATTCCGCACTGGTCGTATTTGCAATTACTTTGGCAAGGGTTGTCTTTCCTGTTCCCGGAGGTCCGTAGAAAATGAGAGACCCCAGTTTATCCGCTTTAATTGCTCGATATAAGAGCTTATCTTTCCCAATGATATGCTTCTGCCCCACCACTTCTTCTAACGTGCTTGGACGAAGTCTGGATGCTAACGGCGATTCCTTATCCCCTTTTTGTTCTCGCATATAGTCAAATAAATCCATCTTTTTGTACTCCTCTATTCTACTCCTGCAATCTCACGAATCACTTCACCTGCTATCAAAAGTCCAGCTACCGGTGGCACAAATGATATGCTTCCCGGGAGAGTCCTTCGCTGTCCCATGTCTTCTCCGGTACTTTGGTCCTCCGTATCCACTGGCTTTTCTCTAGAATACAGTACCTTTAATTGAGAAATGCCACGAGTTTTTAATTCCTTACGCATCACTTTGCATAATGGGCAGATACTCGTCTTTGAAATGTCAGTAATCTCAAAAAGTTCTGGGTGCAATTTATTGCCTGTCCCCATGCAGCTGATGATTGGAATGTGATGCTCTTTGGCATAAACGATAACTGCCAGTTTCGCTGTCACAGTATCAATAGCATCTATGATATAATCCACTTTCTTATTAAAAATCTCGGTTAGATTTTCCGGAAGCACAAATAGTTCATGGGTATACACCTTTATGTCCGGGCAAATGTCCTCAATACGCTTCTTCATCACTTGGGTCTTATATTCCCCCAAAGTGCTATGATAAGCAATCGACTGGCGATTGATGTTCGTCAAACTCACCTTGTCATTGTCCACTAAAATGAGTGTTCCCACTCCGCTTCTTGCCAAGGCTTCAATGCAGTGAGAACCCACTCCACCTACACCGAGAACCATAACAGTAGCATTTTTTAAGTTTTCAATACCTTCTTTTCCTATTAGTAATTCTGCTCTTGAGAATTCGTGTACCATCTTCTATCCTCTTTCATGATATTTCTACACTGAATTGTACCATTTCCAAACTCGTCCGTCACTACTTTATTTTTAAGTTGCATATAAATTTTATTGATGTTAAAATGGTGCAGTATGTAAAAAAGGAGGTTCTCTATGACAGAAACAAGACAAGAAAACAAAATGGGCGTAATGCCAATTCCAAAACTCTTGATTACCATGTCTTTGCCAATGATAGCATCTATGTTGGTACAGGCTTTATATAACATTGTAGACAGCATGTTCGTTGCACAATTAAACGAAAATGCATTGACCGCCGTTTCGCTGGCATTTCCTATACAAAACCTAATGATTGCCGTAGCTGCCGGTACCGGTGTTGGTATCAATGCACTGCTCTCAAAAAGTCTCGGTGAGAAAAATTTCGAGACAGCAAATAAGATTGCAAATAACGGTATCCTTTTGGCCATATTAAGCAGTCTCGTGTTTGCGATTGCAGGCTTTTTCGGTTCCCGCCTTTTCTTTGAGGTGCAAACCCAAGATCCACAGATTATTGGATATGGCGTAGAATACATGACCATAATTACTGTTGCCTCTATAGGAATCTTTATGCAGATTACATTTGAACGTCTCCTGCAGTCTACCGGAAAAACAATCTTCAACATGATAACCCAAGGGACTGGTGCAATTATTAATATCATCTTGGACCCGATTCTCATCTTCGGTTGGTTCGGTCTTCCGAAAATGGGCGTGACCGGTGCTGCACTTGCCACTGTAATCGGACAGATTATTGCAGCCGGAATGGGTGTTTTCTTCAACCATAAGTTCAACAAGGAAATTCATGTCACCTTACGCGGTTTCAAGCCTTGTAAAGAAACCATCGGAAATATTTATAAAATCGGTGTTCCGTCTATCCTGATGCAGTCCATTGGTTCCGCAACAACCTTCGGTATGAATAACATTTTGCTGATGTTCTCTTCTACTGCTGCCACCGTATTTGGTGTTTACTTCAAATTGCAAAGTTTTATCTTTATGCCGGTATTCGGACTCACGAACGGAATGATTCCGATTATTGCTTATAACTACGGTGCCAAAAATAAGAAGCGTATTTATCAAACTATTAAATTAAGTGTAGTCATTGCGGTTAGCATTATGTTCATCGGACTTTTAGTATTCCAACTATTCCCGGCTACGTTGTTGAACCTGTTTGAAGCATCTGAACACATGCTTGCCATTGGAGTTCCTGCTCTTCGAACAATCAGTTTGAGTTTTGTTTTTGCAGGTTTTTGTATTGTAATCAGTTCAGTATTCCAGGCACTTGGAAACGGAGTTTATAGTTTGATTATGTCCGCCGCAAGGCAATTGGTGGTGATTTTGCCGGTGGCATATGGCTTTGCGAAAATATTCCAAAAAGTAGATGCCGTATGGTTTTCCTACCCAATTGCAGAAATCGTTTCTGTAATCATATGTGTAATTCTGCTGAAACGTATTCTAGATTTAAAGGTAAAGAAATTATAAAAGAAGGAACCCTGCGTATGAAACGTAGGGTTCCTTTGTTGTATGTTTCTATTTTTTTGTTTTTTTCACGCTGTATCCAAAAGTGCCAATCGGCTCTCCTAAACTGCGATACTCCCCGTGAGAGTATGCCATCAGTCCCGTGTCATTCAAACAGAACTTTCCTTTTTCGTCCATATATTCTTCGCTGACTTGTACGGATACAACCTCTGCCATAAACATATGATGGCTACCTAATTCTTTCACTTCCGTGACTTTGCATTCAATATTAACCGGACATTCTTCTATAATCGGAGCATAAGAAAGTGCATTGGCTTTTCCTTTTGTAAGCCCTGTTTCTTTCCACTTATCCACATCTTTTCCAGAACGAACCCCACAAAAATCGGTTGCTTTTGCCAGGTCTGTAGTAGTCAGATTTACCACAAATTCTCCTGTCTCTTTTATCATGCCATAAGAATATCTCTCTGGTCTGACTGAAATATAGAGCATTGCCGGATTTGTGCAAATAGTGCCCGTCCAAGCAATTGTGATAATATTTGTATTTCCGTTCTTATCTCCCACGCTAACCATTGCGGCTGGCAAAGGATATACCATATTCCCTGGTTTCCAAGTCTGTTTTCCCATGTTGTTCTCCTATTGCTGTAATGAAATCACAAATGCCGGAATGAGTTGTTTCTTTCGTGATACCACACCGGCTAATTGAATTGTCTCTGTGTCTACCGGAAGGTCAAAAGCTTCTATCACCTGCTGCTTTGCACCTTTTCCATAACACAAAAGTTCTGTGGATTCTTCCACAATATTGGTAAGCATAAAGAACACCATATCCAAACGTTGCTTGTCTGCCACCTTTTCTAAATATGGTGTCACACTTTCCTTAATCTCCTTCAGTTCATCTGCGTTCATGGAATTCACCTGGCCCACGCCAAAGGTCACATCGCTTACGCTAAAGTATTTGAAATCCTGGAAGCAAATTTCTTCTGCTGTTTTACCTTTCAGGTTACTTCCTGCTTGGAACATATCTTGTGCCAATTCATCCATATTGATGTCAGCAAGTTTTGCCAAATCTGCTGCTGCCTCCTTATCAATCATAGTGCAGGTCGGAGAACGGAATAATAAAGTATCCGAAATAATTGCCGAACAAAGCAAAGATGCAGTAATCTTATCAGGCACAATTCCATTTTCCTTATACATGTCATAGATAATGGTAGCTGTGCATCCAACCGGCTGATTGCGGAAATATACCGGCCCTACGGTCTCCAAGCTGCCCAATCTGTGGTGGTCGATAATCTCCAGAATTTCCGCTTCTTCAATACCGTCTACCGCTTGCGTTTTTTCATTGTGGTCTACGAGTATTACTTGCTTTTTATTTCCATGCATCAAACGACGGCTGGAAATCAGTCCGTAGAAATTGCCCTTCTTATCCAGCACTGCGAAATCTCGCGCACGCTTCTTGGCCATAATCTCTTTGACAGACTCCACATAATCTTCTGTATGAAAAATAGTCAGCCCTTCTTTTTCCATAAAATGCTTGACCGGAATACTCTGGTTAATCAATCTGGATACGGTAAAGGTGTCATGTGGTGTCGTGATTACAACAATGTCACGCTCTTCTGCCATTTTCAAAATGGTACGGGAAACTTGAGCCCCCTGGCATACTACCAGACAGCTTGCGTCTAATTCAATAGCGCAAAGTTGAGATTCATAACGATTTCCCAAAATAACCAAATCATCTTTCTCTATGTAAGTTTCCATCAAATCCGGGCTGGAAGCAGCTACTGCCACCTTCCCTTTAATAAAATAAGCATGCGGATTTCCGGTTAAGACCTGACCATCCAAAGTACTCACGATATTTTGATACTGGGTTCTCGCCTTTGCCAAAATGTGACTGTCATAAACGTCCATATAGGATGTGGCAATGTCCCCGGTAGTAATAATTCCTTCTAATTTTTTCTCCTTGGTAACCGCGATAGTATATACATTGCGTTCTTTCATAAGTGCCCATGCCTCTTTAATGGACATGTGGCTGTCAATGCCCGGCATACGGTTCACGTCTACGTCTTTCACCTGCACCTGCACGTTAGAGAGCAAGGTCGGAGGTGTAACGCCAAAACGATTCAGTACGTATTGCGTTTCCTCGTTAAGCATTCCCGCACGCTGTGCAACATATTTTTCGCTTGAAATTTGTTTTTTTAGATTTGCATATGCAATCGAAGAACAAATGGAATCCGTATCTGGATTTTTATGTCCTACTATGTAGATAGTGCCATTTTTTGTTTTCATCATGGTCACCCCCTCTTTTCTTACTTATAGGTTGCCATTTTTCACCTGTTTTGTCAAACATTTTCATGCCTTTGTGTGGTCAAATCGAAAAAATATGTTATACTGAAAGCATCTTATGAAAAGACGAGGTATATAGCATGAGCGAAGAATTATTACAGGCAGAAACCATGGCAGATTTAGAAGAACATTTTGATGACGCCAATCCATGGAATCTTGTTGCAGACTATTTGGAGAAGAAAACGATTCTTCCTGTAAAAGTGGAAGGTATTGTAAATGGTGGAGTTATTGCCATTGTGGAAGGCATTCGCGGATTTATTCCGGCATCACAACTTTCTTTATCTTACGTGGAAAATTTGGAAGAATACTTATTGAAAGAAATCGAAGTCCAAGTATTGGAAGCTGACCAAGCAGAAAATCGTTTGATTTTATCAGCGAAAGGTATCTTAAAAGAAAAAGAAAAGAAAGAAAAAGAAGCTTTGGTTTCAAGTGTGAAAGTAGACTCTGTATTGACCGGTACCGTAGAAAGTATCCAAAATTATGGTGCATTTATCCGTTTAGAAAATGGGCTCTCCGGATTAGTACATGTGTCACAAATCTCTGACAAACGCATCAAAACGCCTGCTGCTGTTTTAGAAGTAGGCCAAACCGTAGATGTAAAAGTAATCGGTATTAAAGATGGAAAAATCAGCTTAAGTATGAAAGCTCTTATTGAGCCGGAAGAAGAAGTTATCGAAACTGTAGAAATTCCAAAAGCTGAAAATATCGGAACAAGCCTTGGCGATTTGTTCAAAAATATTAAATTGTAATCGAAAGGCCCAAAAAGAGACATGGCAAAAGATTTTACCATGTCTCTTATTTCTTACCTACTCTTCAACTTCTACCGGACAAACTCCCGGCAATTCTCCGTATGCGACAATTCCTTTTTCGATAGCCTTTGCTTTCAATGCTGTATAGAATTCTGCTCTAGTTGCATGAATGTAAGGTGACACATAGAAAATATCTGCCAGTCCACCTGTAAGTGCACCCAAGATGCCCCATCCAATGAAGGACAGTCCTAATACAAAGGCTTCCATTTTATATCCCTTCATCATCTCTGCACTTAACTTCAGTGCTCGCGCGCGGTCCATTTCTGGATTTTCTGCAAGAATATATGGAACCAACATATAGGAATACGTCCAAATCACTCCTGGGATTATAAACAATAACAGACCCAAAAATATGTAAAGGTCTTTTATAAACATCGTTAAAACGGTGCGGCTGTATCTACCCCCTTGGAATCCGAAAAACATCTGGGAAACTGGGGTTTTGTGTTCTCTATTTTCCATAAAGTATCTGCAACATCCTACCATTGCTACATTGGACACTAAAATGCTAATCGCAATTCCTATGATTCCTGCTATTGCTCCAATGATGAGTAGTAAAAACCAAAACCGCATTGGCATCTTGTGAAAGAATTCTTCCACTGTCATACTAGCTTCATCAAATTCCATGTTATAACTGGAACCTCCAATAGAAAATCCCCCAAATAGCAATGTTGTCAAAACGCTAACTGCAACACAGCTCCAATAATTTCTTCGAAACGCAACTTTTGCATTTTCCTTTAATAATGCTCTTGTCCACATAGTGTATCCTCCTTTGTCTTCTCTTAATGAGGCTTGAATCCCTCGCCTTTTACCTGATTCGCCTCCATGGTTACCAAAAATGCATTGCTGTCAACTTCCTTGACCGCTTTTTGCACCATATAAGTCTGTTTGTAACTGCAAGCACACATTACCACTTGTTTATCATCCTTGGTATAGCTTCCTTCCGCTTTTATGAGCGTGGCTCCTCTGTCAGTTAGTTCATGAATCTTCTTGGCCACATCATGTCCGTGGTCTGTTACAATGAGTGTCACCTTTCCAGCCTCAAATCCATACATGACTTTATCCACCACGATGGAAACAATATAAGTAGACATTAAACCATAGATGATTTTATCTACATTGCCGCCCATAAGGAAACCACAGAACAATAATACGGAACAATCTACTATTGTAATAATTTTACCTAACGATAAATGTGGTTTTAACGCTCTAATAGTCATGGTGACAAAATCTGTACCACCGGTAGAAGTGCCTCGCATATACATAAGAGCATAACCTACACCTGCGATAATTCCCATGCAGATACAGGACAACATTGTCTCGCCCTGATATACTGGAAGAAGCGGCGCCACAACATCCATAAAAAACATAGAAATTAACATGGTCTTTAGTGACTTTAACATGAATTTCAAACCTAAAATTCTTCCACAAATTAAAATAATTGGTATATTGATTACAGTCGTCATGATACCAATCGGTAACTTAAAATAAATGTATAAGACCTGTGCAATACCCGATACTCCTGTAACCGGAAATTTAGAAGCGGTCGCAAAGTTGTACACGCCGATGGCTACCATAAAACTGCCAACGATATCGCACAAAAGATCAATACCAAATTCTTTGACTCTTTTCCTATCCATACAAACTCCTCTCTTCGAAATTATGCGATTGAAAAAAGAGCACCTTGCACAGGATGCTCTTTTCTATATTCTATTTTTCTCCATTGAAGCAGTATGTACAAATCTTACATGGCTCAAGTCCAATAGATTCAATTAAATCATCTAAACGATGATAGCGCAAAGTAGTAAAATTCTGTTGCTTGCGGATTTCCTCTACCATTGCTTGATAGCGTTCGCTATTTGGATCGGTATACTCACGCAATACATTTTCTGCATTGTCACCTTCTTTATCCTGTATAATTCGTCTTGTAATCAGATCCAATTCTGATTTAGAACGAGAGAAGTTCAAATATTTACATCCATACACAAGTGGTGGACATGCCGGTCGAATATGTACTTCCTTTGCACCACTGTTATATAAAAATTCTGTTGTCTCACGTAACTGTGTTCCACGCACAATAGAGTCATCAATTAGTAACAAACTCTTGTCTTTAATAAGATTCGGTACCGGAATCAATTTACGTTTTGCTACCAGGTTTCTTTGTTCCTGATTCGTTGGCGTAAAAGATCTCGCCCAAGTCGGTGTATATTTAATAAATGGTCTTGCGTATGGTACACCAGACTCATTTGCATATCCAATAGCATGTGCAAGTCCGGAATCAGGAACACCTGCAACCATATCTAGTTCTACATCCTGACGATCGTGTTTTGCAAGCATACTACCACATTGATAGCGCATTTCTTCTACATTAACACCTTCGTATGAAGAAGTCGGATATCCATAGTATACCCATAAAAATGAACACACCTTCATATCTTTTTTTGCAGCAGACATGACTTCCATACCATCCGGTGTAATATAAACAATTTCTGCCGGTCCCAATTCCTTGCATTGTTCATAGCCCAAACTATAAAAAACAAAATTTTCGAAAGAAACAGCATATCCGTTGTCGTTCTTACCAACTACCACCGGTGTTCTACCATAGCGGTCTCTGGCTGCATAAATGCCGTCTTTTGTCATAATCAAAATAGACATAGAACCATCAATAATTCCTTGTACATAACGAATACCCTCTACGATGGAACCCTTTTGACAGATTAAAGAGGCTACTAACTCTGTTGCATTAATTTGCCCACTTGTCATCTCTTGAAAATGACTGTGGCCATTTGCATACACTACCTTTAACAGAGAGTTTAAATTATTAACTCTTCCTACTGTAACGATTGCAAAGCTTCCCAAATGTGACTGAATCAAAAGTGGTTGTGGTTCATAATCAGAAATACAACCAATTCCCATATGCCCTTTCATTTCCTCCACATCTCGTTCAAACTTTGTACGAAATGGTGAGTTTTCAATATTATGGATAGCACGATTAAACCCGTCTTTTCCATAAGTTGCCATACCACCACGTCTTGTTCCCAAGTGTGAATGGTAATCTATTCCGTAAAACAAATCTAATACACAATCTTTCTTTGATGCCACACCAAAAAATCCGCCCATGTATTTGTCTCCTTTTATCACCTGTTTTTGCCTTTAACAGAAGTATTTTATCATAAAACCATAGGAATAGCCAAGTATATTTTTAAATAACTTGTCACCCTTTTTAAAATCGCATATAATAAAAGAAAGAGATGGATTTCGTGGAAGGAAGTTGGTGCTACGATGAAACTGATACAAAACGAACAATTTAAAATAGCGGTAGAAATAACAGGATGTAACGGAATTGAATTTCCGTTCTACACATCTGAAATTATTGATTGCAATAATTTGGAGATATTGCATGCCATTTTGACATGTGGGACGCCATCTCAATTCATATCCCAGTGGCATCATGAAAAACGAACCCAAGAATTTATTTCAAAAATATCCATGTTTGAAACCAATCTGATTTCCTCTGATGGTTATTTAGTGAAATCACCGGAGACCGAGTTTTTAGATGCCAATGAAAAAAGTGTAAATGCATATTACCTGGGGCTATTCTTCACAAAACTCTTTAGCATGAAAAAATTTGAAATGGATTATTTTCTTCACACTACCTTGTTTGAACAAGTCTACGGTTCTGATTCCTTTACTTGCAATGGTCGCAAAAAGCCTTCCTTTATAGGCTATAACATAGCTAACGATCAGTGGAGCATTTGGGAATCCACGGGCAAGCGAGACCATGCTCCAAAGGCGTTAGACGATGCTTACAATCAAGTCCTTGCCATTCGAGAAGTCAATGGACAGGCACCCTCTTATGCTATGGCTTGCATGACCTTCTTCGATACAAAACACGGTGAGCTGCAAGGTATTTTGAGAAATGCCAACTCTGGCAAAAAAGCCTCTATTCAATTTGATAAGGAATTATTTTATAACTTATATTATCGTCATATTTGTGAAATATTTGATGAATCCTTGCGCCGCAAACCGTTCGACAGCGTAATCGATTACATAGATGGATATTTGGAAATTGAATTAGAACTATTTGGTCTTGACACGGATGGCCTGGGCAAGGATGAAGCCTTCCAAAAACGTCGCATCAAACTTGGCGTTCCAAAAGATATTTTGGGATATTTCCAATACAACCGAGGACGTTTTTCAGAAAACAATTCTTTAACAACTATTGTAGAGTCCCTGAAAATTCAACAGGATGTTCAAGATAAAAACTTCTTTATGGGACGAGACGGAATTTATTTTCGTATTGTGTAACAAAGTGTCCGTAAAATTTCTGATTACACAAATAGGGGCATATCATCAAACTGATATGCCCCTATTTTATTAGAATTCATTTCTTAAACTTCTTTGGAATAAGTCTTCAAACGCGGAAATAGTCTCTTTTCCTTCATATAGAACTGCATATATCGATTCGCAAATCGGCAATTCTACTCCATACTTTTGCCCAAGATTACACAAAGCTTTGACAGTATAATAGCCTTCCGCTAATTTCCCATAGCTTGTTTTCTTAACCACACTCTCACCATACGCGCGGTTTTGACTATGTTTTGAGAATAACGTGGCTTCATAGTCACCCAAATGGCACAACCCATATGCGGAATTTGCATCACCGCCCATAGCCTCAATCAGCCTTGCTATCTCATAGGTTCCTCTTGCCATCAGCGCACCTTTTAAAGACGCCATATCAAGACCATCCAGCATACCTGCTGCAATACCGATTACGTTCTTAGCTGCGCCACCGATTTCATTTCCTATCAAATCCGTTCCATAATAGAAACGAATCAAATCGCTGGAAAAACTTTGGACAAGCTTCCCTTTTACAGTATCATTGTCACTGTCAATTACCATACAGTTTGGAATACCACGGCAAAATTCCTGCACATGCCCCGGTCCCAGCCATACAGCAACCTTATTGCTGGCATGAACGGTATCTGTCACAATTTGAGTCAGTCTTCTGCCTGTCTCAATTTCAATTCCCTTCATACAAAGTACAATAGTTTTATTTTGAATGCCCATATCGTCAAGCTGTGCTGCCACCTGATATAAAGTCTGAGAGCTAATAGAAATAACGATAATGTCCGCTCCTTTGCACTCTTCAAAATCAGTAGTCAGACGAACAGATTCCGGCATGGTCAGATATTCATTTTTTCTTGTGTCTATAAACTCTTGCATGCGTGCAGAAGTACTTCGCCCATAAAGGCTTACTTGGTGTCCGATTTTATCTAAATACCATGCAATAAAACTGCCCCATCTGCCACACCCTATTACAAAGATTTTTTCTGCCATGTTTCTACCTCATAAATGTTTTATGTCATTACTTTGTATATTGTATCACAAGAATTTCCATCTGCCTATATCGGAATTTTAAATTATTCCACATTGACACCTTTTTTGAATAAACTATTGCTAACCACATACCCTATGATAGCAACCGCAATATAGGTAAAAATTGCCATGCCCATCACTACCTTCAGAGTACTCATACTAATCATCTCATTTGTTACAAAAAGGTTCATAAAATCTTTGTCAAATAAGGCTACTGCCAAGGTCAGTATTACAACAAACCATTGGCTTACAAGATACACTCCAAATCCAAGCAAAACAGAAAGCCCGATTTTATTTTGGTTACTTCTGTGACCCAAAATGATACCCAAATAGCCACACTGCACTGCATTAAAAATTTCCAGGCAAAGCACAAAAGCCAATAGAAGTAACAACACAAAAGGCTCGATATCAAAGATTTCGGCTGTACCTTTTAAGAGTTCTTTTACCATTTCCAATACGTTCTCTGTTCCATACGCAAGCAAAAGGCTAGCCAGCATAATTACAAAACTGACGATTATCGTAATAATTGCATTTAGCACCTTTGATAAATATAAAGTCTCTCGTGTCACAGGAAGCGTGTGTGTCAAGTACGACTCATCCCCATACAGGTTCTGACGGAATCTGGCCCACAATCTCATCACATTATTAATTAAGATATTGAAAATCATAGAGATGGTCACGCCACCACAAATCTTGGCGATAATATCTGCAAGGAATGAATTCTCAACCCCACCAAAAATGCGAGTAAGTGTGGCGAAAAATATAGCTAACGCATAGAAAATAACCAAAACTTTACAGTTGTACTTTAAATCATATTTCAATAATTTTCTTAACATTTAAACATCCTCCTAAATAAGTCGTCAATGGAACCACCCTCTTGTTGTCTCAAGTCATCACAGTTACCACTTAATACTACCTCTCCGTCATTGATAATAATGACTTCATCCAAAATTCTTTCGATATCACTGATAAGGTGCGTAGACATAATTACACTTGCTCCCTCATTGAAATTAGAGAGAATGGTATCTAAAATATAATCTCTGGTGGCCGGGTCCACACCGCCTAATGGTTCGTCCAGCAAATACAAGTCTGCTTTTCTGCTGATAACTAAAACCAACTGTACTTTTTCTTGCATACCCTTGCTCATTTTCGAAAGTTTTTGTTTTAAATCAAGACCTAAATCTTCAATAAGACGATATGCTTTTTCTACATCAAAATCTTCATAAAACTCACTAAAAAACTTAATTGCTTTGGCTACTGTCATAGTTTTATCAAGATAGGTTCTTTCCGGAAGATATGCAACTACTTTTTTACTCTCAACTCCGATTAGCTCACCGTGAATGAGAACTTCCCCTTCCGTCGGCGTCAAAAGGTCATTGATTAATTTAATAAGTGTTGTCTTTCCTGTTCCGTTTTTTCCCAAAAGACCGATGATTTTCCCTGGCTCTATTGTGATATTAATATCTTTTAAAATCTCTTTGTTGCCAAAGTTTTTGTATAAGTGATTGCATTGTAATAAACTCATTATTGCTTACCTCCTAAATCCGCAAAATAATCTATTGTGTTGCTCTTGGTAAAACCAAGTTGTTTCATATTGCTAAAATACTGCTCTGTTATTTCCCTTGCATATTCTTCTCGCAAATCGTCAATTAGTTTCTTGTCCTCTGTGACATATTTGCCATTGGTGCGTTCCGTATAGACAATCCCTAAGTTCTCTAATTCTGCCAACGCCTTTTGCATGGTGTTTGGGTTGACCTTATATTGTATTGCCCACTCTCGCACAGAAGGAAGTCTGTCTCCCGGCAAAATCTTTCCTGATATAATACTAATCTTAATCTGCTCCACAAGTTGAATATAAATCGGAATATTATAATCAAATTCACTACCCATATGTTCCCTCGCTCACTGTATTATACACTTAATACAGTAACACAGTAACACTCTCCAAAGATTTTGTCAACAAAAAAAGAGTCTGTTTTTTCAACAAACTCTCTTTCGTGCTTTTCTACTACCAAACAAAAGGTATCAAACGATATTTTACTTTTTCTTTATATTCTCGATAACCAGCAAGTTCTTTTTCAAGAAATTCCTCCTCATGCTTAATACGTTTTCCAATAATAAATGGATACGCAAGAAAAACGACAAAGGAATATACTGAACCTAATACAATAGGCATTGATAGAAACAGAAGCAATGTGGCACTGTACATAGGGTGTCTCACTATGCCATACAATCCCGTATCAATCACCTTTTGATTTTCCTGGACCTCAATAGTTCTAGACAGATAAGTGTTTTCCCGTAGAACTTCAGCATACAGGAAATACGCCATCAAAAACACTACAGTTGCACAGACAGAAACTGTTTTCGGTAACACATACCAATAAAAACGAAAATTCAGTCCTGCGAGAATAAAACCCACCAAAAACATGAGACCACTTAACTTGATTACCATATTTTGTTCTTCTTGCTTTTCCTTGGCATTCAGACGTTTTTCCAAAAGTTTGGGATTTACAAACATCATCACAATACCTGCGACAAACATAGGAACAAAAAGCACTCCCATAAACATCCATCCCTGCCAATATGCCAATGTACCTGCCGGCAAGAAAATTAATAAGCCAATTAAGACCACACCAAATATAAACTTTACAATAGCTTGTACAAATAATTTTCCAGTCATGTTACATCCCCACAAAAATATAGTAGTTAATATCCCAACTCTTCGTCAATTAATATAATCTCATACTCTGCACCTGTAGGTTTCTCCCATAAAACAGAGAGATTTCTACAAATTCGCTCCGGACTATCGCAGTTATAACACTTGTCTGCCTGAATCGCGCATGGGGTCTTTCGATTAAGGCGCTTCGCATTCAAAGGTGCAGCTACATTTCTTGCACGATATATTGCCTTCTCAAAATCAGGCTCTATCTTATTTACTCCAACCACTAAATAAACCTTCTTTGGCCCATAAGAAATGGCTGCCACTCGATTCCCTGTATTATCAATATTCACAATCTCTCCTGCTTCTGATATTCCATTTACAGAACTGATATATACATCTGCACGGGAAGCTGCAGTTCTCGTTTCTATCACAGACATATGGCTTGGTTTTTTATCATGCCAGTAAACTTCATTGTGTTTAGAAAGTAAATGAAACAGCTGCATTTGATGAATAGTCACAGAACCGCCGAGCCCTACTACTTCTTCATTTATATTGCCATCTATGTAAACTGCCGCCTCTTCTTTCGTCTCAAAAACACTTACACTATATCCCTTTTTCTCAAAATTTGCTTTTAAAGTTGTAAAATCGTACTTTATCATAAAAACGCACCTCTTATTTAGTTCTAATTATTGGGGTGTTCTAACCTCTATCAAATTCCCATCCAGGTCATAAAAACGCATCACCTTTTGCCCCCATTCATATTGCTGAAGAGGTGTGACATATATCGTTCCCGGATACAAACATTGAAGTTTTTCGCTAAAACTTTCTATATTAGATTCTTCAAAATATAATACCGAACCGTTTCTTTCTGTGGCTACCTTTGTTCCAATGCACTCCTGCCAAATCTTTTCTTCCTGAAGAACAAGTCCTTCTGTCAAAATCACATTACCCTCATGATCGAGCACTACATCAAGTCCAAATAAATTGTGATAGAATTTCTTTGATTTTTCAATGTCTTTTACAACAACTAAAATGTTTTTTAACTTCATTTTATTCTCCCAATGCTTCCCTTCTGTCATTGTAGACACAATCGTACCTGATATGAATTATATCACAGAACACATTTTATTTAAAACAAAAAAGTAACCGCAAACTTGCGGCTACTTTTTTAATGTTCCATATTCTATTTAATCGAAATTAATCTTCTTTACCACGAGATAATACTAAATTAGTAATAATACCAAGGATTAATGAACATGCTACAGATGTCAATGTAACCTTACCAAAAGATAATGTTAAGCCACCGATACCTGCAATCAAAATCACTGATACTACGAACAAGTTCTTGCTCTGTCCAAGGTCTACTTTCTGAACCATCTTCAGACCGCTAACTGCGATAAATCCGTACAATGCCACGCAGACACCACCCATAACACAGTTAGGAATACTAGCCAAGAATGTTACAAACGGACCAAAGAAAGATATAATCATACACAAAATTGCTGTTGTTGTTATAGTAACTACAGAAGCATTACGTGTAATAGCCACACATCCTACAGACTCACCATAAGTAGTATTTGGGCAACCGCCGAAGATTGCACCAGCGATGGAACCAACTCCGTCACCTAACAAACTTCTATGCAAACCTGGTTCTTCCAATAAATCTCTTCCGATAATGCTAGACAAGTTCTTGTGGTCAGCAATATGTTCTGCGAAAACTACAAATGCTACCGGTGCATAAGCAACTGCCAAAGTCATGATAAATGCACCGTCAATATCTTTCACACCCTTCAAAGCTTGCATAAATGTGAAATCTGGAACTGCAAAAATATCCATTGCCTTGAATACAGAGAAATCAATAACCTGTAATGCCAAATTGTCTGTTGCAATACCGATAACTGTGAAGATTGTAGCCACTACATAACCCACCAGGATACCAAGTATAAATGGGATTAACTTCATCATCTTTTTGCCATAAACCGAGAACAGCATTACTCCAAATAAAGTAGCAAGACCACAAATCAATGCTACATAAGGACTACAAGCAGAAACTCCATCTACCATTACCTTTCCTTTAGTCAAGTCGCCAATAGCATTACCTGCCAAAGAAAGACCAATGATAGCAACTGTAGGTCCGATAACTGCGGCTGGCATCAATTTGTCTACCCATTTAACGCCTACTAATTTCACTACTAATGCGATGACTACATAAACAAGACCTGCAAAGGCAGCACCGATAATTAAACCTGCGTGACCTGCAGCTGCAGAAACAGCTCCTGCGAAAGCTACTGGCATAGAACCCAAAAACGCAAATGAAGAACCAAGGAATACAGGGCTCTTAAATTTGGTAAAGAGTTGATATACCAATGTACCAACACCTGCGCCGAACAAAGCAGCAGACTGGCTCATACCGTTACCTATAATTGCTGGAACGGCAATAGTTGCAGCCAAAATAGCCAATACTTGCTGGAACGCAAAAAGCAGCATTTGTGGAAATTTTGGCTTGTCATGAATGTCGTAAACTAATTTCATTCTTTCGTACCTCCCGGGGGTTTTTTTATTGTTTTTAGTGTATCATAGCCATATCGAAATTGCAAGGGCATCAACAAAGCGAAACATCTCCGTACTCACTAATAAGTTTGCTTTTTTCTTTTCGTGTCATGTGTTTAATTACATATTCACGGCTCATAGCCTCCTGTTTTGTCTGAAACTCCTCATAATATATTAAGGATACTGGAAGCCT
Source organism: Faecalimonas sp. (assembly GCA_045648005.1). Classification (GTDB taxonomy): domain Bacteria; phylum Bacillota; class Clostridia; order Lachnospirales; family Lachnospiraceae; genus Faecalimonas. The sequence goes on along the minus strand of JAZRND010000035.1, from coordinate 8,674 downwards.
TGCCTTTGTATACTTGGCACCCTTGCCATCGTTATGGTCTTTTAATCGTTTATTAAGATTATTAGTCCACCCTGTATAGTAGGTGCCATCCTTACATTCCAATATGTATGTGTAGTTCAAATAATATCACCCTTTTTTTTACAGCCATTCTCGTTCTTAAACAATTTCAATTTGGCACATTGCCATCGTTTTAAGTGCCGCTTCGTGTGTTTCCACGGTCACTCCTGCACAGCAATTGCTATCTACCTTCACATTTGCATCGGGAAAAGTCGCTTTTATAATAAGCGCGTTGGAAACCACACAAATATCTGTACATAATCCAACAATTTCAACTTCTTCTAAATGCTCTTTGTTCCAGTGCGGCCACCCAAAGTTTGGCTTGTCTATAATTTTGCATCCCTCAACATAAAGTCCATCTGCAATCTGCCACCCTTTCGTTCTTTGGATGCAATGTTCAACCGGAAGTTTCTTTCCTTCGGGTGTTTGTAGATAATTCTCGGTATGCGTATCGCGGGTGAAAATGATTTCATCCCCGTTTTGCACATATTTCTGTATTTTTTCTTTTACTTTAGGAACAATAGCCACCGCTTCTTTTGTTCCCAATGCCATGTCTATAAAGTCATTCTGCATATCAACAACAATTAATGTCTTTTTCATTATACTTTACCTCCATAATCCACTTTCGTATGTGCCACAAATCGAAAATATTTTTAAATTTGCAGCTTATGTTAATACAATTTTATTAAATTCTTATTTGTATAGTAATTACGGTCAAACACTTAAAAATGCCGAGTTCAACCGTATCATTCAATCAAATTGGAATTTGTAAAGTTGATTACGGTCAAAATATCACAGTTGTAATCATCGTCCGTATTTAATTCTTTTGATTACGATTAGATTCCTGAAAATATTCTATTTGTCCGTATTAATATGCCATCATTACGGATTAAATTTAATTGTTTTGTTAATAGTCCGTAGAATATAAGCAAGTGTTACGGCATAATTTCCAAGAAATAATAATCTAACCGTAATGATATACAGAATTCTACGGATTAAAAAAGCAAAACTCTTTTTCTGACCGTACTCGCCTAAATAAATTACGGCCCAAAACTTAAAAAGACCGAATTTAGCCAAACATCTACACAAATTCATATTTGTTTATACTAATTATACCACACTCCCCCCACTACAACACAAAAATCCATTACGAATCATTCGTGGAGGGATTCCTTCTTTAGTCACTTTTCACAAAAATATTATTAGTACTTTCAGGACTAATATTTATATGTTACACTATATTCCCAAGGCTGCCATATACGGTAGGCGGTTAGTCCTTCATCCGGAGGACTGTAACCTCCGTTTACATAGAAATCTGGAAACAGAAATCTAGGAAAGGAGGAAGCGCTTTTATGAGTGACTACGAAGTTTTATCTTTGGTCTTAATGATACTTGGTATTATTACTTCCTTGTTGATATCTTTAATAAATCACATAAAAAAGTAACCGCTGGTCCTGACAAGATTGCGGTTACTCTTTTGTAATCCATATTCTTAAGGACTAACCATCTATCGGTAGCCTTGTTTTCATTTATAGTATAGTCTATGATTTTATCCTTGTCAATAATATCTGTTCCATTAAACAAAATTGGAATTTAAAGATGTCTTACTATTTCATCATTCAGTTGCTCTTTAAAAATATCATCTATTTTCATATAGGCAACCTCATTACTTAATTCAACCAATTTTTTCACATTTGCAACGATTTGTGCATTAATTTTATTATGTAATCGTTGTCTATCTATACTTCTTGAATCGATTTGTAGAATTTTTTCATCAACATATCTCATAGCATCAACGATAAATTCTGAATAACTCTGCACTTTACATCACCTCTATAAATTCTTATTTGTCTTTTAGATACCCCAAACAATTGAGGCTACATTATACGCAGTTACTACTAACAAGAACACTCCCAACAACAAGAAATAAATTGCCGAGTTCTTTTGTTGTTTATCCTTGTATTCTTTGGATGTTATAAACAATGTGGTTGCTAAACAAACAAATGTTATCGGCATTGTAATATCTGTTGAAAGAGCCTTTGTCAAGCCTGAAATTGCAAATGCCACTGTTAATGATGAGAAAAATAGTTTAAGATTTTTCATACAATCACTCCTTCGTCAAATTCATATTTGTTTACATCTATTATACCACACACCTCTCCATCCTCAACACAAAAATCCCCTACAGATCATTCGTAAGGGGATTCTTTCTTAAACCTAATGAAGTTCTTTTACTCTGTTTCCAGTGTCTTACTTGTCAGCGATAGCCGCTTGGGCGATTGTAGTTCAAAGGTGGGGCACCGGGTTTTTCTACTCCTCTTTTCTTTAGTCACATTTCACAAAAATATTATATGACATATTCCATAAGTTCCTTTAACCAACTTGGCTGTACACTACCAATTTGCATGATTTCGCCATTTTTATATTCTGCAACAGCAGCAAAACCGTTTTCATTATCATAAAATGTTGCTTCATCACAATAAGGAAGAATCATTGACAAATCTTCAAAACGTTTATTGAATCTGCGTATTACATCTTCATCGGGTATATTATGACCGCCCTTTCTTACGCGATTTTCAATGCGTGAAATACTTTCTTCCACCGTATTAAGGCCAACATAATAAAGTCGAATATAATATCCTTTTTCAATTGCCTTTTTTACAGTATTAAAAATCCTATGACCAGACAATGTTGTTTCTTGTGTGAAACAGATTTCTTTATCTAGACACTCATCTATTAATTCGATTGATTTTTTACCACCTTCAATCATATTGCCATTACATTTTGCAATGATTTTATCAACATCTATTATTTTCCCGAGATTCGTGATTTCTGTGCGCAGCACACCTGTAAGGCTACTTTTGCCTGCACCATTAACACCTGCAATAATCGTATATGTTTTCATATCGTTTCTCCTAGCAATTACTTATTGTGATTGTAGCACTATTACATTACACATTCAAGTTATAACTTTAATATCGAACGTCAATAAATTGCTGTTTGTTTAACTGTTATCAGAAATCCATTTCTTTGACCAAACAAACAATGTTTCGGACATCAAATTGAAATCTACCGTTCCGCCATTTTTCAAATTCAAAAAGGTTTCGACAATGTCCCGTTCATCAGAAGATACAACTTGGAGCAATTCTTTTTGATGGCTGATATAGTTTCCAGTTTGCTTAAAAGCAATTGCCTGTACAACGAAGGAGGCAGATTTATACAGCCCACGCAAAATACCTTTGCTTTTTTCATGGAGCATATTGTGAACACATCCGTGGTATATATTACAGACACCGATTTTGATTGCTCTGCTCACCGCACTTTCGTCAATAACTGCCATCACCTCGCCAAGGCTTCCCTTAATTGGTGTTGTGTCATGGCAAAACTGAAACAGGTCAGAGGGCTCCCAATTCATAATTTCCTTTTTCCCTGAAAGGAAACCACAAATCCTTTCCCTATACGGAAGGATATCCAACAGATCATTATAAGTTTGAATGTCCATACTAGACAATTCATCCAGAATTACAACAATGTCAATGTCGCTTGTTTCTGTTGCTTCACCACGGCTATAACTGCCTTGTAAGCCAACAAACCATACTCGATTTGTGAAAGTCTCATTTAATGCCTGCAAGAAGTTATGCATCCAAGCAGTAATATCTATCATTTTAATCACCTCGTCAAATTGAAATTTATCTCTCGTCAGCTATCAATACAGCTCTGCATGGCGAACCATCTGCACCAGATAAATTCAGCGGCGCAGCATTTAAAAAATAAACACCTTCAGACACCTCTGACAAACGAATTCCTTCTAGTAAAATAACATTAGCCCCCAAAAGCACAAGATGCACTGCCATCGGCGCATCTTCCGGCCCAACAGTCTGAGATTCATTTCCCAGAAGTAGGAGTTCTGATGAGGCAAATACTTTTGCGGCTTCCGCAGAAACTTCTGCGTCTCCCTTAATCAGAATTCTCTTTGCCGCTTCTGGGTTCTGTTCTTTCGCTTTTTCAATTATTTCCATAGCTTCATCGCCAGAGACAATCCCTTGATGTTCTGCCACATAAGCCAGTCCAACCACCGCCTCTAGGCATATAGCATCCACAGTTTTTCCGTCTTTTAGAAAATGAAATGGCGCATCTATATGCGTGCCGTTGTGAGCGCACATGCTAAATGCTGTTAGATTATACAAGTCGCCTTTTCCCATTAAACTAAACATCTTTTTTTCTGGTGCTGGATCGCCAGGATATACCTGGCAGCTGAAAACTTCTTGTGAAATATCGTATATTTTCATTGCGCATTCTCCATTACCAATCCAAATTTTTCTACATCCATTATACCACACACCACTCCCACCACAACACAAAAATCCCTCTACGAATCATTCGTAGAGGGATTCCTTCTTAAAACTAATTAAGTTCTTTTACTGTGTTTCCAGTTTATTTCTTGTCAGCAATAGCTGCTTGTGCTGCTATCAGCAAAAGAGGGAAATTAGTTTTGATAATAATCAAAAACTGTAATCATATCGTTTCTATGTGCAATGATTGTTCCTTTTCCGTCCAAATGAATTCTATCATATTTCTTTACCAAATCCACCGCCGCCAAGACAACTTCGTTTTCTCCATCAAATCCAGACAACGATAATACACATTCGGGAACGCCTTTTGCAACAAACCTGCGGAATTTGGTATCATAAATATCAATCAAAATATTATCCGCGGTTCCGCATTTATCGATAGAATTGCATTGTTCTTCACTTAAAAAAGCAAAAGTAAAATAACGATTTTGTTCATCACAATCTTCTTCACAATTTAATTTTGTATCAGGCAGTTCGTTACCTTTGTTGTCAATAAGGCAATCATCTCCACAAGCTACGCCATACTTATTAAATCTGATTTCCTCATCGTTGATATCAATAGAATCATCATATAAATTTTCTTCCACTTTTGGTCTTGCATAGTTAGGAAGCTCAATTCCGTTGTTGTCATAAAAAGTATGCTTATTCTCATTTCTAATAAAAACGCTATAAACGGCATTTTCTTCTTCCATCCAAAAGAAACCATCAGTTTTTATTGAAAACAGTTTTTTCATTATCCTCACCTCTTGAACACATTATAACACACTATATGTCCGATAAAAAGGACTTTGTATAGAAAAATCCGCCCGAGGAAATTCGGGCGGATAGTTTTGTTTTATAAAGTCAGCAAATTGAATTATTTGCTTTCCTTGATGGCAGCTTGGTCTGTTGTAGACCAAGGGCGGTGCACCGGTTCTCTCTTTTTTAGTTCTGATCAGTACAAATATTTTTATCACTCCCAAAACGTGTGTCAAAAAAAGCTTGCAACTATAGTTATTTTTCTCCCCAAATTGCAAGTACGTCTCCATCCGATTGTATAATCACATCATATGCACCGCCAAGCACCAAAGGATTAACATGAGATATACGAATGAAATATACGTCATTTTCTTTGTCATATCGAACAGAGCAATCCATCCATTCCCAGATGCTACCGGCAGAGTTTTCGAAACGTTCATCAATTGCCATTTTCCCTGCCTGGGCTGCAGATTTGAAATCAGTAATTTTACCATAATTTTTGTCAGTCTGAAAATTTTCATTTTGAATGTAATCCTCAAACTTATTCACAGAAAATTCTCCTCTAAACGTAGGACTAGTCATCATAAAATAAGAGGCAAAAAAAATAACAGCAATTGTAAGAATTGTGATGCTAGATATTATTATTGTTTTTTTCATTAATATGACCTCCTTTTTTTCATTGTAACAAATAAAAATCAATTTTACAACAAACACAAAATCCCCCTACGAATCATTCGTAGAGGGATTCCTTCTTAAACCTAATTAGGTTCTTTTACTGTATTTCCAGTTTACTTCTTGTCGGCAATAGCAGCCTGAGCTGCTGCCAATCTTGCAATCGGCACACGGAATGGTGAACAAGAAACGTAGTCCAAACCAATCTTGTGGCAGAATTCTACAGAACTTGGGTCTCCACCATGTTCTCCACAGATACCAACATGTAAATGTTCGTTAACTGGCTTACCTAACTTAATAGCCATTTCCATTAACTGTCCAACACCTGTTTGGTCTAATTTTGCAAATGGGTCGTTCTCGAAGATCTTTGTATCATAGTAAGCATCCAAGAACTTACCTGCATCATCACGAGAGAAACCATATGTCATCTGTGTCAAGTCATTTGTTCCGAAGCAGAAGAAATCAGCTTGTTTTGCGATTTCATCAGCTGTTAAGCAAGCACGTGGGATTTCCATCATAGTACCTACTTCGTATGCTAATTCAACACCTGCTGCTGCGATTTCAGCATCTGCTGTTTCTACAACAACTTTCTTAACGAATGCTAATTCTTTTGCATCACATGAAAGCGGAATCATGATTTCTGGTTTCACTGCCCAATCAGCATGTGCTTTTTGAACATTGATAGCTGCACGGATAACAGCTTTTGTTTGCATTTTAGCAATTTCCGGATATGTTACAGCAAGACGAAGTCCTCTGTGTCCCATCATTGGGTTAAATTCATGTAATGAAGAAATCAATGCTTTAATGCTTTCTACAGATTTTCCTTGAGCGTCAGCTAATTTCTTGATATCAGCTTCTTCTGTAGGAACGAATTCATGAAGCGGTGGATCCAAGAAACGGATTGTAACCGGATTTCCTTCCAATGCTTCAAATAATCCTTCGAAGTCTCCTTGTTGATATGGAAGAATCTTTTCAAGAGCTGCTTCTCTTTCTTCCACTGTATCTGAACAAATCATTTCACGGAATGCATCGATTCTGTCTTCTTCAAAGAACATGTGCTCTGTACGTGTAAGACCGATACCTTCTGCGCCAAGTTCACGAGCTTTTCTAGCATCTGCAGGTGTATCTGCATTTGTTCTAACTTTAAGTTTTCTGAACTTGTCTGCCCATGCCATGATTCTTCCGAATTCACCAGCGATTGTAGCATCTACTGTAGGAATAATTCCATCGTAAATGTTACCTGTTGTACCATCGATAGAAATTTCAGAACCTTCTACGAAAGCCTTTCCTGCCAATGTAAATTTCTTATTTTCTTCGTCCATGTTGATGTCTCCACAACCAGATACACAGCATGTTCCCATACCACGTGCAACAACGGCTGCGTGAGATGTCATACCACCACGAACTGTCAAGATACCTTGAGCTGCTTTCATACCCATGATATCTTCCGGTGATGTTTCTAAACGAACAAGAACAACTTTTTCACCTTTTTCTGCCCAAGCAACTGCATCATCAGCTGTAAATACAACCTTACCACAAGCAGCTCCAGGAGAAGCTCCAAGACCTTTACCCATTGGTGTAGCAGCTTTCAATGCTTTTGCATCAAATTGTGGATGAAGTAATGTATCCAAGTTACGAGGATCGATCATAGCAACTGCTTCTTCCTCTGTTCTCATTCCTTCATCTACTAAATCACAAGCAATCTTAAGAGCTGCCTGTGCTGTTCTCTTACCATTACGTGTTTGAAGCATGAATAATTTACGATCTTGGATTGTAAATTCCATATCTTGCATATCTCTGTAGTGAGTTTCAAGAATGTTACATACATTTTTAAATTGTTCAAATACTTCTGGCATAACCTCTGCCATTTCAGCGATTGGTTGTGGTGTACGAACACCTGCAACAACGTCTTCACCTTGAGCGTTAATTAAGAATTCTCCCATAAGTTTCTTTTCGCCTGTAGCTGGATCACGTGTAAATGCAACACCTGTACCAGACTCATCAGACCAGTTACCAAATGCCATTTCCTGAACGTTAACAGCTGTTCCCCAAGAATATGGGATATCGTTGTCACGACGGTAAACATTTGCACGAGGGTTGTCCCAAGAACGGAATACAGCTTTAACAGCACCCATCAATTGTTCCTTCGGATCATCTGGGAAGTCAGCACCGATTTTTGCTTTGTATTCAGCTTTGAATTGGTCTGCCAATTCTTTCAAATCTGCTGCTGTCAACTCAACGTCTTGAGTAACACCTTTTTCTTCTTTCATTTTGTCGATAAGCTCTTCGAAGTATTTTTTACCTACTTCCATAACTACGTCAGAATACATTTGGATAAATCTTCTGTAGCAGTCACGTGCCCATCTTTCATTTCCTGTTTTCTTTGCAACTACTTCTACTACTTCTTCATTAAGACCAAGGTTCAAAATAGTATCCATCATACCAGGCATAGATGCTCTCGCACCTGAACGAACAGATACAAGTAAAGGATTTTCTAAATCCCCAAATTTCTTTCCTGTGATTTCTTCCATCTTAACAACAGCATCGTTAATCTGTGCCATGATTTCGTCGTTGATTTGACGACCGTCTTCATAGTATTGTGTACATGCTTCTGTTGAGATTGTGAATCCTTGTGGTACTGGAAGACCTAATTTTGTCATTTCCGCAAGGTTTGCACCTTTACCACCAAGAAGGTTTCTCATGCTTGCGTCACCTTCGGTGAACATATAAACCCATTTTGTCATGTGATATGACCTCCTATATAGTATTTTGCTAACATAAGACGCGAAAAACACGACTTTGAGTTATGCTCAAGCCGTATAAATTCTTCTTACATTATAATCGCTGTCGAGTGG
>JAZRND010000034.1:0-81239 GCA_045648005.1 Faecalimonas sp. | reverse complement strand
AGAGTACATAGTGTTCTTCAATGAGGAACGACCTGCGTACTCATTGAGTTATCTGACACCAAAACAATATAGGGAGTATTATGCCCAAATTTAATTGTATAAAAAATACAAAAGGTGTCTACTTTTTGTTGACTAGTGCAGTATGCCCAAGATCTTGAGTTGTCTTGGGCAAGAAAAATGATTTTAGTCACCGATGCCCATTCCAAAGGTGTGTTTTGGGTATATAACAAGTTTCTACTTTTATATTAGAAGTAAGAATCAAGCAAGAAAAACATTTTATTACAAAGGAAAACGTGGTATACTAGAGTATTATAAAGAAGAAAGAGGATTATTATGCGAGTAGGTTTGGGATATGATGTTCATAAATTAGTAGAAGGTCGAGATTTGATTTTAGGTGGAGTGAAAATTCCTTATGAAAAAGGTCTTTTGGGACACTCTGATGCAGATGTCTTGGTGCATGCCATTATGGACTCGCTTTTGGGGGCTGCAGCAATGGGAGATATAGGAAAGCATTTTCCAGATACAGACCCAGCATATAAAGGAGCAGACAGTTTAAAACTGCTTGAGCATGTGGGGAAACTTTTGGATGAAAATCTTTATGTGATTGAAAATATTGATGCAACAATCATCGCTCAAAGACCAAAAATGTCGCCGCATATTCAAACGATGAGAGAAAATGTTGCAAGAGTACTAGGCATTGAAGTGGATCAGATTAACATTAAAGCGACGACGGAAGAAGGTCTTGGATTTACAGGTGCAGGGGAAGGAATTTCATCTCAGGCTATTTGTGCAATTGAGAAAATTACAAATTTCGCTACTTACAAAGTGGCAGACAGTGAAGAAGGATGTGCAACCTGTAAGGGCTGCAGAAAACATTAGGAGCAGATATGGAAGTTCGTAAGTTAAGGCCGGAGGAACACCTTCGAACTAGGAAACTTTGGGAAGAGATTTTTACAGAAGATACATCAGAGTTTTTAGATTATTACTACACGGTTAAAACAAAAGAAAACGAAATTTATGTCATAGAAGATGAGGGAGAAATTGTCTCTATGCTTCATTTAAATCCTTATACCATGCGAATCGGCAAGGAACTGTATCAAACTCATTACATTGTTGCGGTTGCAACTCGCACAGAGTATAGAAGGCAAGGAATGATGGCAAAATTGATGAATCACGTGATACAGGTGATGAAAGATAGAGGGGAACTATTTACTTTCCTGATGCCAGCCAACGAAGCATATTATAAACCGTTGGGTTTTCAATTTGTCTATGAACAGAAACAGGGAAAGGTGTTGGGCAGGCAGTCAGAGCAACTCGATATTGATTTTTCCTACGCAACGCCAGAAGATTGTAAAGAGATTGCAGATTATGCAAATCAAAAACTGTCAACTTATGACGTGGTGACTTGGCGTGATCAAGGTTATTATGAAACTATACTTGCCGAACAACAAAGTGAAAACGGTGGGATTTTGTTGGCGAGAAAAGAAGGGAAGATAGTAGGAGTATTTTGCTTTAGCAAAGACCAAGAAGTTCATATGTGGGAACCGCTATTTGATGATAAAGAGGTATTAGACCACGCAATTTACTTGCTGACAGGCAGCGAAGAAGTTGGTGCGAAATGCATTGGTTACGGAGATGCAAAACTACGGCCAATCATTATGGCAAAGATACTGGATGATAAGATGAAAGATGTTTTTGAAAATGTCCAAGTTTTTCTGAATGAGGTGGTCTAAAGGTTGACAAAACAAGGGATTTTGAATAAACTTTAAAGGAACTTTTATTGCAAAGATAGGAGGCAAACATGAAAGTATTTAACACATTGACAATGAGAAAAGAAGAATTTGTTCCTGTGGAAGAGGGCAAGGTAAAAATGTATGTGTGCGGACCTACTGTATACAATTACATTCATATCGGTAATGCAAGACCGATGATTGTGTTTGACACAGTAAGACGTTATTTTGAATATAAGGGCTATGATGTGAATTTTGTATCTAACTTTACAGATGTAGATGACAAGATTATTAAGAAAGCCATTGAGGAAGGACGCACTGCTGACGAAGTGTCAAAGCAGTTTATCGAAGAGTGCAAGAAGGATATGGCAGGCATGAATGTCAAACCTGCAACAACCCATCCGCTTGCAACAGAAGAAATTGATGGCATGGTAGAAATGATTAGCCAATTGATTGAAAAAGGCTATGCCTATGAAAAGAACGGGACCGTGTATTTCCGTACCAGAAAGTTTGAGGATTACGGGAAATTATCTCATAAAAATTTGGATGATTTGCAATCGGGAGGTCGCTCTTTGTTGGTAACCGGTGAGGATGAAAAAGAGGATTCTTTGGATTTCGTATTATGGAAGCCGAAAAAAGAGGGAGAACCGGCTTGGGAATCTCCGTGGTGTGACGGACGTCCGGGATGGCATATTGAATGCTCTGTTATGTCTAAAAAATATCTCGGAGAGCGAATTGATATTCATGCGGGTGGCGAAGATTTGGTATTTCCACACCATGAAAATGAAATTGCGCAGAGCGAAGCTGCTAATGGTAAAGAATTTGCAAAATACTGGATGCACAATGCATTTTTAAATATCGACAATAAGAAAATGTCTAAATCATTAGGGAACTTCAGAACCGTGCGTGAAATCAGCGAACAGTATGATTTACAAGTGCTTCGTTTCTTTATGTTGAGCGCACACTACAGAAGTCCACTAAACTTCAGCGCAGATTTGATGGAAGCATCAAAGAATGGTTTGGACCGTATTGTGACAGCAGTTGCAAACTTAAAATATTTAATGGAAAATGCAAAGACAGAGGCAATGTTTGATGAAGAACAGGCAGCATTTGAAAAAACTGCTGAATACGTTAGCGGATTTGAAACCGCAATGGAGGATGACTTCAATACAGCAGACGCAGTGTCTTCCGTATTTGAATTGGTGAAATACGCGAATACAACAGCAAATGCTGACAGCTCAAAAGAATATTTAGGAAAGTTACTTGAACGAATCACGAAGCTGACAGATGTACTTGGACTCATTGTAGAAAAAGAAGAAGAATTGCTGGCAGAAGACATTGAGAAATTAATCGCAGAACGTCAGGCTGCAAGAAAAGAGAAAAATTTCCAAAGAGCTGACGAAATTCGTAATGAATTATTAGAAAAGGGAATCATCCTTGAGGATACCCGCGAAGGAGTAAAATGGAGAAAAGCGTAGGATTTGAATTTGAATCTTATATGCGAGAAGTATTTCAAATGGAAGAGGTGGATATTCAGACATATTCACCTCTTACATTAGCGTATATAGGAGATTGCGTGTACGATCTGATTATTAAGAACATTATGGTGAGTCGTGGAAACAAGCAAGTAAATAAGTTACATAAAGAAACCAGTAATTTAGTACAAGCCTCTACTCAATCGTTGATGATGCGTACCATGCAAGAACATTTGACAGAAGAAGAGCATGTGATTTATAAGAGGGGTCGCAACGCGAAATCTGTTAGTCCAGCCAAAAATCAGTCTATCACTGATTATAGACGAGCTACTGGTTTTGAGGCTCTTTTAGGATATCTGTATTTGAAAAAGGATTGGAAACGTCTGATTGACTTGGTAAAAATCGGTCTGGACAGTTTGAATGAGGAGTAAGAAATGAGCGAAGAAATCAAAGTTCAAAATTTAATTATTGAAGGAAGAAATGCAGTCATTGAAGCTTTTCGTTCGGGCAAACCGATTGACAAACTGTTTGTGTTAGACGGATGCCAGGATGGACCGGTTCGCACCATCGTAAGAGAGGCAAAGAAGCACGACACGATTTTAAATTTCGTAACAAAAGAGCGTTTGGACCAGCTATCAGAGACAAAGAAGCATCAAGGTGTTATCGCATATGCAGCGGCCTATGAATATTCGGAATTAGAAGATATTTTTGCATTGGCAGAAGAAAAAGGGGAAGACCCATTTATCCTTCTGTTAGATGGAATAGAAGACCCGCATAATTTAGGCGCGATTATTCGTACCGCAAATCTGGCCGGAGCTCATGGTGTCATTATTCCTAAACGCCGTGCAGTAGGTTTGACTGCCATCGTTGCAAAGACATCTGCGGGAGCACTCAATTACACCCCTGTAGTGAAGGTTACCAATATGGCGAAGACCATGGAAGAATTAAAGGAAAAGGGACTCTGGTTCGTCTGTGCAGATATGGGAGGAGAGTCCATGTATCGCCTCAAATTGACCGGCCCGATAGGCTTGGTTATTGGTAATGAAGGCGAAGGAGTTAGCCGTTTGGTGAAAGAAAATTGCGATTTTATCGCTTCTATTCCTATGAAAGGTGATATCGATTCCTTGAATGCATCTGTGGCAGCAGGTGTATTGGCATATGAAATCGTAAGACAACGTTTGAAATAGTATGAATAATTATGAAAAAATGGCCGATGAGCAGTTGATTCAAAATCTGCGAAATGGTGAGGCGGCAATTACAGATTTTCTCATGGATAAATATAAGTTTTTGGTAAAAATGAAAGCAAAAGCCATGTATTTATTAGGCGGAGAAAATGATGATTTAATACAAGAAGGTATGATTGGGTTATATAAAGCAATTCGAGATTATGATTGTAGTCAAGAGACTTCCTTTGCGAGCTTTGCAGATCTCTGTGTGTCAAGGCAAATGTATACAGCAATTAAACTGTCTCAAAGGCAAAAACATATGCCACTGAATTCCTATGTGTCTCTTTACGAAAAAGGAGAAGGAACCACTACAGAAGAGCAGCAGGCCCCACTCATAGATCGTCTGGAAGCCAATAAGGAAAATAATCCGGAAGAGCTCTTTTTAGACAAAGAATATTTCGCTATGATTGAGCAGAAATTGAAAGGGAAACTCAGTGATTTTGAAAGCAGGGTTTTGTATTTACATTTGATGGGAGAAGGGTACCAATCCATTGCAACATTGCTGGATAAGAGCCCTAAATCTATTGATAATGCATTGCAAAGAATTAAGCAGAAAATGTTTGACATTCTTTCAAACGTATTGTAGTATAGTAAAGGACTGTCACAGACAGTAGGCTGTTGTGGCGCAGTCGGTAGCGCGTCGCCTTGGTAAGGCGGAGGTCACGGGTTCAAGTCCCGCCAACAGCTTTATAACTGTAGCAAAAAACTACAACACAAAAAGTCCTTGTAAGTTAAGGGCTTTTTTGTTTTAAAAATTTACCACGAAGGGGTTTTTCGCATGAAAAAAAGTTTGAAAAATAGTGGTTGCATACTTCTTCTTGCCATCATGATCATGTTCTTGACTTCTTGCAATGCCAAGCAAGAGTCTGTGATTGACAATGGAGACGGAACCGTAACGCTCAAACTTCAAAAATTTGCTGTTGTATATGATAGTGCAAACGAGCAAAAATTTATTCCTTCTGTTGCGCAGGCATTTGCTACTCGCGTTAACAGTATTTATAATGATGTTGAAGTTGTTGAGGATAAAGAGATTCATGAGTATGAAATTTTATTTGGTGCTTGTGAACGAGAAGACTACCAAACAACAGATAGAGAATTTCTGTTCCGTGATTATTACATTGGCTACATGAATGGGAAAATTAGTGTTAGTGCATTTAGTATTTATGGATATGAGCAAGCAATTAATTTTTTGCTTGAAGGATACGAAAAAGATGGGATTACTATTCCGACGGAGGGATTTTATAAGGAGTATGATTATGGCACCGACAAGTACGCGGAACTCTATAGGAATTATGAAAATCCAAAACTTGAAGGAGCCTGGATGTTAAATATTTCCCACCGTGGGGACATAACTACCAATGGCAATCCGGAAAATTCCCTTTTGGCATATCAGTCAAGCATCGATAATTTTGTTGATGTGATTGAAATTGATCTTAAGAGAACAAGAGATGGTGTCTGGGTAATTTGCCACGACCAGACCATAGATAGAACGACAAACGGTTACGGGAATATTTCCCAAATGAGTTACGAGAAACTTCAAAAATATTATCTTAAAACTCAAAATGGTGGCGATGATGCTAGCATCACAGAGTATCAGATTCCCACATTGATCGAAGTGATTGAACTCTGTAAAGGGAAGGTGTTGCTGAATATTGACCAATTAGAACCTTCTATATTTCAGGAAGTTTACGATGTGTTTGAAAAGCAAGATGCTGTGGAAATGGCGATGTTTAAATCGTCAGAATGGTCCGCAAGAGATTTTAATAATTGGCTCTGCCAGTTGCTTGAGGAGGGGAGAAAGCTTCCATTATTTTCACCACTTCTTTATGCTGACCCTGCAAGTGCAGCCCTCTCTTTTAAAGGGCTTACAACTATGTTTGAGACTGATAGAGATCATCAAACAATAACGCTGGATTACGTACTTGATTGCAATATCCGTTCTATGTGTTTGACGGCTCTTAATCCTAGTCTCGAAAATGCTGCTTATTATACAGAATTGAAGAAAGCAGGTTATACCGCCATTATGACAGATGAACCTGCTTTGCTCAAAGAATTTATCCACGGACAATAGTTATACTTTTTTTATCGCAGAACTTGTTACACAGCACAAAATGTGGTAAAATGTTAAGATAATGCAGATAATTTTTTAGGAGGACTACCATGGAGAAGGAAGTAGTTTCAAAAAATTTTATAGAACAGGAAATTGATAAGGATTTAAAAGAAGGCGTGTATGAAACCGTAGTGACCAGATTCCCACCGGAACCAAACGGTTACCTTCATATTGGACATGCTAAATCTATTTTGTTAAATTATGGATTGGCTCAAAAGTATAATGGAACATTCCATATGCGTTTTGACGATACAAACCCTACAAAAGAAAAAATTGAATTCGTAGAGTCTATCAAAGAAGATATTAAATGGCTTGGAGCAGATTGGAAAGACAACTTGTTCTTTGCATCAGATTATTTTGAAATCATGTACGAATGTGCCGTGAAATTAATTAAAAAAGGAAAAGCCTATGTGTGTGACCTTTCACCGGAAGAAATCCGTGAATACAGAGGTACCTTGACAGAACCGGGAAAGAATAGCCCATTCCGTGAACGTTCCGTTGAAGAGAACTTGGAATTGTTTGAAGCAATGAGAGACGGCAAATTCGAAGATGGTGAAAGAGTGCTTCGCGCTAAAATTGATATGGCATCACCGAACATCAACATGCGTGACCCGATTATTTACCGTGTGGCACATATGACTCATCATAATACCGGTGACAAATGGTGTATTTACCCAATGTACGACTTTGCACATCCAATTGAAGATGCAGTAGAAAAGATTACTCATTCTATCTGTACTTTGGAGTTTGAGGACCACAGACCATTGTATGACTGGGTTGTGAAAGAATGTGAATTTGACCCGGCGCCGAGACAGATTGAATTTGCAAAATTATATCTGACTAATGTAGTGACAGGAAAAAGATATATTAAAAAATTAGTAGAAGATGGCATTGTAGATGGTTGGGATGATCCACGCCTTGTGTCTATCGCAGCCCTTCGTAGACGTGGTTTCACACCGGAATCATTGAAAATGTTTGTTGAACTTTGTGGGGTATCAAAGAGCAACAGTTCTGTAGATTATGCAATGCTTGAATACTGTATTCGTGAAGATTTAAAAATGAAAAAACCACGTATGATGGCAGTATTAGACCCTATCAAGTTGATTATTGACAACTATCCGGAAGGACAGGTGGAATACTTGGATGTAGCTAACAACTTGGAAAATGAAGAATTAGGCTTCAGAAAAGTACCATTCTGCAGAGAACTCTATATTGACAGAGAAGACTTTATGGAAGAACCGCCGAAGAAATATTTCCGTTTATTCCCGGGAAATGAAGTGCGTCTGATGCATGCATATTTTGTAAAATGCGAAAGTTTTATCAAAGATGAAACAGGTAAAGTGGTTGAAATTCACTGCACCTATGACCCAGAAACAAAATGTGGAACAGGCTTTACAGGACGTAAAGTAAAAGGAACCATTCATTGGGTACCGGCACCATATGCAACAAAAGCGGAAGTTCGTCTTTATGAAAATATCGTAGACGAGGAAAAGGGAGTATATAATAAGGAAGATGGTTCATTGAATTTGAATCCAAATTCTTTAACAGTATTAAAAGATTGTTATTTGGAACCAAGCTTTGAGGGAGTAAAAGCTTATGATAGTTTCCAATTTGTAAGAAACGGTTATTTCTGTGTAGATGCAAAGGATTCTAAACCAGATGCATTGGTATTCAACAGAATTGTATCGTTGAAGAGTTCGTTTAAATTACCAAATTAAGAAGAGAGGGGCAAAAGAATAATCTTTTGTCCCTGTTTTATTTAGAGAGAGTTATGAATGAATTGACCATTAATTTAAATTCAAAACTAAATATCCCACTTTACGAGCAGATTTATCAATACATCAAAGAAGATATTTGTGCAGGACGTATGGTGCGAGGTGAAAAGATGCCATCTACCAGAGCCTTAGCGAATCATCTGCAGGTGAGCAGAAGTACCATAGAATTGGCCTATGAGCAGCTATTGTCAGAAGGATATATTGAATCTATTCCATGCAAAGGCTTTTTTGTGTGTGATTTAGATGGCTTGTATCTGCAGAATCACGAAAAGGATATTCTGCCAAATAAAAAAGATAAAACTCATAGAGAATACAAATATGATTTTTCTCCATATGGAATAGATATCAAAAGTTTCCCATATTCTACATGGCGAAAAATATCTAAAGAAATCCTTCAGGATGATCGTATGGAAGTGTTTAAAAGCGGGGATTCCAAGGGAGAAGAAGGATTGCGACATGCTATTCAGAACTACTTGCATCAAGCCAGAGGAGTGAATTGTGATTTGGAACAAATCATAGTGGGTGCAGGAAATGAGCATTTACTGATGCTGTTAGGAATGATACTTGGATACGAGCATAAGATTGCATTTGAAAATCCAACCTACAAACAGGCCTATCGATTATTTGAAAATCTGTCTTATGAAGTGACCACTGTGGATATGGACCAGTACGGTATGAAAGTCGGTGAATTGATTGGGTCAGAAGCAGATTTGGCATATGTGATGCCATCGCACCAATATCCCCTAGGGATTGTAATGCCGATGAAACGACGCATGGAACTTTTAAAATGGGCAGCGGAAGGTGAGAACCGCTTTATCATAGAAGATGATTACGACAGTGAATTTCGTTATAAAGGGAAACCAATTCCGGCATTGCAAGGCTTTGACTCACGTGGCAAGGTCATTTACCTAGGAACTTTTTCAAGGGCCATCGCACCGGCAATTCGTGTGAGCTATATGGTTCTTCCAAAGAAACTGCTAACTTTATATAATGAACGTTGTGGCTTTTTGAGCTGTAGCGTTCCGAAAACAGAACAATTAGTGCTGGAGCAGTTTTTGACAAATGGACATTTTGAGCGTCATTTAAACAAAATGAGGGCCCTTTATAAAGCCAGACATGACTTGCTTCTTTCACAATTAAAGCCGCTCTTGTCAGTTTGCCATGTGACTGGAGAAAGGGCAGGTGTTCACTTGCTTTTAACCTTTTATGAAAAAAAAGAGAAGGAATTAATAGAAATAGCGCAGCAGCATAAAATAAGAGTATATGGTCTTTCTGAATATGATATTGAAAAGTCTGTAAAAGAGCAAAAGACCGTGATGCTCGGTTATGCTAACATGAACGAGAAAGACCTTGTGGAGGCAACACAAAAACTGTGTGAAATTTGGAAATAAAAAGGAAGGGATTTGTTGTGGCAAAGAAAAAGTTACAACCGGTTAAAAAAGCAAAAAAAGGCATTTTAAGTGTGATTTTTAGTCGCGTATTTGTATTATCAGCGCTGATTATTTTACAACTCCTTGTATTTGCGTCAACCATTACCTATTTAAAAGATTATGCGACTTATATTTATGCGTTTTTCCTTGTGATGGGTATTGTCATTGTCATTTATATTATTAATGACAAGAGTAATACGGATTTTAAGATGACTTGGATACTCCTCGTTATGGCCGTGCCGATTGTTGGGGCTGCCTTTTATGCGTTTATTAAAAGTCAACCGGGAACAAAATTTATTGAGAAACGCATTTCTGAATTGAGAAAGGAAACGTCTCCATATATGATGCAGGATGCGCAAGTCTTGGAGGAAATCAGAAAATCCAAGCCTGCCAATGCCAATCTGGTTACATATTTAAATAATCAGATGGCCTACCCAATATACCGCAATTCTCCAGTGACATATTTTTCTTCTGGAGAAGAGAAGTTTGAAGCATTGAAAACACAATTAAAGCAAGCGGAAGAATATATTTTTCTAGAGTATTTTATCATTGAAAAAGGAGTTATGTGGAACGAAATACTGGATATCCTAAAAGAGAAGGTGTGGCAAGGTGTGGATGTTCGTGTTTTGTATGATGGCATGTGTAGTCTGCAAGCACTTCCATATCATTACGATAAAGAACTTCGAAGAGCGGGCATCAAATGTAAACAATTCAGTCCAATACGTCCGGTAGTATCTTCTTATCAAAATAATCGGGATCACAGAAAAATCTGCGTGATCGACGGAAAAGTAGCATTCACCGGTGGCGTTAACTTGGCGGATGAGTATATCAATGAGAAAGAACGTTTTGGACATTGGAAAGATACCGCCATTATGGTAGAAGGAGAGGCGGTTCAAAGTTTTACTATGCTCTTTTTACAAATGTGGAATCTTTCTGAAAAAAGAGGGGAAGATTATGAACGTTACGTGGTTTCAAAAACTTCTGATACAAAGAATGAATTGGGTTATGTACTTCCTTATGCAGATGGTCCTTATGACAAACAAAGTGTAGGAGAACAGGTATATCTTCATATTCTTCATCATGCGAAAAAATATGTTCATATTATGACGCCATATCTCATTATTGATAACGATATGTTGACAACACTGCAGTATGTAGCATCCTGCGGAGTAGAAGTTATCATTATGATGCCTCATATTCCAGATAAGTGGTATGCTTTTGCGGTTGCCCAGACATACTATGAATGTCTTCTGGATGCAGGAGTACAGATATATGAATATACTCCGGGATTTGTTCATGCCAAGGTCTTTGTATCAGATGACGACACGGCCACAGTAGGCACCATTAACCTAGATTATCGCAGCTTGTATCACCACTTTGAGTGCGGTGCATTTATCTATCGTAATCCAGTGGTTTGGGACATTGAACGGGATTTTCAAAACACTTTGAAACAGTGTCAAAGAGTGACGAAAGAGAACTTAAGAAAGAGAAATATTCTTGGAAAAATTGCGGGACGAATACTACGTTTGATTGCCCCACTTATGTAAAATAGAAAATTTTAGCAAGGCGTAAAAAATATTTTACATATGAAAAGAAATGTAGTATAATCAATTCCGTGGTTTGAAAGAAAACATACACAGATGGGAGACATTTACATGGAAAGAAAAGTAGGAACAATATCTAGAGGAATTAGATGCCCAATCATCAGACAAGATGACAATCTTGCTGATATTGTAGTAGAGAGTGTATTAGACGCAGCAGAGAGTGAAGGATTTGAATTGAGAGACAGAGACGTTATCGCAATTACCGAATCTATCGTTGCTCGTTCACAGGGAAACTATGCATCTATTCATGCAATTGCAGATGATATCAATGCGAAGTTTGGTGGAGACACAATTGGTATCATTTCACCGATATTGTCAAGAAACAGATTTTCAATCTGCTTGAAAGGTATTGCAATGGGAGCAAAGAAGATTGTTTTAATGCTCAACTATCCAAGCGATGAAGTTGGAAATGAATTGGTTTCACTTGACAAATTGGATGAAGCAGGCGTGAATCCTTACAGCGATATTCTTACATTAGAAAAATACAGAGAATTGTTTGGCGAAAACAAGCATGAATTTACAGGTGTAGATTATGTAGATTACTACGGAAGCATCATCAAAGAAGCAGGAGCTGAAGTGGAGATCATTTTCGCAAATAATCCAAAGGCAATCTTGAATTATACAAAGAATGTATTGAACTGTGATATTCATACACGTGCCAGAACAAAACGTATCTTAAAGGCAAATGGTGCAGAAAAAGTATACGGTATGGATGATATTTTGACAGCTTCTATCAATGGCAGTGGATACAATGCAAGATACGGACTTTTGGGTTCCAATAAATCTACAGAAGATACTATCAAGTTGTTCCCAAATGAATGCTTTGATTTAGTAGAAAACATTCAAAGTCAGATTTTAGAAAAAACAGGAAAGCATGTTGAAGTTATGGTATACGGAGACGGTGCTTTCAAAGACCCACAAGGAAAGATTTGGGAATTAGCTGACCCGGTTGTTTCACCAGCATATACAGCGGGACTTGAAGGAACACCAAATGAGTTAAAATTGAAATATCTTGCAGATAATGATTTCGCAGATTTGAGTGGTGAAGCTTTAAAAGAAGCTATTTCAAAACGCATCAAAGAAAAAGACGATAACCTGGTAGGAAATATGGCTTCTCAAGGAACAACACCGAGAAAACTTACAGACCTTATTGGTTCTTTATGTGACTTGACTAGTGGTTCCGGAGATAAAGGAACACCGGTTGTATTGGTGCAAGGATATTTTGATAACTATACAAACTAATTTAAATAAGTAAGATAGAGGTTTGGATATTTCCAAACCTCTATTATTTTTTCTGCAGGGCCTTCCGCTTCGCTTCACACTGCAAAAAAAATAACAGAGACTGGAAGAATGTTCCAATCTCTGTTGTGTTTAATTTCTTTATTTAAAGCATTTGAATACCGTTATCTACAGCTTTCTTCACGATTTCTGTCGGCCAGGTGGAGGATTGAACTTCACCAATATGGGCTTTTCTTAAGCAAAACATACAGATGCGAGATTGACCCAAACCACCGCCAATGGTGTAAGGGAGTTCGTGATTTAACAGTGCTCTTTGAAATTCCAACTCTGCACGTTCCGGACATCCAGCCACTTCCAATTGGTGTTTTAATGATTCTTCATCTACGCGAATCCCCATAGAGGATAATTCTAAAGCTATATCCAAAACAGGATAGTAGACGATGATGTCGCCGTTTAATTCCCAGTCATCATAGTCCGGTGCACGTCCGTCGTGCTTTTCACCGGAAGCCAAGCATTTTCCAATCTGTGCAATAAATACAGCGCCCTTATCTTTTGCAATTGCATATTCACGTTCTTTAGAAGTCATATCCGGATAGAGGTTTTCGAGTTCTTGAGAGGTAATAAAGAAAATTTCTTCCGGAAGAATCGGATCTATATAGTTGTATCTTCTGGAAATGTAACATTCTGTTTCTTGAAGAGCAGCATATACTTTGCGAACTGTATACTCCAAGGTTTCCATGTTGCGTTCTTCTTTTGAAATTACTTTTTCCCAATCCCATTGGTCAACATATATAGAATGAATGTTGTCGGTATCTTCATCGCGGCGAATGGCATTCATATCAGTATAAAGACCTTCCCCGGAATGAAAGCCATAGCGCTTTAAGGCATAACGTTTCCATTTTGCGAGAGAGTGCACGATTTCAACCGGTGCATCATTTTGCTCTTTGATTCCAAATGAAACAGGTCTTTCCACACCGTTTAAGTTGTCATTGAGTCCTGACTCCGGTTTTACAAAAAGAGGTGCAGAAACACGCGTCAAATGTAGTGATTTTGCAAGCGCTCTTTCAAAATGGTCTTTAATTTCTTTGATAGCTACTTCTGTTTCTCGAATAGTAAGTGGAGAAAAATAGCCTTTAGGTATCGTTAAATGTTCCATAGTTAGTACTCCTTTTTACAATAGTAATAGTATAGTCGCGTTTAACATACTATGTCAAGTGAAAGAAAGTTATTGACCAAATTTCTGCTCAATGTTATGATACGAAAGCAGAAAGAAATTTATTACAAAGGAGATTTAAAAATGGCATTATTACAAGAATGGCGTGATGCGGCATATGCTAGTGATATGGACCAGAATACTGCTCAACAGTTTTGGGGAACATATTTTGAATTAGAAAAGGGAATTTATGAACAATTACTCGTCAACCCAGATGAAGAAGTAAAGGGTACTGTAAAGGAACTTGCTAAAAAATACGGTGTGGAAGTATTTATGATGACCGGATTTTTGGATGGCATTAATGATAGTTTGAAAGAAGCAAACCCAATAGATGAGATGGGAGAAGACACAGTAGTCAGCCTTGCTTTTGATAAAGAAAAATTATACAAAAATATGGTTGCTGCAAAAGCAGAATGGTTATATGAACTTCCACAGTGGGAAGCTATTTTTACAGAAGAACAAAGAAAAGAATTATATAAAGAACAAAAAAATTCTACAACTGTTCGCAAAGAAAAGAAAGTTGGTAGAAACGATCCGTGTCCATGTGGAAGCGGGAAAAAATACAAAAAATGTTGTGGAAGATAATGCCATAAAGCGAATAGATTATTGAAAAATGATCATACTAACAATGATAACAAAAATAAAGGAGGTATGGTCATGGCTGAATTAAAATGTGGTGTTGTGACTTGTGTACACAATAAGCAGAATTACTGTGAACTAGATGGAATTGAAGTGTTGGGAAGCTCGGCACAAACTCCGGAACAGACAAGTTGTGGTAGCTTTGTTGAGAAAAAGGGAGATAGTTATAGCAATGATGCAAGAGAAGCTACTCCGACAAGCAATATTGTATGTCATGCATATGAATGTAAATACAATGATAATAAAAAATGTCATGCAGGAAAAATCAACGTTATGGGTTCTGATGCAAGTCGCACAGAAGAAACAGAATGTGCAACATTTAATAAAATGAAATAGTTCAAAACGGTATAGTGAAAACTATACCGTTTTTAGTTGACTAGGATTTGCATTACAAGGTATAATAAGCCATGTGGTATTTTGTGCCACAATAAATGTAGCAATAATGGAGGAGTAACAGATGCCGATTCGTGTACAGAATGATTTGCCGGTTAGAGGAATTCTAGAAGAAGAGAATATATTTGTGATGGATGAATCCCGAGCTATGCAGCAGGACATTCGTCCAATTAAAATAGGACTTTTAAATCTGATGCCCCTGAAGGAAGATACCGAACTTCAGATTCTTCGCATGCTGTCCAATACACCATTGCAAATAGATGTAATTTTTGTAAACGTATCCAGTCATGAATCAAAGAATACTTCGACTAGTCATTTGAATAAATTTTATGTTCCTTTTAAAGACATTAAGAAACAAAAGTTTGATGGATTTATTATAACAGGTGCACCGGTAGAGCAGATGCCTTTTGAAGAAGTGGATTATTGGGAAGAATTGAAGGAAATCATGGAATGGACTAAAACACATGTAACTTCCACGATGCATTTGTGTTGGGGAGCGCAGGCAGGACTTTATTATCATTATGGAGTGAACAAAGAATCACTGCCAGCAAAAATGTTTGGTATATTTCCACATCGAGTTCAAAATAGAAAAACTCTACTTGTGCGAGGGTTTGATGATATATTCTATGCGCCTCATTCGAGACATACAACAGTTCCGGCAGAAGCGATTCGTGAGATACCAAATATGTTAGTTCTTGCCGAATCGGACGAGGCAGGTGTATTTCTATGTATGTCAGAAGATGGAAAGCAGATTTTTGTTATGGGACACCCAGAATATGACCGTGTGACTCTGCACAATGAGTATATGCGTGATAAGAACAAAGGACTTAAAATTGCTATTCCAAAGAATTATTATCCAAATGATGACTGTGAAAACAAACCGATTCTTACGTGGCGCTCTCATGCAAATAACTTATATACAAACTGGGCCAATTATTATGTTTATCAGCAAACACCGTATATATTGGAAGATGATGAATAAGAACAAAAATAGATTGCAAACTAGCAATCTATTTTTTTGCCAAAAAACCGAATAAAAAACAGGTGAAAATTTGTGTAATATTTCGTAGAAATTTTGTTGACGGTAATAGAGTTGAATGATAAGATTAGAAGTGCACAGAAACACATTATATAGTGATTGAACTAGTAATGGAACACAAAATATAGAAAAAGTAAGAAAGGAGAAGGAAAATGATTAAAGTTGTCAAAAAAGATGGCACAAAAGAAGCTTTTAATGTGCAGAAAATCATAGTGGCAGTAAATAAGTCAGCATATCGCGCATTAATCAAATTCACCCAAGAAGAGTTAGACTTTATCTGCAAGTTTGTAGAAGAAGAAGTCAAAAAAATGGGTATTGAAGAGATTCAGATTGCACAAATGCACAACGTGGTAGAAGGCGCTCTGGAAAAAGTGAATCCATTGGTTGCAAAGAGTTACAAGGACTACCGCAATTACAAACAGGATTTCGTACAGATGCTGGATGATGTTTATAAAAAGAGCCAATCGATTATGTACATTGGTGATAAAGAAAACAGTAATACAGACAGTGCGCTGGTTTCCACAAAGAGAAGTCTTATTTTCAATGAACTCAACAAGGAACTCTATAAGAAGTTCTTCCTTACTGTAGAAGAACTACAGGCGATTCGAGAGGGATATATTTACATTCATGATATGTCCGCCAGAAGGGATACCATGAACTGCTGTTTGTTTGATGTAAAGAACGTTTTAAGTGGCGGTTTTGAAATGGGAAATCTTTGGTACAATGAGCCGAAAACTTTAGATGTTGCATTTGATGTTATTGGAGATATCGTGTTGAGTGCAGCCAGTCAACAGTATGGAGGATTTACTGTTCCGAGTGTGGATGATATTTTAGAGCCATACGCAGAGAAATCTTATAATAAGCATTATGAAAAATATATTTCTCTTGGTTTGACAGAAGAAAAAGCAAAAGAAGTCGCATGGGCAGATTTGGAAAAAGAAATGGAACAGGGCTTCCAAGGTTGGGAATATAAGTTTAATTCTGTATCTTCCAGCCGTGGCGATTATCCATTTATCACAGTGACAGCCGGAACCAACACCTCAAAATATGGTAAATTAGTTACTATTTCCATGTTGAAAGTTCGCCAGAACGGACAAGGAAAGAAAGGACATAAAAAGCCAGTGTTGTTCCCGAAGATTGTTTTCTTGTATGATGAGAATCTTCACGGACCGGGAAAAGAATTGGAAGATGTATTTGAAGCCGGTATTGAATGTTCCAGAAAAACAATGTATCCGGACTGGTTGAGTCTAACCGGTAAGGGATATGTTGCAAGTATGTACAAGCAATACGGCAAGATAATCAGTCCGATGGGTTGTAGAGCATTTTTATCACCTTGGTATGAAAGAGGTGGCATGAATCCGGCAGATGAAAATGATACGCCAGTATTCGTGGGACGTTTTAATATTGGTGCAGTCAGCCTTCACCTTCCAATGATTTATGCAAAAGCAAAACAGGAAGGCAAAGACTTCTATGAAGTATTGGATTATTATTTGGAATTGATTCGTCAACTCCATATCCGTACTTATGATTATTTGGGAGAATTGAAAGCGTCTACCAATCCGCTTGCGTACTGCGAAGGAGGATTCTATGGTGGAAATCTTGGGCTGTATGACAAGATCAAACCACTTTTAAAGGCAGCAACAGCTTCCTTTGGTATTACGGCTTTTAACGAATTACAACAACTTCACAACAAGAAATCATTAGTAGAAGATGGACAATTCGCTCTTGAAGTATTGGAATACATTAATAAGAAAGTAAATCAATTCAAAGAAGAAGATGGACATTTGTATGCTATTTACGGTACACCGGCAGAAAACCTTTGTGGTGTGCAGGTACAACAGTTCCGTAAAAAATACGGTATTATCGAAAATG
Source organism: Faecalimonas sp. (assembly GCA_045648005.1). Classification (GTDB taxonomy): domain Bacteria; phylum Bacillota; class Clostridia; order Lachnospirales; family Lachnospiraceae; genus Faecalimonas. The sequence goes on along the minus strand of JAZRND010000034.1, from coordinate 63,494 downwards.
TATCTGACCGTGAATATGTGAGCAACAGTTTCCACTGCCATGTTTCAGAAGATATTACGCCGATTCAAAAGCAAGACTTGGAAGGACGTTTCTGGGAATTTTCAAATGGTGGAAAGATTCAGTATGTAAAATATCCAATCAACTATAATGTAGAGGCTATCAAATCCTTGGTACGTCGTGCGATGGAACTTGGATTTTATGAAGGTGTGAACTTATCGCTAGCTTACTGCGATGATTGTGGACACGAGGAATTGTCTATGGATGTGTGTCCAAAATGTGGAAGCAAAAACCTCACGAAGATTGACCGTATGAATGGATATTTATCATATTCCCGTGTAAAAGGAGATACACGTCTCAATGATGCCAAAATGGCAGAAATTGCAGAAAGGAAAAGTATGTAATGAGATATCATAATATTACAAAAGATGACATGTTAAATGGTGACGGCCTGCGCGTGGTTTTATGGGTTGCAGGCTGCTCCCATTGCTGTAAAGAATGCCACAATCCTATTACATGGGACCCAAACGGCGGTTTGGAATTTGATGAAGCAGCCAAACAGGAAATCTTTGCGGAATTGGAAAAAGATTATATTCATGGCGTTACCTTCAGCGGTGGAGACCCGTTGCATATCAGTAATGCTTATGATGTTGCATCCCTTGCCAAAGAGATTCGAAAGAAATTCCCGAATAAATCAATCTGGCTCTACACAGGTGGCACTTGGGAAGAGGTAAAACACATGCGGGTAATTCCTTATTTGGATGTCCTGATTGATGGAGAATTTGAGGTTGATAAAAAAGATGTGAATCTTCATTGGGTGGGAAGTTCTAATCAACGAGTGATAGATGTTCCAAAGACTTTGAAAGAAGGGAAAGTGGTATTACATGAGAATTAACATTAAAAAGCTAACAGATACAGCAATTCTTCCGGAAAGAGGAAGCGCCTATGCGGCAGGATATGACTTGTTTGCAGATGTAAAGGAAAATATTGTGATTAAAGCACATGCAACTGCAATGATTCCAACAGGTCTTGCAATGGAACTACCAGAAGGATATTGGGGAGGCATTTTTGCAAGAAGCGGCCTTGCAGCCAAAGAATCTCTGCGCCCTGCAAATTGCGTTGGAGTAGTCGATGCCGACTATCGTGGAGAAGTAAAAGTTGCCTTACATAACGACAGTGATGAGAGCAGGATGATTGCACCGGGACAAAAGGTGGCGCAATTAGTTGTAGTTCCATTCTTAAGTGTCGAATTTGATGAAGTGGAAGAGTTAAGCGATACTGTTCGAGGCGCCGGCGGATTCGGTTCTACCGGTAAATAGAAGATAGAAAAGAGGAATAAAACCTCTGCACTTGGAAATACTTGCTATAAGTATGAATGTGCGGAGGTTTTTTATGTCTGACGAGAATAGAACGATTTTTGATACATTAGAAGAAAATGTACGCTATATGAATGAGATTCTTCCTATTAAGGAAAGTTTTGACTTGATTCAACGAGACATTATCATCGGAGAAAAGAAGAGTACCTTTTATTTTATAGATGGTTTTACCAAAGATGAAACGATGCAGAAGATTTTGTCTGGTTTTTTTATGCTGAAAAAGGAAGATATGCCAAGCACCGCAAGCGGATTTTCTAAAATGTGCTTGCCATATGTAGAGGTGGATGTCATTGCGGACTTTGATTTGATTGTGCGAAACATACTATCCGGTGTGACGTGTTTATTCATAGATGGGTATGAAGCGTGCCTTGCCATCGATTGTCGCACATATCCAGCTAGAGGAGTGGAAGAACCGGATAAGGATAAATCGCTTCGTGGTTCTCGAGATGGTTTTGTGGAGACTATTGTATTTAACACAGCGTTAATGCGTCGCAGAATTCGTGACCCGCATTTGACTATGAAAATGTTTGAGGTGGGGGAAATTTCAAGAAGTGATGTGGCTTTATGCTATATGTCAGATAGGGTAGATCAAGAATTGCTTCGGAATTTAACGGAACGTATACAAACGTTGAAATTAGATGCGCTGCGCATGAACCAACAAAGTCTTGCTGATGCTTTGTTTAAGAGAAAGTGGTTTAATCCATTTCCAAAATTTAAATATACTGAAAGACCAGATACGGCAGCGGCCTGCTTAATGGAAGGGAAAATCATATTGCTGGTAGATAATTCTCCATCTGCAATGATTCTCCCAACCTCGATTTTTGATGTTATAGAAGAAGCAAATGATTATTATTTTCCAACCCTGACCAACATCTATTTGAAAATTTCAAGGGCGCTAATCACCATTGCAACAGTATTTTTCACACCTTTATTTCTTTTGTTTATGCAAAATACAGAGTGGTTACCGGAAATGTTTCAGTTTGTTGCGCTCAAAGATACTGTGAATATTCCACTTGTATTTCAATTACTCATATTAGAATTGGCAATTGATGGATTAAGACTTGCAGCCATGAATACCCCAAGTATGTTGAGTACTCCTTTGAGTGTGATTGCCGGTATTGTAATGGGAGAATTTGCAGTACAATCTGGTTGGTTTAACTCAGAAGTCATGCTATACATGAGTTTTGTAGCGGTAGCAAATTATACCCAGCCTAACTTTGAATTAGGGTATGCTTTGAAATTTATGCGATTATTATTACTTGTTTTGACAGCCGTATTGAATTGGGTTGGATTTGCAGTAGGAACCATTGTAGTCATACTTTCTATCGCATTTAACAAGACGTTATCAGGGCGTAATTATTTAAATGTGAAATTAAATTAAAAAAAATCAACAAATATTCACAAAATGATGATATAATACTTCTATATGATAAAATGATAGAAAATAAAGCGCATATGGGAGGAAATTTATGAGCGAATTTGTAATCATCACAGATAGTACGACAGACTTACCAAAATCTTACTATAGAGAAAAAAATATACCAGTTGTTTCTCTGTCCTATATGGTGGACGGAGTTACATATGAAGATATGAGTGGGTTGTCAGGAAAGGAACTTTTTGAAAAGATTAGAGCGGGTGCTATGCCGACAACTTCGCAGATTAATCCAGAGCAAGCTAGAGACGCATTAGAACCATTTGCAAAAGAAGGAAAAGATATTATTTATATTGGATTCACTTCTGGTTTAAGCGGAAGCTACAATAGCGTGCGTATGGCCGCAGAAGAGCTCTTGGAAGAGTATCCGGACAGAAAGATTGTTGTTATTGACAGCTTATGCGCCTCTATGGGTGAAGGATTGCTCTTGTATAAAGCAGTAGAGTTGAAAGAACAAGGAAAAACTTTTGATGAGATTGTCGATTGGGTAGAAGACAATAAATTAAATATCTGTCATGATGTTACCATTGATGACTTGCATCATTTACATCGTGGCGGGCGTGTGTCAAAAGCGTCAGCAGTTGTAGGTAGCATTATTAAAATTAAACCGATGATTCATGTGAACGAAGAAGGAAAATTAATTGTAATCGGTAAAGAACGTGGTAGAAAGAAAGCAATGCTTTCTCTTGTAGACCGCATGGAACAAAAACAGGGTGATTTCAAGAACGATGTAGTTATGATCGTTCACGGTGACGTGGAAGAAGATGCAGAGTTTTTGAAAAAAGAGATTGAGAGCCGTTTTGGTATCACAAATATCATTATCAACTGTATTGGTTCTGTTATAGGAAGTCATACAGGCCCGGGTGTTATTTCGATTTTCTACATGGGAGATAGAAGTAAATAATAAAAGACAAAAAATGAGAGCGTATTCAAGTGTGTGATTTGAATACGCTCTTTGTATGTTGTTTACACTGTAATCCAACCCATACCTTCTGCGATAGAAAATGCTAAAATTGCAAGGATGAAAATAGGTGCTATCCATTTGATCATTATCGTAAATAATATTTCGCTCTTAAATGTTCCATCTGTTTCTTTTACCTCGTCAGCAATTACTTTTGGCTTAATTATGAAGCCGACAATAATGCAGGTAAAGAATGCCACGATTGGCATGATGACACTATTGCTTACAAAGTCAAAGAATGTCAAAATGTCTTGGCCGAGTGGTTTAATATGTGCCCACAAATTAAAGCCTAATGAGGATGGAATACCCATCAATAATGAGAATGCTGTTACTGCGATGCAAGAAGTCTTGCGTCCCCATTTTGTCTTATCCATTACAATTGATACAACTGTTTCCATCAGTGAAATAGATGAAGTAAGGGCTGCAAAAAATACCAATAAGAAGAATGCCACACCGATAATAGTTCCAGTAATTCCAGGCATGTCATTAAATACCTTTGGAAGGATTGCAAACATTAATGTAGGGCCTTTTCCCATTTCTTCCACAGAACCGCCATAATACATATAAGCAGAAGGCACAATCATAAGCCCTGCAAGAAAAGCGATTGCTGTATCAAAGATTTCAATCTGGCGAACAGAAGATTCCATGTGATTATCTTTTTTCATATAGGAGCCGTAGGTTACCATAATTCCCATTGCGAGAGACATAGAGTAGAAGAGTTGTCCCATAGCTGCGAGGATGGTTGTTGGTGAAAAATCCTTTAAGTTAGGTTTAATGTAGTAGATCACACCTCCTAATGCGCCGGGTCTTGTTACTACAAAGATGGCAATGCCAACTGTTAAAACTGCTAAAATAGGCATCATCCATTTGCTTACTTTTTCAATTCCCTTTTCCACACCGAATAATACGATGACAGAAGTGAGAGCTATAAATAAGAAGAACCAACCGATTGGCTCAATAGCTGTCAATTTGTTTCCAATGAAATTTCCAAAGAAAGCATCGTCTGCAGCGGCAGTTCCTTTGCCGGTCACAAATGTGATGAAAAACTTAATTACCCAACCACCAATTACACTATAATAAGGTAAGATAATTGCAGGTACCAATGCGGTGAGCACACCGACAAAGCCAAAACGCTTGTCCAAGGCTTTGTATGCACCGATTGCACTTAAACCTGTTTTTCTTCCAATTGCAATTTCTGCAATCATAAGTGCGAATCCAAAGGTAACAGCGATGATTAAATATACTAATAAAAAAGTTCCGCCTCCATGTTGAGCAGCGAGGTAAGGAAAACGCCATAGGTTTCCAAGGCCTACCGCAGAACCGGCAGCAGCAAGAACAAATCCAATCTTGCTGGTAAAGTTACTACGTTGATTCATTTGTATTCCTCCGAAGTGTGTATATAATTTTATGTATTTACGTTTACACGCAAACTTCATTATGCCATAGACAGAAAATAAAGGCAAGCAAAACGTACATAAAAAAGATAAAGAAATGTTAGAAAAAAGGTTGACATTCATGTAAACGTATGGTAAATTAAACCTTGCGTGAAGCGGAAAAGAAAGTAGAGTTCCACTCTCACCCCAGCACAATTGCGTGACTGGCGGTTGATATTGAAGCATAACTTAAGGCATAATCTTTGTGGCTGAAGTGTGCAGATATGGAGTGGATAGTTTATGACTATTCATTTTTTTTGCGCCAATGCGAGGAACGAGTAAAGTAAGTATTATTTTTGGAGGTGCACTACCATTAGCGAATTAATGATTAATGAGCAAATCAAAGACAAAGAAGTACGTGTTATCGGAGAAAATGGTGACCAATTAGGCATCATGTCAGCAAAAGAAGCACTGAAGTTAGCACAAGAGGCTGAATTGGATTTGGTGAAAATTGCTCCAACAGCAAAACCACCTGTTTGCAAGATTATCGATTACGGTAAATACAGATACGAGCAGGCAAGAAAAGAAAAAGAAGCAAAGAAAAAACAAAAAACTGTTGACGTGAAGGAAGTGCGTCTTTCACCGAACATTGATACAAACGACTTGAACACAAAAGTAAACAGTGCCAAGAAGTTTATTCAAAAAGGTGACAAAGTAAAAGTTACTTTACGTTTTCGAGGAAGAGAGTTGGCACACATGCAAACAAGTAAACATATCCTAGATGATTTCGCAGATATGATGAAAGAAGTTGCAGTAGTGGAAAAACCGGCAAAACTCGAAGGTAGAAGCATAAGCATGGTTTTAACTGAAAAACGTTAAAAAACTACAAACCATAATTAAGGAGGAACATATCATGCCAAAATTAAAAACAAATAGAGCAGCTGCAAAGCGCTTCAAAAAAACAGCTACAGGTCAATTAAAGAGAAATAAAGCTTACAAAAGCCATATCTTAACTAAGAAATCTACAAAGAGAAAAAGAAATCTTAGACAAGCAACTATTACAGATGCTACAAATGTTAAGAACATGAAGAAAGTATTACCATACTTATAAGATTTGAAAAGGAGGATTAGAAGGACATGGCAAGAATTAAAGGCGGATTAAACGCAAAGAAAAAACACAATAGAGTATTAAAGCTAGCTAAAGGTTACAGAGGAGCTAGATCAAAACAATACAGAGTAGCAAAACAATCAGTTATGAGAGCGTTGACTTCTTCATATGCTGGTAGAAAAGAACGCAAGCGTCAAATGAGACAATTATGGATTGCTCGTATTAACGCTGCAGCAAGAATGAACGGTTTATCATACAGCAAGTTTATGTATGGATTAAAGGTTGCCGGTGTAGAAATCAACAGAAAAATCTTGGCTGACATGGCAGTTAACGATGCTCAAGGTTTTGCAACATTAGCAGAAGTGGCAAAGAAAGCAAACTAATTGTTTGTTTAAAATGAATGTGACATTCTCCAAGAAACCGTGTGGTTTCTTGGAGGGTGTGTATTGCAAGAAATGCAATAAAAAATGTGAGAAATCACTTGACAAACGACAGATGTTTCGATAGAATGTGGTTTGTTGTCAAAAGAAAATATTGCGGGGTGTGGCTCAGCTTGGCTAGAGCGCCTGGTTTGGGACCAGGAGGTCGCAGGTTCGAATCCTGTCACCCCGATTAACGGTAATCACCGTTTTGCAGGAGTGTCGGAACTGGCAGACGAGCAAGACTAAGGATCTTGTAAGCAATGCGCTTGTGTGGGTTCAAGTCCCATCTCCTGCATTTTTTCATAATAATGAAATACAATGTATGATTTGCAACCGGTGGTGGCGTTCTTTTCAACGTTGCCACCGATTGTTTCTTCAAGAAATTCAAGAGTAAGGTAGAAAGAGATATGAAACAGATGAAAAACTCCTCAAAAGAAATTGAATATCATAGCGACAAAAAACGTGCTGCCAGATGGAAGAACAGAAGAAATAGAAAAGCACTTTTGAGTGTATCAGTGATTATTATTGCCATTGTGGTGATTGTTATTTGTTTTTCTAAAAAAACAGATAATAACGAATTGATTGGTAAGTGGAGTTATAATCAATATACAGCATATGAGTTTTCTGTAAATGGTCATGGTTATCTTTGTGTAGATGATGTTCGTTATGAATATAAATATGCAATTTCTCAACAAACACTCAAATTAGATTTTGTAGAGGATATTGTGAAAGATTGTGAGTATACTTTTGCAATAGAAGGCAACTTATTAACACTTATAGGCGGGGAAGGAACCGATCAAGGAACATATACACTAACCAGACAATAATATACTTTTCCTGTCAGGAAATAAGCAAGGGGCTAACACATTAACGAGTAAAATCCGCAAGTGTGTAACCCCTTGTTTTTGTATAGCCTGTGAGCCACATCTCTTGTCTTTCCCTACAATAAATGGTACAATAGCAAATAATGTCAAAGGAGGCATATTATGACTATCCGCGAACAATTAGAATTAAGAGAATTAGAATATTTAAGCCCATATGCAACAAAAAGTAAGGGGTCCAAAGGTAGAAAGAGAGAAGAAGCAGAATGTGATTTGCGTCCTGCTTTTCAACGTGACAGAGACCGCATCTTACATAGCAAATCTTTCCGAAGATTAAAACAGAAAACACAGGTTTTCTTGTTGCCTACAGGAGATCATTATAGAACAAGACTGACACATACCTTGGAGGTGTCACAAAATGCAAGAACCATTGCAAAGGCATTGCGCTTAAATGAGGATTTGGTGGAAGCGATCAGTTTGGGACATGATCTGGGACACACACCATTTGGGCATGCCGGAGAGCGCGCCTTAAACGCAGTGTGCCCACAAGGATTTCGCCATAACGAACAAAGTGTGCGTGTGGTGGAATTTATAGAGAAGGATGGGCGTGGGCTCAATCTCACACAGGAAGTGTTAGATGGCATTTTAACCCATCAAACAGTAGGAGAACCAATGACATTAGAAGGACAGATTGTAAGAATGTCAGATAAGATTGCATATGTAAATCATGATGTGGACGATGCCATTCGCGGAGGCATTTTGATGGAGGCAGATATTCCACCAAAGTATCGTAAGATTCTTGGAAATTCAACAAAAGAAAGACTAAATACCATTACTCATGATGTGATTATCAATAGCATGGATAAGCCTATGGTACAAATGTCCGAGGAAGTGGAAGAGGCCATGAAAGGGCTTCGCAAGTTTATGTTTGAAAATGTGTATCGCAACCCGCTGGCAAAGCAGGAAGAACACAAAGCAATTCAGATGGTGCAAAATTTATATGCATATTATATGGAACATTTTGACAAAATACCGGAGGAATTCAAACGTTTGGTAGAAGTTAATGGCGATAGCAAAGAACAGGTAATTTGTGACTATATTGCCGGTATGACAGATAATTATGCCGTGAAGACTTTCCAAGAAATTTTTGTTCCAGAATCTTGGAAAATTTAAAGGAAATCAAAGATATTTGTCGAATACTATAAAGGTAAGATGTTTATGAAAGGAGAAGACATGTACATTTCAGAAGATTTAGTAGAAGAAATAAGACTGAAAAATGATATTGTGGATGTAATTTCAAGTTATGTGAAGTTGCAAAAAAAAGGCAGTTCTTATTTCGGACTTTGCCCATTTCATAATGAAAAGTCCCCATCTTTTTCTGTAAGTCGTTCCAAGCAAATGTACTATTGCTTTGGATGCGGAGCAGGTGGCAATGTTTTCACTTTCATTATGGAATATGAGAATTATACGTTTGCAGAAGCAGTCAAAATGCTGGCAGAACGCGTAGGTGTGGAAGTTCCGGAAGCGGAATATTCAAAGGAAGCAAAAGAAAAGGCGAACCGAAAAGCTACTTTACTGGAAATCAATAAATTGGCAGCGAAATACTATTACGCCCAATTGAAATCCGAACAGGGCAAGCTTGCCCACGATTACTTGACAAAGCGTGGTTTGGATGAAGATACCATAACAGCCTTTGGATTAGGATATTCCAACAAATACAGTGATGACCTGTATAAGTATTTAAAACTGAAAGGATATTCAGATGAACTCCTTTCGCAAGCAGGACTTATCAGTATTAGTGAGAAAAATGGTGCTTATGATAAGTTTTGGAATCGGGTTATGTTTCCGATTATGGATGTCAATAACCGCGTCATCGGATTTGGCGGACGTGTGATGGGACAAGGTGAACCAAAGTATTTAAATTCGCCGGAAACAGAAGTGTTTGATAAGAGCCGCAATCTATATGGACTAAATCGCGCACGAACTTCAAGAAAGAGTTATTTCTTGCTTTGCGAAGGATATATGGATGTGATTGCCTTGCATCAAGCTGGCTTTACCAATGCTGTTGCCTCATTAGGAACAGCCTTTACATCGGGACATGCTTCCCTCATTAAGCGCTATGCAAATGAAGTCTATCTTACCTTTGATAGTGATGAGGCGGGGACAAAAGCAGCCCTTCGAGCGCTTCCGATCTTAAAGGAAGCTGGTATCACAGCAAAGATTATTCGCATGGACCCTTATAAAGACCCAGATGAATTTATCAAGAATCTTGGAGCAGAAGCTTTTGAAGAGCGTATTAATAAGGCACGAAACGGATTTATATTCTCATTGGAGATTATGGAGCGAGATTATGACATGAATTCGCCGGAAGGTAAAACTGCATTCTACAATGCTGTTGCCAAACGCCTGACAGAGTTTGAAGAAGAGCTTGAGCGAAATAATTATATAGAAGCAGTTGCAGAAAAGTATCATATTAGCTTTGAAAATTTGCGCAAGTTAGTAGGAAAAGTAGCTATACATTCAGGGCTTGCAACACCGGCTACAAAGCCAAAGCAGGCTATAGGCAAGGACAAGAATAAAGAAGATGGAAATGTACAGTCACAAAAAATCTTGTTGACATGGCTTATTGAAGACGACCGAATTTTTGCACAGATTAAGAAGTATATTACACCGGAAGATTTTACGAAAGAGTTGTATAAAGAGGTTGCAAATCTTCTTTACGAACAGTACGAATCAGGTCATGTAAATCCGGCAAAAGTAATGAATCATTTTACGGATGAAGATGAGCATAGAGAAGTGGCATCTTTATTCCATACAAAGATACAAGATTTAGACACCAAGTCTGAACAGGAAAAGGCTCTGAAGGAAACAATTATTCGAGTGAAAAACTATAGTGTGGAAGAAGCTACTCGCTCGTTAGAACCAACGGATATGGCAGGCTTGCAGAGACTTATGGAAGCTAAAAGAAGCTTGCAGGACTTACAGAAATTGCATATTTCTATTGATTGAGGATAAAATATAAACAAGTTATGGAGGATAGCGTTAATGGAAGAACAAGCTATGAAATTTGAGGAAAAACTGAAATCATTGGTGGATTTAGGAAAGAAAAAGAAAAACATTCTGGAAATCCAAGAAGTACATGAAGTTTTTTCAGACATGGAGCTAGAAGTAGGACAAATGGATAAGGTAATTGAGTACGTGGAAGCACAGGGCATCGACGTTCTTCAAATGACTGCAGATGTAGAAGAAGATTTGCCAGATGATATGGAGATTCTTTTGGCGGCAGAAGAGGAAGAGGTAGAGGTCGATATGGAAAAAATCGACTTATCTGTACCGGACGGCGTCAGCATTGAGGACCCAGTTCGTATGTATTTGAAAGAAATCGGTAAAGTGCCACTCCTTACTGCGGACGAAGAAATTGAATTGGCAAAGCGTATGTCAGAAGGTGATGAAGAAGCAAAGAAGAGACTTGCAGAAGCAAACCTGCGTTTGGTTGTAAGTATTGCAAAACGCTATGTGGGACGTGGAATGTTATTTTTGGACTTAATTCAAGAAGGAAATTTGGGTCTTATTAAAGCCGTTGAAAAATTTGATTACCAAAAAGGCTTTAAGTTCAGTACTTACGCCACATGGTGGATTCGTCAGGCTATTACCAGAGCTATTGCTGACCAGGCAAGAACTATTCGTATTCCAGTGCATATGGTGGAAACTATTAATAAATTAATTCGTGTATCTAGACAGTTGTTACAAGAATTAGGGCGCGAACCATCACCAGAAGAAATCGCGCAAGAGTTGGACATGCCTGTAGAACGCGTGCGTGAAATTTTAAAGATTTCTCAAGAACCAGTTTCTTTGGAGACTCCAATCGGTGAAGAAGAAGATAGTCATTTGGGAGATTTTATCCAAGATGATAATGTTCCGGTACCGGCAGAAGCAGCTGCAGCCACACTTTTAAAAGAGCAACTAAATGAAGTTTTAGATACACTGACAGAAAGAGAACAAAAGGTGCTTCGTCTCCGCTTTGGTATGAATGACGGTAGAGCTAGAACTTTGGAAGAAGTCGGAAAAGAATTTGACGTAACCCGTGAGCGTATTCGCCAGATTGAAGCAAAAGCACTTCGCAAATTGCGCCATCCAAGCAGAAGCCGCAAGTTGCGTGATTATTTAGACTAGGAAAAACTATGGAATTATCAAAACGATTACAAGCAGTGGCAGATATGATAAGTCCGGGACTTACTGTTGCCGATGTAGGAACAGATCATGGTTACATCCCTATTTATCTGTTCAGTACAGGTAAGAGCCCAAGAGTCATTGCAATGGATATCAACCTGGGACCATTAGAACGTGCCAAGGAACATATTGCAGAATATGATTTACAGGATAAGATTGAGACGCGATTATCAGATGGTGTGGCAAAATTAGGAGTCGGAGAGTTTGATTCAGTAGTCATTGCCGGTATGGGAGGAGCGCTTACTATTCAGATAATGGAAGAGGGAAAGGAAGTTTTTAAACACCTCAAGGAATTTGTTCTGCAACCGCAATCTGAACTTTACAAGGTGCGCAAGTATTTGAAGGACCAATCGTATAAGATTGTGGCAGAAGATATGGTCCTTGAAGATGGTAAATATTACCCAATGATGAAAGTGGTCCAAGGAGAAGAACTAAATTACGCAGATATAGAGTTGCGTTATGGAAAGCACTTATTACAAAATAAAAATAGAATTTTGCAGGCTTTTCTTAAAAAAGAACATGGCACCAAAACAATGATTTTGGAAAAATTAAATCAAGAAACTGGTGCTCATATTCAAGCGCGAAAAGTAGAATTAGAAGAAGAATTAAGGGGGATTGAGTATGCTTTGCAAAGATATTATTGAAATTATAGAAGATACATATCCAAAGCATGCGGCACTTGATTGGGACAATGTAGGGCTTCTAGCAGGAAGAATGGAAAAGGATGTGCAGAAGATCTATGTTGCTGTAGATGCAACCGATGAGATCATAGATGATGTGATTGCAAAGGGGGCACACATGTTAATCACCCATCATCCACTGATTTTTGAACCATTAAAGCAAATCAATGATACTCAATTTATCAGTCGACGCATTTTAAAGTTGTTGCAGCATGACATCGTTTATTACGCAATGCATACCAATTACGATGTGCTTGGTATGGCAGACCTTGCGGCGAGCATGATGGGATTGAGCGACACAGAAGTGTTTGAAGTCACAGACCCAGAAAAGAAGCAGGGAATTGGACGTGTAGGAAATCTTGATAAGGAAATGACATTGCTTGAGTGTTGTCACCGAGTAAAAGAAAAATTTGATTTAAAAAGTGTCAAGGTATTTGGAGATTTGAATACTATGGTGAGGAGGGTTGCGATTTCACCTGGTTCAGGGAAACATATGTCGGACCTTGCCGCACAGAAAGAGGCAGAGGTTTTCGTGACCGGAGATATCGACCATCACGAAGGAATTGATGCTGTGGCACAGGGAGTTACTATTATAGATGCTGGGCATTATGGCTTGGAACATATTTTTGTTGCCGATGTTGCAGCATATTTACAAAGACAGTTAGATAACGTTTCTATTATAACAGAGACCATAAAGGAACCTTTCCAGATTATTTCGTAGACAAGGAGGGAGTAGTATGGGCATTACAACATATCAAGTTCAGGTAAATGGCGAAGTACGAGCTTATGAAGCAGGTACAAGATTTGAAGAAATAGCGAAGGATTTTCAACACTTGTACAAACATCAGATCGTACTTGGTTGTGAGAATTTTCGTTTGTTTGAATTGCACAAAACATTGCAGAAAGACTGTGAACTCACATTTGTTACATTAGGAGATTCTGTGGGAAATAAGACCTATCGACGCAGTATGTGTCTAATGATGGTAAAAGCAATACATGATGTGTGCGGTCACGAGAAGGAATGTAAAGTGCGTATCGACTTTTCCTTGAGTAAAGGCTACTATTGCCGTGTAAAAGGAGATGTTGTTTTAGATGAAACATTTTTGGCGCGTGTAAAGACAAGAATGCAAGAAATGATAGATGCTAAAATACCGATTGAAAAGCGCAGTGTTCATACGGATGACGCGATTGCGCTATTTAAAAAACATGGCATGAAAGACAAGGAGCGACTTTTTAAGTATAGACGCGTTTCCAAAGTAAATATTTACAGCATGCATGAATTTGAGGATTATTACTATGGTTACATGGTTCCGGATGCGTCTTATTTGAAGTATTTTGAATTGTATCTATACGACGAGGGATTTGTCATTCAAATGCCGGAGCATACAGAACCAACAGTAGTCCCGAAATTTTGCCCGCATCATAAATTGTTTAAAGTACTTGATGAGTCAAGTAAGTGGGGCGATATGATGGGAATCGAGACTGTTGCCGACTTAAATGAGGCTGTGACGACAGGAAATTTACAAGAAATGATTCTTGTGCAAGAAGCTTTGCAGGAGAAGAAAATCGGTGATATTGCCAGAACAATTGTAGACCGAAAAAATGTAAAATTTATCCTGATTGCAGGGCCATCTTCATCTGGAAAAACTACATTTTCACATCGCCTATCTATTCAATTGCGAGCGCATGGAATGGTACCACATCCGATAGCAGTGGATAATTACTTTGTAGATAGAGAATGTACACCACTTGACGAAGATGGTAAGCCAAACTTTGAATGTTTGGAAGCAATTGATGTGCAGCTGTTCAATGAAAACCTTGTGAATTTATTAGCGGGAAAGGAAGTAGAACTTCCGACCTATAATTTCAAGACAGGAAAAAGAGAATATAATGGTCAAACATTAAAACTCGGAGAACAAGATGTGTTGGTAATTGAAGGTATTCATTGTCTGAATGATGCGTTGACTTATCAATTAGCTAAAGAAAATAAATTTAAAATCTATATTAGTGCATTGACGCAATTAAATATAGATGAACACAATCGTATTCCAACCACGGATGGAAGACTTCTTCGCAGAATGGTAAGAGATTCCAGAACAAGGGGCACAAGTGCGCGAAAGACTATCGCAATGTGGCCGTCAGTAAGAAGAGGGGAAGAAGAAAATATTTTCCCGTATCAGGAAGAAGCAGATGTGATGTTTAATTCCGCACTGATTTATGAATTGGCAGTTTTAAAACAGTATGCAGAGCCTGTTCTCTTTGGTATTGAAAAGGACTGCGAAGAATATATTGAAGCGAAACGCCTGCTGAAATTTTTAGATTACTTTGTAGGAATTGGTAGTGAACATGTGCCGGCAAACTCTTTACTCAAGGAGTTTATTGGTGGCGGATGTTTCCATATATAATACACACAGAAAGGTAAAATAGACATGTTATATAAGAAGAACGGAAGTAAAAAATTAGATTATGAGTTGTTCAAAAATCCGACATCTGAATATCGTGCTGCACCATTTTGGGCATGGAACTGCAAGCTGGAACAGAAAGAATTAGAATGGCAATTGGAAATCTTCAAAAAGATGGGGCTTGGAGGAGCTCATATGCATGTGCGTACCGGTATGGCCACTGAATATTTAAGTGATGAGCATATGTCTTTGATTAGAGCATGTGTTGACAAAGCAAAAAGCGAAGGACTATTGGCGTGGCTTTATGATGAAGATAGATGGCCTTCAGGACCGGCCGGCGGTATTGTTACAAAAGATCATAAATATCGTGCCAGATATTTGCTTTTCACACCATTCCCATACGGATCTGACAAAGCAGAGATCAAACCTACATTAAATTCAGGTTCAGTTGTACCAGGACGTACAGAAATTGGGAAGCTGATTGCATGCTATGACGTGGAATTGGATGAAAAAGGATATCTTGTAAGTTGGAAAGTGATTGGAGAAGAGGAAGAAGCGGTTCATGATAAATGGTATGCTTATTTGGAAGAAATGGGCGAAATATCATGGTGGAATGGTCAGACTTATGTAAACACGCTTGATAAAGCAGCCATGGACCGTTTTATTGATGTTACATATGAAAGTTATAACCGTACTGTAGCAGACGAATTTGACAAAACAGTGCCGGCTATTTTTACAGATGAACCACAGTTCCCAAGAAAATCGACATTAAGCTTTGCAACAGAAAAGAAAGATGTAACTATTGCATGGACCGACGATTTGCCGGAAACTTTTGCAACAGCATATGGAGAAGATTTGGTTGCAGGTGTACCAGAGCTTATCTGGGAAAGAGCAGACAAGAAAATTTCTGTATTGCGTTATCACTATCATGACCATGTATGTGAGCGCTTTGCGACGGCATTTGTTGATAATTGTGGTACATGGTGTGAAGAACATGGACTGAAATTAACAGGGCACGTTATGGAAGAACCGACTTTGATGTCTCAAACAGCAGCATTAGGGGAAGCAATGCGAACTTATAGAAAATTTGGCATTCCGGGAATTGATATGCTTTGTTCTAGATTTGAGTATACTACTGCAAAACAGACACAGTCCGCAGTTCATCAATTTAACCGCGAGGCTATGTTAAGTGAGTTATATGGTGTAACAGGATGGGATTTTGATTTCCGTGGACACAAACTTCACGGAGATTGGCAGGCAGCCCTCGGTGTAACTATTCGTGTTCCACACTTGTCATGGGTATCTATGGGTGGAGAAGCGAAACGTGATTATCCGGCGTCCATCCATTATCAATCACCATGGTGGGAAAAATATTCTTTGGTTGAGGACCATTTTGCAAGAGTAAATACCGCATTAACGAGAGGAAAACCGCTTGTTAAGGTAGGTGTCATTCATCCGATAGAAAGTTATTGGTTACATTGGGGACCGGCAGAACAAACAGCCGTTGTTCGTGATAATTTAGACCAAAACTTCCAGAATATTACAGAGTGGCTTCTTATGGGAGGTGTTGACTTTGATTTTGTCTGCGAATCTTTATTACCAGATTTGTGTGAAAAGGGTGGAGCACCATTTAAAGTAGGAGCAATGGAATACGATATGCTTTTGGTTCCGGGATGCGAGACTTTGCGTTCGAGCACCTTGGAACGATTAGAAGCTTTTCAAGCAGCCGGTGGACAATTAGTATTCGTCGGAGATGTTCCTGCTTTAGAAAATGCTATTCCAAGTGAACGTGGTAAGAAATTAGCAGAAAAATCACAACGTGTGCAATTTAATAAGGGTTCAGTGTTAGAGGCAGTAGAACCAGTTCGCCTCATTGAACTTCGTAATCAATCAGGAGCTATGACAACATCCTTATTGCACCAGATGCGTCAGGATGGAGATGGAAGATGGTTGTTTATTGCATCTGGAAAAGAACCATACAATAAGCATATTTCGCTTAAACGTGATTTAACTGTTCGTATCAAAGGACAATGGAAAGCAAGTTTATATAACACCTTCAATGGCGAGGTTGAAGAAATTGAGCAGCAGATTAACGGAAATGTAACAGAAGTATATTATCCAATGTATCACTATGATAGCTTACTCATTTGGTTAGAGCCGGTTGAAACTGTGGCAGAGCAGGCTATAAGTGTAAGGGCAAATGCATGTAAGAAAGAGACAAGAGCAATTCAGATTCCAGATACAGTTGATTATACTTTGACTGAACCAAACGTGTTACTTCTTGATCAGGCAGAATATGCTCTTGACGGCGGAGAATGGCACGAAAGAGAAGAAATTTTGAAACTTGACGTTGAGTGCCGTAAAATGCTTGGATGGGCAACTGATATTGGCCATGTGGCACAACCTTGGAGTTTACCACCAGATACAGAAATTCACAAAGTAACACTTCGCTGGAAGATTCAGTCTGATATTGCATGTGATGGTATCAAACTTGCGATTGAGCAAGCCAAAGACGTGACTGTGAAGTGGAACGGTGTAGAAGTTGAAAAGGTAGTAGATGGATGGTATGTAGATAAAGCAATTCAGACCATACCATTGCCGGCACTTCAAAAGGGCGAAAACATTTTAGAAGCAATTGTTCCTATAGGCAAGAGAACCATGGTGGAGTGGGCTTATCTCCTTGGAGATTTTGGCGTAGAAGTAATTGGAAAGAATGCTCGCATTATTGCAAAACGTGATATGATCGCGTTTGGAAGCATCGTAAATCAAGGCCTTCCATTCTATACAGGCAATATCACATATCATATCCCGGTGGAAACCAAGGGCGGAAATGTAAAGATGTGTTCTAGCTATTATGTTGGCGGAATGCAAGAAGCAGGTATAGATGGTGGAGAACCGGTTCCAATGATTTATCAACCATACACAGTGACATTTACTGATGTGAAACCGGGAAAACATAGGATTGATTTAAAACTCTATGGGACTCGTCAGAATGGATTTGGTCCTGTGCATTTGGCAGACGATGCAGAACCATATCAAGGACCGAGAGTTTGGAGAAAACCTGGAGATCAATGGAGTTATGAATATCGTCTTCGTGAAGCAGGCGTTATCGTATCACCAAGATTAGAAGAAGAAATTTAAAAACAAACAGAACCTCTGGTTTTATGCCAGAGGTTCTTTATATGTTTTCTATGTTTATTATCTTTTTCATATCGTCCGGAAGTTTTGCTGTAAATTCCAACCATTCTTTAGTAATAGGGTGTGCAAATGATAGCTTGTAAGAATGTAAAGCTTGGCGTTGTATCACCTCATAGTCCGGATTATATAAAAAATCTCCCGGCAGAGGATGACCAATATGCTTCATATGCACTCGTATTTGGTGCGTGCGGCCAGTTTCAAGTTTTAAAGAAACAAGAGAGTAGTGCTCATTAGAAGAAAGTGTCTTGTAGTGAGTGCATGCATATTCGCCTTGTTCTTCATTTACACAGCGTTCAATGGTAGAACCATTTACACGGGCGATAGGAGCGATAATAGTTCCTTTCGGTGGCGTCTGCCCCGTTGCAATCGCCAAGTATTCACGATGTATTTCTCTGTTTTGCACCATATCAGACAGAAGAGATGCACTGTACATGTTTTTTGCAATGATTAGTAACCCAGTAGTGTCTCGGTCCAAACGATTTATGCAACGATAAGTAAAAACCTCACCTTTCTGTTGAAAATAGTAAACCACTGCATTGGCTAGCGTATTATCATAGTTCCCTTGAGAGGGATGAATAGGCGTATCTGCATTTTTGTTAATGACCATCAGGTCCTCATCTTCATATACAATGGTTAAAGGTAAATTCGTCGGCACAATATTTTCAGAAGGTGCGTCCTCAATTAATTGTAATGTCAGAATATCATCTGTATGAAGGAGATCACTGACACGAGCCCATGCACCATTTAATACGATACCGCGATCAGTTCGCTTTAGATGAGTAATAATTGTACTTGAAAAATTTTGTTGTTTTAAGAAATGGGATAGAGAGGTATTGTTATCCTTTTCTTGAATTTTATAGGTTAATGTACGTTTCATAGAATCTCCTATGCTAATTGGGGACATAGTAATTCATTTACTATGTCCCCTGATTTTATTTTGACTTAATTTCTCGCCATAGCTTATTATAAATTTCATCAACTTTAGTGCCAAGATATTGATATGTCTCGCAACGATTTAATACTATACTGTCAGGAAATGCGATTTCACTATTTCGAATTGCATCATCTTCAATGAGCTCACGGGCTGCTACATTTGGAGTAGAGTATGTGATATAATCAAAGTTCATTTTTGCAATATCTGGACGACATAAGAAGTTGATGAAGGCTTCGGCATTTTCTTTGTTTTTAGCATTCTTTGGAATGACCCAAGAATCAATCCATACGTTAGAACCTTCTTTTGGAACGACATACTCAAGGTTCGGGTTTTCTGATTGTGTGTAGATTGCTTCACCGGAATAGATCACACCGATAGCAGCCTCATTACTAATCATTTTGTCGCGTACTTGATCCACAACATAAGCTTGCACCAACGGTTTTTGTTCCAAAAGGAGTTGTTGTGCTTCGTGCAATTCATCTAAATCTTTTGAGTTCAAAGAATATCCACAGTATTTTAATGCAATGCCAAGTGCGTCACGGACACTGTTTTGCATCAAAATCTGATCTGCATATTTTTCGTTCCAAAGAATTGCCCAACTATCAATTGGTTCATCAACCATAGTCTTGTTATAAAGAATTCCTACTGTGCCCCAACAATACGGTACAGAGTACTTGTTTTCAGGATCGAAAGCACGAGATTGTTCCATATATTGAGTTCCAATATTTTTTAAGTTTGGAATATTGTCAAAGTTAATTTCAGCCAACAAATTGTTTTCGACCATACGCTGTATCATATAGTCTGAAGGACAAACCAAGTCATAAGCGACAGCGCCGGCTTGAACCTTTGGGTACATGCTTTCGTTAGTTTCAAATTCTTCGTAGACAATATCGATGCCAGTTTCTTCTTCGAACATATCTAACACTTCAGGGTCAATGTATTCACCCCAGTTATAGATAACTACTTGCTCGCCTGCAGATGCTTTGTTTAAAGAACCATAGAAAAATCCACCAGCCACAACCACCAATATCATAAGGGTAGGGATAATGCGGCGAAATGTAATATTACACACTTTTTTGAATTTGCTCGGTGTTTTCTTGCGAACCTTCGGTGAAGATTCTTGCGGAGCTGTATTTACCAATATCAGCAAAAACAATACGGAAACAAAAAGCAAAGTTGATAATGCATACATTTCCGGTTTGATTCCTTTTCGCACTTCGCTGTAAATCTTGGTAGATAAGGTGTGTACGCCGGCACCAGTAGTGAAGTGAGTGATTACAAAGTCATCCAATGACATGGTAAAGGCCAATAAGAATCCAGAAGAAACACCTGGAAAAATATCAGGAAACACTACTTTGAAGAATGCATATAGCGGTGAGGCGCCAAGGTCTAGCGCAGCCTCATAAGTGTTCTTGTTTGTTTGCTTCAATTTTGGAATTACACTCAATATTACATAAGGTATATTAAAGGTTATGTGCGCCAACAATACAGTGGCAAAGCCCAGTGAAAATTTGGGGAACAGTACTCGGCATGCGATAAAGAGTAGCATGAGAGAAATACCCGTTACAATATCTGCGTTGAGCATTGGGATATTAGTCACTCCCATAACTACTGTACGGAACTTATTTCCTAAAGCTTGAATACCAATGGCAGCGGCAGTTCCTATCAATGTTGCAATCAAGGCTGACAAGAGTGCAATAGATAAGGTCGTGTAAAGTGCATTCATAATCTCTTCATTCTGGAATAGACTGACATACCATTTTACAGAGAAACCGCCCCATTTTGAGCGCGTCTTTGAACTGTTAAACGAAAGAACAATCAAAGTAGCAATAGGGGAATATAAAAGTAAGAGGATGAAACCAAGATAAATTTTTTGTAAAGTTGATTTAATCAAAATGTTGTTCCCTCCCCATCTTTATCATATTTTGCAATAACTGCCATGCTTATTACAATGAAGAGCATGAGTACCAATGAAAGACCAGAACCCACATTCCAGTTATAGCTTTGTGTAAATTCTTGCTCGATTACATTTCCAATAAGGAGAATCTTACTACCACCTAAAATATCAGAAATAACAAATGTGGTCAGGGCCGGTACGAATACCATTGTAATGCCACTGATAATTCCAGGTACAGACAGTGGTAGAATAATCTTTGTAAATACTTGCACTGCATTTGCACCCAAATCTCGAGCTGCATTTACAACATCTTTGTCAATTTTAATCAACACATTATAAATTGGTAATACCATAAAAGGCAAAAAGTTATAGACCATACCTAATACGATAGCATATGGCGTGTTAATAATATTTAAATCCGGCAAGTGAAGGAAATTCAAAACGGAATTGATTACACCATTTTTTTCCAACAAGGTTTGCCATGCCAAGGTGCGGAGTAAAAAGTTCATCCACATTGGTAAAATAAAAATCAAAACAATAAAGCTGGATTGGTTCACATTTTTGCTTGACAATATCATAGACAGCGGATAGGCCAAAACAAGACAAATCACGGTGCTAATAAATGAGAGCAAAAGAGATAATCCAAGCGCTTTTAAGTTTTCAGCAGTAGTAATTTCTGCTAAATTCAGGAGTGTGAAATTACCGTCAATATCCGTCAAACCATAGTAAAAAACCATGATGATCGGGATTATAATAAAAGCAAGCGCCCAAAAAAGATAGGGGCCGGTTAAAAGTCTTTTCTTACTCTTCAATTGGCACAGCCTCCTCATCTTCAGATTCTGGTTTTTTCATGATTTGGATATCAAATGGATCTACTTTGATACCAACTTCTGTTCCAACCGGGAACATATCAGTACTGTGTACAAGCCATTCATAGTTATTTGCCATAACTTCCATTTCATAGTGTACACCCTTAAATATAAGGTGCGTTACCACACCGTCTAAAAGACCTTCTCCTGGTTTTACAAGGTCAATGTCTTCTGGACGGATCACAGCATCAACCGGCTTGTTGCGACCAAATCCGGTATCTACACATGGAAAATTCACCCCAAGAATTTTAACTAATTTGTCTTCAACCATGGTCGCAGGGAGAATGTTACTTTCTCCGATAAAGTCTGCAACAAAAGCATTTTCGGGTTCGTTATAAATGTCTTCCGGTGAACCGATTTGTTGGATATAACCTTGGTTCATGACCACAATAGTGTCAGACATTGTAAGAGCTTCTTCTTGATCGTGAGTTACGTATACAAATGTAATCCCAAGTTCATTTTTTAAACGAATTAGTTCATATTGCATATCTTGGCGAAGTTTTAAATCTAATGCCCCCAATGGCTCGTCTAAAAGGAGCACTTTTGGCTCATTTACAATTGCGCGGGCGATGGCAATACGTTGTTGCTGTCCTCCGCTTAACTGGTCTGCCATACGATTTTCAAAGCCATCTAAATTCACAAGTTTCAGAGCATATTTAATCTTGTCATTAATATAAGCCTTTGATTTTCCTTTGATCTTCAATCCAAAAGCAATATTTTCAGCTATAGTCATGTGAGTGAAGAGAGCATATTTTTGAAATACCGTGTTAAGCTGACGTTTGTTTGGCGCCAAGTTGGTTATATCAATGCCATCAAATATAATATTTCCTTGATCGGGGGTTTCGAAACCGCCAAGAATGCGGAGTAAAGTAGTCTTACCACAACCACTTGGCCCCAGCAATGTTAAAAATTTGTTCTCATTAATATATAGATTCAAATCATCCAACACGAGATTGTCGCCGTATGATTTTGAAATGTGCGAGATATCAATTAATTTTCTTGCCATTTTAAACCTCCCAAATTGTGTTATTGTTTTACATAATAATACAAATATCATTATGCAATTTTTTGGTGAAAAGTGCAATAATTATTTACTGTACATTTAAAAAGGTTCGTATTATAATGAATTGAACACAGCGATAAAAGGAGTTAGGCAGTATGAGCAGTGAAGAAAATACAAAAGAAACAAACGTTGCCGATTTGGCAGAAGAGTTGGCAAAAGGGTTGGAAGACAATATAAAGGAAGAGGCAGTGGCGGAATCTACCGATGAAGTTGTAGCAGAAGCGACTCCGACAGAGGAAACACCTGTAGAAGAGACTCCGGCAGAAGAGGCATCTGCAGAGGAAGCATCTGCAGAGGAAGCACCGGCAGAGGAAGCACCGGCAGATGAAGCACCGGCAGAAGAGACTCCGGCAGAAGAAGCACCGGCAGAAGAAGCACCGGCAGAAGTACCTGCGGAAGAAGCAAATGAACTACCAAAAAAGAAAATGAGCAAGAAAGTGTTAGCAATCATTATTGCAGCGGTGGTTCTTGTGTTAGCGGGACTCTGTGCAGGTTATTGCGTTGCTGCAAAACACTATGAAAAGCATTTGTTTATGCAGACTTCGATAAATGGAATTGATTGTTCTAATATGACCATTGAGGAAGTGGAAGCACTTTTACAAAAACAAGTAGAAGAGTATGTTTTGACCATTTCAGGTTTGAATGGTACTACAGAACAAATTCAGGGCACAGACATCGATGTGAAATATATTGGGTATAATCAAATCAAAGAAGCCTTCGCAGAACAGAATCCATATTTGTGGCCGGAAGGTTTATTTGAGAGTAATGTAATTAATGCAGAAATTGTTTTTGAATATAATAAGGAAAAATTAGATGCAGCGATTGCGCAGCTTAATTGTATGAAACCGGAAAACCAAACAGCATCGGTGGATGCCACGGTTGTTTTGAAAAATGGTGTATTCGAAGTTCAAGAAGAGACATATGGAACTCAATTAGATGCTGCAAAGGTAGCTGAAGTTGCACATGCCACTGTATTGGCAATGAAGAGAACTTTGGATCTAGAAGCAGCAGGATGCTATTTACAACCAAGATTTAAGAAGGATTCGGCAGAAGTATTGGCAGCCAAAGATGAAATGAATAAATATTTAACAGCGTCCATAACTTATAGTTTAGATGGTGTGGAGGTATCTGTTAATAAAGAAAAAATTGCATCATGGATTTCTGTTGACGGAGAAATGAAACCAGTTATTTCATCTAGTCAGGCTACAGCATTTGTCAAAACTTTAAGCAATACATACAACACTCCAAATCAAACAGGAGTTATTACTACACCAACTGGCAGACAAGTACCTGTAGCGGGTGCTATTTTGGGAAGACAAGTAGGCGTGCAAGCAGAATGCAATCAGTTAATTGCTGACATCAAAGCAGGAAGTACAGTGACACGTTCGCCTATTATCGGACAGAATCCAACACCGGAAGGTCAATTTATGTGGGGAAATACATATGTAGAGGTTGATATTAGCACGCAACATATGTGGTATATAGAAAATGGCGTAGTTGTTATGGAGAGCGATGTAGTGACAGGTAAACCGACAAGAGCTATGGCCACACCTACAGGAACATTTACTATTTTAGAAAAACTATCTCCGAAGACATTAACAGGAAATATTGTTCCTTCAACAGGAAAGCCAGAATATGTTACGCCTGTAAAATATTGGCTTCGAGTTACATGGAGTGGTGTTGGATTTCACGACGCAACATGGCAGGCTGAATTTGGCGGAGAACGATATAAACAAGGGTATGGATCTCATGGTTGTATCAATATGCCACTTGATAAGGTTGGCGAAATGTACAGCAAAGTACAGAAAGGGTGTCCTGTTGTAATACATAACTAGAAAAAGAGGAATAGCATGTATAAATTAATCAAACGAGATGGACTTGCAAAACGGGGTGAATTTCATACAGTTCATGGTGTTATTCAGACGCCTGTGTTTATGAATGTAGGTACCATTGCAGCTATCAAAGGTGCAGTGTCCACCGAAGATTTGCAAAGTATAAAGACACAAGTACAATTATCAAACACCTATCACCTTCATGTAAGACCTGGTGATGAAGTAGTGAAAAAATTAGGTGGGCTCCATAAGTTTATGGTGTGGGATAAGCCGATTTTAACAGATTCCGGTGGTTTCCAAGTGTTTTCTCTTGCAGGACTTCGCAAAATCAAAGAAGAAGGAGTTTACTTCAATTCGCATATCGATGGACGCAAAATTTTTATGGGGCCAGAAGAAAGTATGCAGATTCAGTCTAATTTGGCTTCTACCATTGCTATGGCATTTGATGAATGTCCGTCTAGCGTGGCAAGCAGAAAATATATGGAAGATTCTGTGGCACGCACTACCAGATGGTTAGCGCGTTGTAAGGACGAAATGGCAAGGTTAAATTCATTGCCGGATACTATTAATAAAAAGCAGATGTTATTTGGGATTAACCAAGGGGGCATCTACGAAGATATTCGTATAGAACATGCCAAAGAAATTGCCAAGATGGATTTAGACGGATATGCAGTTGGAGGACTTGCAGTTGGAGAGTCACATGAAGATATGTATCGCATCTTGGATGCAGTAGTGCCGCATTTACCATTGGAAAAACCAACCTATCTAATGGGTGTTGGAACGCCGGCAAATATTTTAGAAGCTGTAGATAGAGGTGTAGACTTCTTCGATTGTGTATACCCGAGCAGAAACGGAAGACATGGACATGTCTATACCAACCACGGGAAAATCAACTTGTTTAATGCAAAATATGAACTAGATGAACGACCGATAGAGGAAGGATGCCAGTGCCCAGCATGTCGTACTTATAGCAGAGCATATATCAGACATTTATTAAAAGCCAAAGAAATGCTTGGTATGAGACTTTGTGTACTACACAACTTGTATTTCTATAATACTATGATGGAAGAAATCAGAGATGCCATCGAAAAAGGATGTTATAAAGAGTACAAAACCCAAAAATTGGCAAAAATGTCAAATGAGTAAAAAAATGACTTGATGAAAACGACAGAATTGTGTATGATAGTCATAGTTTTTAAAGATGTTAGGAGGAATAACAAATGCAACAAGGCGGAGGATTAGGAATACTTTTAGTTTATGCAGTATTTATCGGTGTATTGTGGTTTTTCATGATGCGTCCACAGAAAAAAGAACAGAAAAGACTTCAATTGATGTTATCGCAAATGGAAGTTGGAGATACAGTACTTACAACAAGTGGTTTCTATGGTGTAATTATTGATATTTCAGAAAATGATGTAATTGTAGAATTTGGTAACAACAAAAATTGCCGTATTCCGATGCAAAAAGCAGCAATTACACAGGTTGAAAAACCAGACGCAGAATAAGAATTTATGTCAGAAGGATGCACGTTATGTGCATCCTTTTTTTACGTAATAAGCAATCAGAAAAATTATTATCAATCGTCCAATTGTTTGTATTTCAATAATTGAATTGAAAACTAACAAATTTAGATGTGAAAGACAATTTTTAATGAGCGATTGTTTGTATTTAAAATTTCTAGTCAAAAACTAACCGAGATATGAGTGATTTGGGTTAGAAAAATAAAAGAAATTTCATATGCGAGCAATTTCATTAGAATTATTTAAAAATAGGATGTTTTTAGATGTGTATTGTTAGAGTTTGGATAAATATTTGTTATACGCCTAAAAATCGATGAGAAAAGTCCTAAAGATTATCAATCTCTATATCAGAAAAAGCAGAAATAACCATATAAAACGCAAAAAAGACAATATAAATTGATATTTTAATAGAGTACAATTAGGAATAGGGACTATGTTATATAAATAAAAAGGAGAACGATTATGAAAATCACTAAATTAACTCTATATCCAGTAGAACCACGTTGGATGTTTTTGAAAATTGATACAGATGAAGGCATCTGCGGTTGGGGAGAACCGGTTATTGAAGGAAAGGCAGCTACAGTAGCAGCCTGTGTAAAAGAAATGGAAGACTATCTGATTGGAAAAGACCCAAGAAAGATTGAAGATATTTGGCAGACATTATATCGAGCTGCATTCTACCGCGGAGGCGCTATTATTTCTAGTGCTATTTCCGGTATTGAACAAGCTCTCTGGGATATTAAAGGTAAATACTACAACATGCCTGTATATGAATTTTTGGGAGGCGCATGCCGTGACAATATCGGTGTTTATTGTTGGATTGGCGGAGACCGTCCAAGCGATGTAGGAAAAGAAGCTTTAAGACAAAAAGAACTTGGTTTTAATGCTGTAAAAATGAATGCGACAGAAGAATTACATTACATCGACAACTATGCGAAGTTGGATGCAGTTTGCGAACGTGTTGCAGCTATTCGTGAAACTTGTGGAAAAGACTTTGGTATTGCAGTAGACTTCCACGGACGTGTACATAAGAGTATGGCAAAAGAATTGGCTCATCAATTAGAACCATATCGTTTGATGTTTATTGAAGAACCAGTACTTTCTGAAAATTACGAAGCGTTAAGAGAAGTTGCAAAATATACTTCTACACCAATTGCAGTTGGTGAACGTCTCTTTACACGTTGGGATTTCAAGAAAATCTTTGAACAAGGCGTTGTTGATATTATTCAGCCGGACCTTTCACATGCAGGTGGTATTTTAGAGTGTAGAAAGATTTCTGCTATGGCAGAAGCATATGACGTTGCAGTTGCACCACACTGTCCATTAGGACCAATTGCACTTTCAGCATGTTTACATATGGATGCTTGTACACCAAACGCATTTATTCAAGAACAAAGTCTTGGAATTCACTACAATCAGGGAAGCGACCTTTTGGATTACCTCAAAGATCCAAAAGTATTTGATTATAGCGACGGCGTTGTTAAGATGCCAACAGGACCTGGACTTGGTATTGAAGTAAATGAAGAATTAGTAATTGAAAAAGCGAAGAAAGGCCACAACTGGAAGAATCCGGTATGGCGTAATGCGGATGGAACCATTGCAGAATGGTAATTCCAAGGAGAGATAGTATGAGAGAACAGATTATTGAAAAAGTATTAGAACATAAAATCATTGCCATTGTACGTGGTGTTTACGGTGAGGATTGTTTAAATCTTGCCAAAGCACTCTACAAAGGCGGAATCAAAATGATGGAAGTAACCTTTGATCAAAGCAAGCCGGAATGTTTAAATCAAACATCTGATACCGTTAAAATGTTAGTAGATGAAATGGGCGACAAAATGGCAATCGGTGCAGGTACAGTTACTTCGCTTGAAATGCTGGAACTTGCCAAGAATGCAGGGGCACAGTTTATTGTATCTCCGGATACTAACGAGAAAGTAATTCGCGCTACAGTAGAAGGCGGTATGGTATCTATGCCAGGTGCTATGACAGCTACAGAAGTTTTGACAGCTTATAGCTATGGTGCGGACTTTGTAAAACTTTTTCCAATAGGGAATCTTGGTTCTTCCTATGTAAAAGCAATCAGTGCGCCGATTAATCATGTGCGTTTGTTAGCAGTAGGTGGCGTGAATGAAAATAACATCAAAGAATTCCTAGATGCAGGTGCTGTTGGCGCAGGTGTCGGAGGTAACTTGGTGAATAAGAAATGGATTGCAGCAGGAGAATTTGATAAGATTACAGACCTTGCACGTACATTCATTGAAAATATGCAATAAGAATTGGAGGAAGAAAGAAATGGCAAAGAAGATTATTACATTTGGCGAAATTATGATGCGATTAAATCCGGAAGGATATCTTCGCTTCGTGCAAGCTGATAAATTTGAAGCAAGTTATGCAGGTGGAGAAGCAAATGTTGCAGTATCTCTTGCAAACTATGGTATGGATGCAGCATTTGTATCCAAAGTTCCGGCTCATGAAATTGGACAAAATGCTGTGAATGCGCTTCGCAAATACGGAGTTGATACAAGCAAAATGATTCGCGGAGGCGAAAGATTAGGTATCTACTTTGTGGAAAAAGGCGCTTCTCAAAGAGCATCAAAAGTAATCTATGATAGAGCAAATTCAGCAGTTGCTCTTTCAAAAGCTGACGAATATGATTGGGACAGCATTTTTGAGGGAGTGGATTGGTTCCACTGGACAGGTATTACGCCTGCTCTTGGCGGCGAATTGCCAAAAATCTGTTTGGAAGCATGTAAGGCTGCAAAGGCCAAAAATGTAAAAATTTCTTGCGATCTTAACTACCGTAAAAAATTGTGGACTAGAGAAGAAGCAGGAAAAGTTATGGCAGAATTGATGCCATATGTAGATGTTTGTATCGCCAATGAAGAAGATGCGAAAGATGTGTTTGGCATTGAAGCAGAAAACACAGATATTAACGCAGGTAAGATCGACCATGCAGGTTATATTTCCGTTGCAAAACAATTGAGTGAACGTTTTGGATGTGAAAAAGTAGCCATTACACTTCGTGGCTCTATTTCCGCAAATGATAATGATTGGGCAGCAATGCTTTATACAGATGGAGAAGCATATTTTTCACCAACATACAGAGTACACATTGTAGATCGCGTAGGTGGCGGCGACAGCTTCGGTGGTGGTTTGATTTATTCATTACTTACAGCAAAAGCACCACAGGATGCCATTAATTTTGCAGTGGCAGCATCTTGTCTTAAACACACTATTGAACAAGATTTCAACTTAATGAGTGTGGCAGAAGTAGAATCATTAGCAAAAGGTAATGCATCGGGCCGTGTGCAAAGATAGGAGTGGAATTTATGAAACACATTAGTTATACATATGATATTGCTGTCATAGGTGGAGGCCCATCAGGACTTGCTACAGCAATTACTGCGGCAAGAGAAGGAAAAAAAGTAGCCATTTTTGAAAAAAACAGTTTTCTCGGAGGTGCTATGGCTATTGGCTTATCACCACTTGGCTTTTGGGCTCAAGACGGAAGAGAATGTATTGCCGGCTTCGGAAAAGAATTCATAGAAAGATTGCAAGAACGTGGAGAAAGCTATGGAACACGAGTTTGCCCAAAACACAATTCTGTGACTGTTGTCAATGCAGAAGGCGTGAAATTATTAGCTTTGGAAATGTGTATGGAAGCAGGTGTAGATGTTCTGCTTCACTGTGAAGTTTTAGACGCTGAAATTGTAAATCGAAAAATCCAAAAGCTTACCATGTACGGTAAGTGCAATAAAATTGATGTATATGCAGATGTCTATGTAGATTGTACCGGAGATGGTGATGTGGCATATTTGGCAGGTTGCTCTTATGAAATGGGACAAAAAGGCACAAATGTACTTCAACCACCAACAGTTATGTTTACATTAGAAGGTGTAAATCAAGAAGAATTATTGGCTTATGTCGAGGAACATCCGGAAGAACTTCGTTATAACCGAGAAGGGATTTTTGAGGATGAACGATACAATGTAGATTATTTTAGAGAAGATCCGAATCATGTTTTTGTTGGTCTTCAAAAAACATTCCGTGACTTAAAAGCAAAGGGAGAACTTCCGGTAGAAAGAGAAAGTTTTATTTATATCAATGGTACGCATCCAGGTGAGGTATACGTAAACTCTGTTCGTATCTTAAATGCTGACACAACGGATATTCGCGATTTAAGTCGTGCGGAGGCAGAAGGAGCACTTCAGATACCAAAGCTTATTAAGCTTTTAAAGGAACGCATTCCTGGATTTGAGAATTGTTACTTGTCAAGTATC
Source organism: Faecalimonas sp. (assembly GCA_045648005.1). Taxonomy (GTDB): domain Bacteria; phylum Bacillota; class Clostridia; order Lachnospirales; family Lachnospiraceae; genus Faecalimonas. The sequence continues at coordinate 33,096 of JAZRND010000034.1, read as the reverse complement.
GCACCATCTTTGGGTGTTCGTGAAACGAGACGATTTGCAGGTATTCGCAGAGTGACAGACAAAGATGCAGTTACAGCAAATGTACCAGAGGACACGATCTGTTTATCTGGATATAAAATTGATATTCACAGCGGAAAAGATGATGGATTGTATTTTGAGGCAGTAGAACAACCATTTGGAATTCCTTACGGAGCATTGGTCAGTGCAGATGTGGATAACTTGATGTTTGCGGGTAGATGTATTTCCACAGAAGCTGTAGCACTTGGTTCACTTCGCGTTATTCCGACATGTCTTGCAATGGGACATGCAGCCGGAGTAGGTGCAAGCCTAGCAATAGAGGAAGGCATTGAACCAAAAGAAGTTAATCCAAATGCAGTTAGAGAAATTTTAAAAACACAGAATGCTATTTTGAGAATGGAGTAAAAATTCATGCGAAAATTAAGTTATGAAAAACAATTAAATGTAATCGGACAATTTGATGTGGTTGTTTGTGGTGGGGGTCCGGCAGGTATCGGCGCAGCTATCGCAGCCGCAGAAAGAGGTGCGAAGACAGCACTCATTGAACGTTATGGCTTCCTTGGTGGAATGGCGACTGCAGGATATGTAAATCCAATGAGCGAATTTGCCTATAATGGACAACATGTCAGTGGTGGTATCCCTTGGCGTTTTGCGGAAGAGATGGTTGCAATGGGTGGTGCTATGGTGGAAGAACCAAGATGCAACATTTCTTTCAACCCAGAAGTGTATAAGATTGTGGCACAACGTATGATTGATAAAGCAGGCGTGAAAGCGTTTATGAATACTTATCTTGCAGACTGTGTAATGGATGGAGAGACTATTACAGGCGTTGTTGTAGTAAATAAATCCGGCATGCAGGTGATTGAAGGAAAATATTTTATTGATGCAACAGGAGATGGAGACTTGGCTCACTTTGCCAATGTTCCGATGCTTCCACAGTTGCGTGCAATGCAACCGGGAACTTTGTGTTTCTACTTGTCAGGAGTAGATACTACTACAGATAGAATGCATATCATTCATCAAAAGAATCATCGCTTCAATCATCACGCAGGTTTTGTGAGAGATACCTTGTTTGCACTTCGTGAGCAAGGCGTACATGTACCGAAGTTTGGTGGACCTTGGCTTGCAACTACTATGGAAGAAGGTTGCATCACAGTAAATATGACTCGCGCAGCAGTGAATGCAGTAGATAGTGAAGACTTACAAAAGGCAGAATGTCAAATGCGAGAAGATGCATATTGTCTTGTAAATCTGTTAAAAGAGCATGTAGAAGAATTCAAAAACTGCCAGTTGGCATCGACTGCTATGGTGGCAGGCATTCGTGAAACAAGACGTATCGAAGGTCTTCATGTGTTAACAGGACAAGAGTATGTCAAAGCACATCGATTCGAAGATTCAATAGCGCGTGCTTGTCATCCGGTGGACATTCACCTTCCGGGTGATGAAGGACAAGAATTGACCTTCCCAGACGATGCGGGATTTATTCCATATCGTTCTTTGATTACAAAAGATTTCCCAAATCTTATTGTAGCAGGACGTGCAATTAGTGCAGATGCAGAAGCTTTTGCAGCTATTCGTGTCCAAGTGCCTTGTATGGAAACAGGACAGGCGGCGGGAGCGGCAGCAGCCCTGTGCTTAAAAGATGGAGAAATCGCTGTGCAAGAATTAGACAGCAGCAAGCTTGTTGAAGAAGTACGCAAAGCCGGTTCTAAAGTATAAAAATAAAAAATAGCGTCACAGTTTAGTAAAAGGCTAAATTGTGACGTTTTTTTATGCACTTTTCCATAGTAAAGGGTTGAAACATTTGGTGAAATGCGATATGATAGAAGGAAATATTTTATAATGAGCGAGGTTTTGGTTTATGCAGCTAAACATAGGTGTTATTCGCGGAGATGGCATTGGTCCGGAGATTGTTTCGGAGGCAATAAAAGTACTGAATAAAGTCGGGGAAGTCTACGGACATACATATAAATATGAAGAATTATTACTAGGTGGAGCTTCTATTGATGTACATGGTGTACCACTCACAGAAGAAACCATTGCAACTGCAAAAACATGTGATGCAGTTTTAATGGGTTCTATAGGTGGAGATGCGAAAGTTTCACCATGGTATAAGTTAGAACCATCAAAAAGACCGGAAGCGGGACTGCTTGGAATTCGGAAAGCATTAAACTTGTTTGCAAATTTAAGACCTGCAGTTCTTTATGATGAATTAAAAGGTGCTTGCCCACTGAAAGAAGAGTTGACAGAGGGCGGTTTTGATATGATGATCATGCGTGAGCTTACGGGTGGACTTTACTTTGGAAAGAGAAAGACCGAAGAAGTAGATGGCATTATGACTGCAGTTGATGAACTTACATATAACGAAAATGAAATTCACAGAATAGCAGTTCGTGCATTTGATATTGCTATGAAGCGTAGCAAGAAAGTGACAAGTGTAGATAAAGCAAATGTGTTGGATTCATCTAGACTTTGGAGAAAAGTGGTTGAAGAAGTTGCAAAAGATTACCCAGAAGTAACTTTGGAGCATATGTTGGTAGATAACTGTGCAATGCAGCTTGTGAAAAATCCAAAACAATTTGATGTGATTTTAACGGAAAACATGTTTGGTGATATTTTATCTGATGAAGCAAGCATGATTACAGGTTCTATAGGAATGCTGGCATCTGCGAGTCTTAATGACACCAAGTTTGGTTTATATGAACCAAGTGGTGGTTCTGCACCGGATATTGCAGGGAAAGGAATTGCAAATCCAATTGCAACTATTTTGTCAGCAGCTATGATGCTTCGTTTCTCTTTTGATTTAGATAAAGAAGCAGATGCAATTGAAAATGCAGTAGCACAGGTGTTAAAAGAAGGATATCGTACTATTGATATTATGTCAGAAGGAAAAACACAAGTGAATACAGCAAAGATTGGCGATTTGATTTGTGAAAGAATTGCTTAATAGAGGAGGAAAATAACATGAGAAGTGATACAGTAACAAAAGGAACAGCGCAAGCACCACACCGTTCCCTTTTCAATGCATTGGGATATACAGAAGAAGAAAGACAAAGACCATTAGTTGGTATTGTATGTTCATACAATGAAATCGTACCGGGTCATATGAATTTGGATAAAATCTGTGACGCAGTAAAAATGGGCGTTGCAATGGCAGGAGGAACTCCAATTATGTTCCCTGCAATCGCTGTATGTGATGGTATTGCAATGGGACATGTAGGTATGAAATATTCCCTTGTAACCAGAGATTTAATTGCGGACTCTACAGAAGCAATGGCTATGGCACATCAGTTTGATGCATTAGTTATGATTCCAAACTGTGATAAGAACGTACCAGGCTTGCTTATGGCAGCGGCACGTATTAACGTACCAACTGTTTTTGTAAGTGGTGGACCAATGCTTGCTGGTAAAGTGAAAGGTTGCAAGAGAAGTTTATCCAGCATGTTCGAAGCAGTAGGTTCTTATGCAGCAGGAACTATGACTGCAGAAGATGTAACAGAGTTTGAAGAAAAAGTTTGCCCGACATGTGGCTCTTGTTCTGGTATGTATACTGCAAACAGTATGAACTGTCTGACAGAAGTACTTGGCATGGGACTTCAAGGAAATGGTACTATTCCTGCTGTATATTCAGAAAGAATTCGTCTCGCAAAGCATGCAGGTATGAAAGTAATGGAATTATGGGAAAAGAATATTCGTCCAAGAGATATTATGACAGAAAAAGCAATCTTAAATGCCCTGACTGTAGATATGGCACTTGGATGTTCTACAAACAGTATGCTTCATTTGCCGGCTATTGCACATGAGATTGGAATGGATTTTGATATTACTTTTGCAAATGAAATCAGTGCAAAAACTCCAAACCTCTGTCATTTGGCACCGGCAGGCCCTACATATATGGAAGACCTCAATGAAGCAGGTGGCGTATATGCCGTAATGAACGAATTAAATAAGAAAAATCTTTTATATACAGATTGCATGACAGTTACCGGAAAAACAGTAGGTGAAAATATTGCAAATGTAAGAAATAAAGATCCAGAAATTATTAGACCAATCGAAAACCCATACAGTGAAACAGGTGGATTGGCAGTGCTTACCGGAAATCTTGCACCAGATGGAGGCGTAGTAAAACGTTCTGCAGTGGTAGAAGAAATGATGGTTCATGAAGGACCTGCACGTGTATTTGACTGTGAAGAAGATGCAATCGATGCAATCAAAGGTGGCAAGATTGTGGCAGGTGACGTTGTGGTCATTCGTTACGAAGGACCGAAAGGTGGACCGGGTATGCGTGAAATGTTAAATCCAACATCTGCAATTGCCGGCATGGGATTAGGAGCAAGTGTTGCACTTATCACTGATGGTCGCTTCAGCGGTGCTTCTAGAGGAGCATCTATCGGACATGTTTCACCGGAGGCAGCAGTTGGTGGACCAATCGCATTAGTAGAAGAAGGCGATATGATTAAGATTAATATTCCGGAAAACAAGATAGAACTTCAAGTATCAGATGAAGTGTTGGCAGAAAGAAAAGCAAAATGGGTACCGCGCGAGCCAAAAGTTACCACAGGATATTTAGCTAGATATGCTTCTATGGTGACATCAGGAAATCGTGGAGCCATTTTAGAAATACCAAGATAAGGATTGAGAGGGATATTACAACATGCAATTAACAGGAGCTGAAATTGTCATTGAATGTTTGAAAGAACAAGGTGTTGACACCGTTTTTGGTTATCCGGGCGGAGCTATTTTAAATGTCTATGATGCCTTGTATAAACACAGTGATGAGATTACACATATTTTAACTTCCCACGAACAAGGAGCTTCCCATGCGGCAGACGGATATGCAAGAGCCACAGGAAAAGTAGGTGTATGCTTCGCAACTAGTGGACCGGGAGCAACAAATCTTGTGACAGGTATTGCAACAGCATATATGGATTCTATTCCGATGGTGGCAATTACTTGTAATGTAGGAGTTTCTCTTCTTGGAAAAGATAGTTTTCAGGAAATTGATATTGCCGGTGTAACTATGCCAATTACCAAGCATAATTATATCGTAAAAGACGTACATAAACTTGCAGACACTATTCGAAAAGCTTTTGATATTGCAAGAACAGGACGTCCGGGACCGGTACTTATTGATATTCCAAAGGATGTTACAGCAAACCTATGTGAGTATGAAAAGAAAGTGTGCTGTCAAGACAAATCAGTAGGGAAAGATATTGATGAAAAAGAAGTGGATGCGGTAGTTGAGATGATTTCCAAATCCAAGAAACCTTTTATATTCGTTGGTGGTGGAGCTGTTTCGTCTGGAGCGAGTGCTTCTTTATTAGAATTTGCACACAAGTTGGATGCACCGGTTACAGATTCTCTCATGGGAAAAGGCGCTTTTCCTGGAACCGATGATTTATACACCGGTATGCTTGGAATGCATGGAACAAAAGCTGCAAACTTCGGCGTGAGTCAATGTGATTTGTTAGTTGTTGTGGGCGCAAGATTTAGTGACCGCGTAACAGGAAATGCAAGCAAGTTTGCAAATAAAGCAAAGATTGTTCAGATTGATATTGATCCGGCTGAAATTGATAAAAACATCATAACAGATGCTAGTATTACCGGTGATGTGGATGCAGTTTTAAAGCAGATTAATGACAAGCTTGAACAACAAGACCATACAGAGTGGAAGGCGAAAATCGAAGAATATAAGGCAAAATACCCTCTTACATATCATCCGGATGTTTTGACAGGGCCATTTGTAATAGAGGAAATCTACAATCAGACAAATGGTGAGGCAGTCATTACTACAGAGGTAGGACAACATCAAATGTGGGCAGCCCAATTCTACAAATACACAAAACCGAGAACACTTCTTACTTCAGGCGGGCTTGGAACCATGGGTTATGGCTTGGGAGCATCTCTTGGGGCAAAAATGGGTGTGCCTGACAAAACAGTTGTGAATATTGCGGGAGACGGATGTTTCCGTATGAATATGAATGAAATTGCTACAGCAGCAAGGTATAATATTCCGATTATTCAAGTTGTAATAAACAATCATGTGCTTGGCATGGTTCGCCAATGGCAGACATTATTTTACGGAAAACGCTATTCAGCGACCGTATTAAATGATGCAGTTGATTTTGTGAAATTGGCAGAAGCTATGGGCGCAATAGGAATGCGAGCTACAACGCAAGAAGAATTCAAATCAGCATTCAAGGAAGCATTGACTCTTGGAAGACCAGTTGTCATTGATTGTCAGATTGATAGTGATGAAAAAGTATGGCCGATGGTTGCACCGGGGGCTGCGATCAGTGAAGCTTTCAGTGAAGACGATTTAAAGGATAAAAAGTAAATTAGGAGGAATAAGTTATGGGTAGAGTGTATAACTTTTCAGCAGGACCGGCCGTTTTACCGGAATGCGTGTTAAAAGAAGCAGCAGAAGAAATGATGGATTACAAAGGATCTGGAATGTCGGTTATGGAAATGAGTCATCGTTCTAAAACTTATGACGACATTATCAAAACAGCAGAAGCAGACCTTCGTGACCTGATGAATATTCCAGATAACTATAAAGTATTGTTTTTGCAAGGTGGAGCATCACAGCAGTTTGCCATGATTCCAATGAACTTAATGAAAAACAAAGTTGCAGATTACATAGTTACAGGGCAATGGGCAAAGAAAGCATATCAAGAAGCACAAAAATATGGAAAAGCAAACAAAATTGCTTCATCTGAAGATAAAACCTTTTCTTATATTCCAGATTGCTCGGATTTGCCGATTTCAGAAGATGCTGACTACGTATATATTTGTGAAAACAATACTATTTACGGAACAAAGTTCAAAGAATTGCCGAATACAAAAGGAAAAGTATTAGTTTCAGATGTATCTTCTTGTTTCTTATCAGAGCCTGTAGATGTGACAAAGTACGGTATCATTTACGGAGGAGTTCAAAAGAATATTGGACCGGCAGGTGTTGTAATTGTAATTATTCGTGAGGATTTGATTACAGAAGATGTACTGCCTTGCACTCCAACCATGTTGAAATATAAGATTCATGCAGATGCAGAATCGCTTTATAATACGCCACCGGCTTATGGCATTTACATTTGTGGTAAAGTTTTCAAGTGGTTGAAATCCATGGGTGGTTTAGAAGCAATCAAAGAGCACAATGAAAAAAAGGCAAAGATTTTGTATGATTTCTTGGATGAAAGTAAGCTTTTTAAAGGAACTGTTGAGAAAAAAGATCGTTCATTAATGAATGTTCCTTTTGTTACAGGAGATGCAGAATTGGATGCTAAATTTGTAAAAGAAGCTACAGCAGCCGGACTTGTGAACCTAAAAGGACACAGAAGTGTAGGTGGTATGAGAGCAAGTATTTACAATGCTATGCCAATAGAAGGTGTAGAGGCATTAGTAGCATTTATGAAAAAATTTGAAGAGGAGAATCTGTAATTATGTATAAGTATCATTGTTTAAACCCGATTGCAGCAGTAGGGCTTGAAAAATTTACGGATAAATACGAAGCTGTGGAACAAATGGGTGAAGCAGATGCAGTCCTTGTACGAAGCGCGGGCATGCATGAACTAGATTTTGATACAAATCTGAAAGTGATTGCAAGAGCTGGTGCAGGTGTGAACAATATTCCACTTGAACGTTGCGCAGAAGAAGGTATTGTTGTATTCAATACACCGGGGGCAAATGCCAATGGTGTGAAAGAAATGGTTTTGGCCGGACTTCTTCTTGCTTCCCGAGACATTGTAGGAGGCGTTGAATGGGTTAAAGAAAATCAAGGTGACGCGGATATTGCCAAGGCGGCTGAAAAAGCAAAAAAGGCATTTGCAGGACAAGAAATTGAAGGCAAAAAATTAGGCGTTATTGGTCTTGGAGCTATTGGTGTATTAGTTGCGAATGCAGCGGTGCACTTGGGCATGGAAGTGTATGGATATGACCCATACCTTTCTGTAGATGCTGCATGGAAGTTATCCAGAAATATTATTCATGCACAAACAGTAGAAGAAATTTACAAAAAATGTGATTATATTACGATACATGTTCCGGCATTAGATTCTACGAAGGGAATGATCAATGCCGAAACCATCGATATGATGAAAGACGGAGTGATTATCTTAAACTATGCACGAGATGTATTAGTGAAGGAAGAGGAACTCATGGTGGCTTTGGAAAGTGGAAAGGTGAAAAAATATGTTACTGATTTTGCCAATCCAATCGTTGCAGGAAAAGAAGGCGTCATCGTAACACCTCACCTTGCAGCTTCCACAGAAGAATCAGAAGACAACTGCGCGAAGATGGCTGTGAAAGAGATTATGAATTTCTTGGAAAATGGAAACATTAAGAACTCTGTAAACTATCCAAATTGCGATATGGGCTATCGCGGAGAATGCGTCAGAATCACGATTATGCACCGCAATGTGCCAAATATGATTGGTCAGTTTTCAGCAATTTTAGCAGATGACGGTATTAACATTGCTAACATGACCAATAAGAGTAAAGGTGCATATGCATATACGGTAATTGATGTAGAAAATGAAATTAATGAAGATATTGTTAAAGAATTGAAACAAGTGGATAATGTATTACGTGTTAGAGTGATAGCATAATGCATTCGGTGAACGATATAAGGTAAAGAGAAAGTAGGAGGAAAAACAAATGGAATATTTATTGGAGGGTGTCAAGGCGTTGTTCTTGAGCCCAGAAGGATGGAAAAACCTAGTAATGTATGCTATCGGTATCATATTGATTTGGTTGGCTATCAAGAAAGAATATGAGCCATCGTTGCTTTTGCCAATGGGATTTGGTGCGATTTTAGTAAACTTGCCATTGTCAGGTGTGCTTAATCAAACTGTTGGTGGTGTAGAAGCACATGGTATTATCGAGTGGTTATTTGAAGTTGGTATTAATGCTTCAGAAGCTATGCCAATTCTGTTGTTTATAGGTATTGGTGCGATGATTGACTTTGGACCGCTATTGTCACAGCCATCTATGTTCTTGTTTGGAGCAGGAGCACAATTTGGTATTTTTGCAGCGATTTTACTTGCGGCTTTGTTAGGATTTAATATCAAAGATGCAGCTGCAATCGGTGTAATCGGTGCAGCGGATGGCCCAACAGCGATTTTAGTTTCGCAGGTATTGAAATCAGAGTATGTAGGTCCGATTGCCGTGGCGGCATATTCATACATGGCGTTAGTTCCAATTGTACAGCCTTTGGCAATTAAATTAGTTACAACTAAAAAAGAAAGATGTATTCACATGGAATACAATCCGAAAAATGTATCAAAGACCATGCGTATTATTTTCCCAATCGCAGTAACTATTATTGTTGGTCTTGTTGCTCCGCAGTCAGTAGCACTTGTTGGATTCTTAATGTTTGGTAATTTGATTCGTGAGTGTGGAGTGCTTGGAACGATGTCAGAAACAGCCCAAAATCAATTGGCAAATATTATTACATTGTTACTCGGTATCACAATTTCATTTAGCATGAAAGCAGAAGCTTTTGTAAAGTTAGAAACTCTTATGATTATGGCAATCGGTTTGTTTGCATTTGTAATGGATACGATCGGTGGCGTAATGCTTGCAAAATTCATGAACTTGTTCAGAAAGAAAAAAATCAACCCAATGATTGGTGGAGCTGGTATCTCTGCATTCCCAATGTCTTCTCGTGTAATTCAAAAATTAGCTATGGAAGAGGACCCATCAAACATTTTGATTATGCATTCAGCTGGTTCTAACGTATCAGGACAGATTGCATCTGTTGTAGCAGGTGGACTTGTTATTAGTCTTGTATCTCAATTCTTATAGAATGAGAAGAAAGGAAGTAAAGTTATGAGTGAAACAGTAGTACAAGCATTGGATATTATGTGGAAAGGCATGGCAGGTATCTTTGTCGCATTAGTAGTTATCATGATTTTTGTGTGGATTATGGCAAAAATTGGTGGAAAGAAGAAATAAGAGACATTGCATAATGTCGAAATGTGTCATATAATAGTTGTCGGAGAAGATTATTATAAGGGACAGATACATATGTACAATGGTTTAGAGTATAAAAACAGAGTAATAGTAGGGCTTATAATAATATTAGCCCTACTATTTTTGTGCACCGGAGTAGGTGTTTTTATGGCATCCTTGCCGGTTATCACATTAAAAGTTGATAACGTCACTATTCGAGAAGAAGAGGCTGTGCCAGAATTAAAAGTTTATGCAGAGTTTGATGGTAAAGAGACGATGGTGCTGGATGAACAATCACAATACACAGTGGGTGACTTGTTGGCAGAGATTAATGCGGGGAACGGATATGTACTGGAACAATCGGTGAATAGTGCAATCAAAGGAGAATACCCTTTAACCTTGGAATGGCAACAAGAATTAAAAACAAAGTTTGCGACAAAGTGGCAATATAAAGTACGTTATCAAATTGAAAATGGAAATTTCACTGTATTAAATAAATATGGAGATTGGGAAGGCGAGAAGTTCAAGTTATTGGACGGGACTTATGCGTCCGGCTGGATAAATTTTCATGAGGATACATATTATTTTGGAGAAGACGGAAGGTGTGTAACCGGTGAACAAGTCATTTCTGGAAGCACATACTATTTTCAAAATGATGGTAAGTTTGATACAATCAAAAATAAAGTGAATCCAAATCGACCTATGGTGGCATTGACTTTTGATGACGGACCGGGACCTTTTACTATGGAACTTTTGGAACATTTGGAAGCACATCAGGCGCGAGCAACCTTTTTCATGGTTGGTTATAATGTACCGAATCATCCTAAAACTATTCAGAAGATGAAAGGAATTGGATGTGAAATAGGAAATCATAGTACCAATCATGCCAAGTTAGCCGGACACCAGGCACCAGCAATAGCTGCAGAAATTCAAACTACAGATTTTTATTTAAGTCAAATACTGGGACATGGTTCTACGCTCTTTAGACCACCATATGGTGCGACCGATGAGGTGGTACAAACAACTGCGAACTTACCATTAGTCATGTGGTCCATGGATACACTAGATTGGGAAAGCAAAAATCCAGTAGCGATTCGTGACCACGTTTTAGGTGGAGTGAAAGATGGGGATGTGATTTTACTTCATGATATTCATCAAACAACCGTGCAGGCTATGACTGAATTGATTCCATTACTCAAACAGCGAGGATATCAACTTGTCACTGTGAGCGAAATGGCAGCTGCACGAGGTGTGCAGATGCAAAATGGTGCAAAATATTATGATTTTTACAGATAAAAAAAGGAAGAGATGTGTCTCTTCCTTTTTTTAATATGTTGAAAAAAGTTATTTGCTGTGTTATATTGAATGTGTGATAGTATGAGGAATTTGAGATGAAAGACGAATTAATTAGACAGCAATCATGGGCGTTGCCTACTATCTTCATTATAGCGTTTTTATGCACAGGGATTTTTCATGAACATGTTTCCTGTGCTTTTGTCGTGCTTTTGCTTGTCTTTTTGTTTTTCAGTTTTAAAAATAATAAAGTCTTGATTCTTAAAAAAAATAGTATAAGCTATGCAATGCTAGTGATGATACTGTTTTATGGAATCAGCGTGCTGTGGGCAATTGATGCCGGTATGGCACTGATAGGATTTGTCAAATTTTTGCCGGTGCCGTTATTTTTATTAGCACTTACGCAGAAAGACAACAGTTCGGAACCATTGATTCAATGCATTCCTTTTATAGCAACTGTAATGACGGTGATTTCATTCGTGGGAATGTTGATTCCTGATTTAAAAGCAACTTTTTCAGTGGCAGGAAGATTGGCCGGTTTCTTCGAATATCCTAATACTTTTGCTTTGTTTCTTCTTGTGGCGGAACTTTTATTATTCACAAAGAAGGAACGAAAAGTATTTCATTATTTTATGATAATCATTATTGTGGCAGGCTTACTGTTGACTGGTAGCCGAACAGTTTTTGTGTTGGCAGTTTTGGCAAATATAGCATTGCTATTGCTTGATAAAAATAGAAAAGTACGTATATGTGGAATTTTTGGGATTGTAGCACTAATTATTGCTATCATGATATATGCAATCTTCTTTGGTGGCGCAGATGCCATAACGCGATTGTTTCGTATTTCATTAGAAGAAAGTACCTTTGTAGGAAGAATTTTGTATTTTGTGGATGCCATGCCACTTATTTTTAAAACCCCTTTTGGATTAGGATATATGGGATATTATTATAAGCAGCAGACTATACAGACAGGTTTATATTCTATTCGTTCCATCCACAATGATTTTTTACAGCTTCTGCTAGATATAGGTTGGATACCGTGTTTGATATTAGTTATTGCAATTATTAAGACCTTTTTGAAAAAGAATGTATCCATCGAAAGAAAAGTGATTTTAGGTGCCATTGTATTACATAGTTGCTTCGATTTCAACTTGCAGTTTGTTACCATGTTCTGGCTTTTGCTTTTGTTCATAGAACATGAAGAAGGGAAGATAATACATATCAGAAAAGGTCAAAAAATACTTTTTGGTGGAGCAGTTGGGTTGGCAGGGTTGTCTATTTATTTAGGACTATCTATGTTGTGGTTTTACCAAGGTTCCTATGCAAATAGTTATAAATTGTATCCGGGAAACACCCAGGCAGCCACTATGTTATTAACAGAACAAAATGATATTGAAGAAGCGGGGAAGATTGCAGACCGCATATTGGAGCAAAATGAATACGTTACAATTGCCTATAGTGCAAAAGCAAGACAAGCGTATGCGAAAGGTGATTTTGGTGCAGTTATTTACAATAAAAATGAATTGATCAGACGAGCACCATTTCAATATGATGAATACGAAGATTACTGCTACATGCTCATAAATGGTATTGCATTATACCAAAAAGCAGGGGATTTAGAAAGTGCCAATATTTGTAAACGAGAATTAATAGGTGCAAAGACGAAGTTAGAAGAAGCAGAAAAGAAAATCAGTGTATTAGGTGGCAAAATCAAAGATCAGCCGGTCACACAATTACCGGAAGATATAACGAAATATATTAATGAATTGAGGCGTGTACAGTGAACGCTTTATTAATAAATTTTTATATACGAAAGGAGTTACATTTATGAAAAACTTAAAAAACATTGTGGTGGGATTGTTAATCATTTCTTTGCTTGTACCTAGCTTGCAACCGCAAATTGCCTTGGCACAAGAAGTAAATGATGCACCGCAATTACAAAGCGAAGAAGAGGTAACTGTAATAAGTTTGGTGTGCGAAGATTTGGAAATTGTGGAACATACAAATGGATATGATAATAATACAGGATACGGAAGTTATTATTATTACAATATTTATCCAAGCTTCACTGTAACATTTTCAGATGGAACAACTTATGAGGACCAAACATATGGGGTAAGTCATAAAGGAATATACTACTCTATGTATACAAGTAGTAATCAAAGTTATGAAACCCCTTGGGTGGCAGGAAATACATATACAGCTCAAGCAACATTAGGAAATGTTCAGGCAGATGTGAATGTTACGATTAAAGAATCACCAGTTGTCAGTGTTACTTGTGAACCGGTAGAGATTATTGAGTATACTAACGGATATTATACAAGTGGATACGATTATGAAACCAACACAAATGTAGAGTACTATTATTATTATGGTATGGATCCAGAATTTAGTGTTACTTTTGCCGATGGAACGGTTTATAACAATCAAAAAAATAGTGTCTACTACGATGGAAATTGGTATTACCTGTCAACTAATATTGAACAGAACTGCACAAATCCACTGACTGTAGGTCAACATATCGGAACAGCAACATTGGCTGGTGTACAGACAAACTTCGCTGTGTCTATTATTGAAACACCTATTCAAAAGATAGAAATAGAAGATGTTGAGATTATCGAAAATACAGGTGGATACGAAACTTCGGATTACAATGATCTTACAGGGCAATATGAAAGTTTTTACCGATATGAGCCTACAATAAAAAAAGGTAAAGTTTTTTTCAAAGATGGTACAGTGGTGAATATTAATGATAAATATTTGTATTGTGACGATTATAGTTTTAATATCACATGTGAAACGACACAGAGTGTAGAAACTCCTTGGGGACTTGGGAAACATGAAGTCGTAGCCAAAGTAGCAGGAGTTGAGACTACCTACAATATGAATATTATCAAATCGCCATATGTGAAAATTGAAGTGCTTGATATATCCACCGTTGTGGAAGGAAGAAATTGTAGATATGAAGATGGAATTGCAATTTATTCTCTCCCAGCCTTTACATATAAAGTTACAAATCAAAATGGCAAGAGCATTATGGATTATTATCAACCAAATCATTATGATTATGATCCGGATCCATATCTGAAGGTTGATGATGACCAATATGAAAATCCTTGGACAGTAGGGACAAACAATTATTTCACTCTGCAATATGCAGGAAATCTTGAAATACAGGTGCAGGTAGAAGTACAGGAAGCCCCACCTTTTGACTATTACGAAGAAAACGGAGAAATCTATATTACAGGTTATTATGGAAATAATAAAATTTTAGAGATACCATCAGTAATTGATAACAAGCCGGTTGTGGCTATTGAGAATTTAGGTGAAGCCATGCAGTTTGTAACAGAACTTACCGTACCGGACTCTGTAAGAATTATTGGTGAAAGTGCATTGCAATACTATTATGGTTCGAGTTTGCAAACAGTTCGTATAGGAAGCAGTGTGGCATCTATAAGTATAGATTTGTTTTCAAATTGTTCAGAACTTGTGAACATCAGTGTTTCGCCGAACAATCCATCATATAGTAGTGCAGATGGTATCTTATATGATAAAAACCAGGAAACAGTCGTTGCTTATCCTTTGGGAAAAGAAGGCACATTTGTTATTCCTGCAAGTGTAAAAAATATAGACGTCATGTTGTATGATGCTTACAGAGATGTTGAGCTTGTATTTACAGAGGCTGGTACAAACTTTATCGAGGAAAATGATGTTATCTATAACGAAGATAAAACAAAAGTAGTAATGTGCGCTCCGGAAAAAACCGGTGACCTTGTGCTTCCGAGTACAGTAACAGAAATTAGTCCATATGCATTTGCATTTTGTGAAGAGTTGACAGGGGTTACAATTCCAAACGGAGTAACACAGATTGCTTACTGTGCATTTACAAATTGTACTTCTTTGGCAAATGTAAAATTACCATCTGCATTACAAAAAATTGATGGTGAAGCATTTTCAGCATGTATTGGATTGAAAAGCTTGACTTTGCCAAATGGCTTAAAAACAATTGGCAGATATGCATTTTATTACTCCGATATCAAATCAATTACTATTCCAAGTAGTGTGATTTCTATTGGTAATAGTGCTTTTGCACATTCGGGTCTTGAGACAGTTGTGATTGAAGATGGGGTACAGAGAATTGAAGATTTTGCATTTCATGGCACCAATCTTGCATCAATTACCATTCCGGATAGCGTTGTATATTTAGGCTCATCAGCTTTTTCAGAAAGTGAAGAATTGATTAGTGCTGTGATCGGAAGTGGAGTATCAGAAATAGCGATGGAAACTTTCTCATATTGTTCAAATTTGAAGAAAGTTCTTTTTAGAAACAATGAAGTCATTATTGGACAAGGAGCCTTCCAATTAAGTCCAATTGAAGAAGTTAATTTGGAAAATGTTAAAAAGTTTGATAGCCATGCTTTTGCAGGAGCAAAATTGAAGAGCATTGCAATAGCAGACGGAGTTACAGAGATCACTTATGCAGCTTTTGCAGGCAACAAGGATTTAACATCCATTGATATACCAAAGAGTGTTACGAAAATTGTGCCGTATGCATTTGATGATACTGCGTGGCTTGATGCCCAAAGTGAAGGGCTGGTTTATTTGGAACATGCTTTATATATGTATAAAGGGTCGGTCCTGACGCCGAGTACTATACAAATTAAAGACGGTACAACAGTAATCGCCGGTAGAGCATTTGAACACCAGGAAAAGATACAAGGAGTTATCTTGCCAAATGGCTTAAAGACTATTGGAGATGCCGCTTTTTATGGATGTACAGGAATTAGTGAAATGTTCATTCCTGCATCGGTCAATAGTATAGAACCAAATGCATTTGCAAGTTGTACCAGTCTTACCAATATTACAGTGGACCCGGACAATCCATATTATCAAAGTATCAATGGTGTCCTATTCAATAAAGACGGGACAGAATTAGTATGGTGTCCAAAACAAGTTGATGGGTTCTATATCGTTCCGCAAAATGTGGAAGTTATCAAAGAAGGAGCTTTTGGTTCTAGTGAGGCAGAATATATTGTTATACAAAATAACGAAACTGTTTTAGAAAAGTATTCAGTCGGTTATAGTAGAAGTGAATATCTCTTGGGTGGTTATGATCATGCTTTGACAACCATTGTTTGTGATGTGGATTCACTGGCATACCAATATGCTAAAGATAACATGATTCCGGTGGAACAGTTAGCAAAATCTATAGAAGTCAAAAAAGCCCCAGATAAACTTACTTATTTAGAAGGTAAGGATGCTTTAGATGTTACCGGAGGTGTTATTACTCTTCACTATGAAGATGGAACCACAAGTGACATGATTATGACTAATAATATGATTTCAGGTTTTGACAATAGTACACCGGGAAGTCAGTTGTTAACCGTAACATATCAAGGAAGAACTACCACATTTGCGGTGGAAATCAAGGCAAAAGAAGTTACTAATATTAGCATTGAAACAACACCGGAGAAGAACTTGTATGTTCCGGAAGATACTGCACTTGATTTGACAGGTGGAAAACTTCATGTTGTTTACAATAATGACACAGAAGCACAGGTTGATATAACAGAAGAAATGATTTCTGGGTTTACACCAGGTCAGATTGGTAATCAGGCAATTACCGTGACATTTGGTGGAAAAACAAGCAGTTTTGATGTGAAAGTTACAGATGCATTGATTAAAGCAGACGATGTAATTGGTGCTATTGGAAATACAATCCAAGTACCGATTAAGATGACACATAATCCAGGTATTAACTATTTGAGCTTGAAGATAGAATATGATAGTTCAGCATTACAATTAGTAAGCGCTGACAATCAAGGATTATTAACAAATAGTATGTACCAATCTAGCCAATACATTGATAACAATCCATATATTATGTTGTGGGCAAGTGCAGCTCAATCTGCTAATGTAGGAGATGTAGTTATATTGACATTTAAAGTATTGGAAAATGCAGTAGAAGGCAAATATCCAATTACCATTACATGTAACGAAGCATATAACCAAAACAATGAAGATGTTATCTTTGATGTAATTAGTCCTATCATTGATGTGCGCGAAGCCGAAGCAGGTGATACGAATGCTGATGGTGAGATTAATGGAAAAGATGCTACATTATTATTGCAATATTTAGCAGGATGGGATGTAGAAGTTTGTAGTTCTGCAGCAGATGTCAACGGTGACGGAGTTGTGAACGGAAAAGATGTTACTTTGTTATTAAAATATTTAGCAGGTGATGATGTAGTGTTAGGACAATAGGTAATCTAGTAATAGTGAATCACTATGTCTTAAAAGCGAGGTAGAGAAATGAAAACAATGAAAAAATGTATTTCTGTTTTATTGGTGGTTTTACTTACCATTAATATGCTTCCAATGCAGAGTTTTGCGACAACGACAGAAAATACAACAGAGTTTTTAGGCGGATGCGGAACAGAAGAAGAACCTTATCTTATTTCCACATGGGAACATCTGGATAATGTGCGTAATTATCCAGATGCGTACTATGAACTGGTTTGTAATATAGAAGGAGAATTGGAACCAGAGGCATGGAATAGTTTTGATTTTGATGGACATTTGGAAGGAAATGGCTATTGGATTCAAGCAATAATTAACACAAACGAAAAAGAAGAGTATGGTCTTATCTATAATACAACGATATTTATGATAAACACGGGGACTATTCAAAATGTTGGCATGAAGAGTGAAAATGCGTGTATGTCGTTGGTAACATTAAATCAAGGATTGATTAGTAATTGCTATAACGAAACAAATGCAACCTTGGTTCTTGACCAAGAAAACGGAGGTGGAATTGCCCACATCAATGGTGTTAAGGGTGTGATTGTGAATTGTCTTTTTTCTGGAACCCTTACTATAACACAACATAATAACAGTATTCATTCTAATGCAGGTAGTTTAGTGGGTTACAATACAGGAAGAATAAGATTGTCTCAAAGCGCAGGAAAGATATATGTAACTAGAGATTCTAATTATAATTTATGTAACGTAGGAGGTATTGCAGGCTATAATGTGGGAACTATCGAGCAATCTTTTAATACGTGTGAGATAAGCGATAATGATATTTATGAAAAGGGTTTTGATTATGCTTTTGGCTCATTGAATAGAATGGGTGGCATTGCTGGTGAAAATTCAGGAACAATAGCATATTGTTACAATTTGGGAACCATCACTGGTAAGGATTCCGTAGGCGGAATTGTAAAAGATAATTCTGGAAGTGTAGTTAATTGCTATAATATGGGAGATGTTATGGTAAAAGATACCACTAGTGAGGGCAGATTCCTTATAGGTGGCATTGCAGCTACTAGTACGGGTACTATCAGCAAGTGTTATAACGCGGGCGCAATTACTTCTCAAGAAGATGGTAGTGACTATGGTGTAGTGGCTGGCGGAATCAAGGGAGGATTCAGTGGTAATGTAGATAATTGTTACAATGTGGGAAATATAGTTGTTCGGGCAGAATATGGTGATGCTGTAGCCGGTGGAATCTCGGGAGAAGGCGGTACTGCAGAAAACTGCTATAACATAGGCGAAATAACAGCGTATGCTAGTTGGCATACAGGTACTTCAAAAAAAGATGGAATATCACCTTCTAGCACGAAAATTAATTGTTATTCAGATGTTACAAGCATGAACGAACAAAGCACATATGTTGATTTTGATTTTGAAAATACATGGTTTTTAGATTCTGATACAGGCTATGAATATCCGCAATTATATTCAAATCCACAAGTACAAGCAAGTGAAATTGCATTGATTACAGCGCCTACTTGTGTGGAATTTTTGGAAGACACAATTCCTGATTTAAGTGATGGACGTGTAAAGATAACATACGCTGATGGATATGAAGTGAAGAGACCACTCAAAGATTACATGTTTCCTGGTTTAGATAATACAAAAGTAGGAACACAGACAGTGACATTGCAGTATGGAACATGTAAATCCACAGATACACTTACTTTCAATGTTATCGCAAAAGAGTTAGTGTCAATTGATATGGCGACGCTTCCGAAAAAGACCAATTATGTCATAGGGCAACCGTTTAATTTTTCAGGTGCTACAGTAGCACTTTCTTATAACAACGATAAGACAGTATCAGTTCCGATAAGTGAGTGCGAAATTAGTTATGGTGATATTCAAGTTGGAATCGTACCTATTACAGTTACATATGGTGAATTCTCAACGACGTTTGATATGACGGTTCGTGAAAAAGTCATGAAGAAGATTACTGTAAACGTACCGACAAAACTATCTTACATTGAAACACAGGATTTGGATTTGACTGGAGGCTCTGTTAATATCATCTATGAATCCGAGGATGATTACGCAGAACAAATCGAATTAACCCTAGATATGATAAGTGGATATAATAAAAATCAGATAGGTGATCAAACA
Source organism: Faecalimonas sp. (assembly GCA_045648005.1). Taxonomy (GTDB): domain Bacteria; phylum Bacillota; class Clostridia; order Lachnospirales; family Lachnospiraceae; genus Faecalimonas. Next base: position 13,422 of record JAZRND010000034.1, on the reverse strand, counting down.
TTAACTGTGACCTATGAAGGGAAAACAGCAACGTTTGTAGTCAATGTAAGTGCGCGTTCGTTGGTAAGTATAGCATGGGTTACAAAGCCAAATAAGTTGACTTATTTAGAAGCAAAAGAGACATTGGATGTAACGGGCGGAGCAATAAGAACAATTTACGATAATGGAGCAACCGAAATTATAGATTTAACTCTAGATATGGTAGAGAGGTTTGATAATACAGATGTTGGAACTCAACAATTAACCGTAAGATATGGTGAAAAAAGACTGTATTACAATGTAGAAATTGTAGCAAAATCTCTTGCTGAAATTCAAATTTCTCAAGCTCCAAGTAAAGGGGTTTATAAGATTAACGAAGAAACGGTTGATGTTTCCGGAGGAAAGATTTTATTAATATATAACAATGACACCACTGAAGAAATTCCAATGACAGAGGATATGGTATCCGACCTTGATACTACTAGTGCAGGAATTAAGGACGTTGTGGTGACATATGGAGGAAAAACAACCAGTTTTTCTGTTCGAGTGATAGATACAATTATTACTGGAGAAGATGTTACGGCTATAATAGGTGGAACTCTTCAGGTGCCAGTGTACTTGAGAAATGGTTCTGGATTTGCATATTTAAAATTAAAAGTCGAATATGACACATCAGCATTGCAATTAGTGTCTGTAGAAAATCAGGGATTAGTTAGTGGTATGTTTACAACCAGTCAAAACATTTCAACCAATCCGTACGTAATGTCTTGGTCAAATGCGTCAGATATGCAGGAAGAAGGATGCCTTGTGGTGTTCAACTTTAAAGTATTAGATGATGCTCTCATTGGAGAATATGTAATTGATATTACTTGTGAAGAAGCATCCAATGAAAATCTAGAGGATGTCCCATTTATCGTGGAGGATTCATGTGTAACAATCTGCGAGTGCATTTTTGGAGATGTTAATAGAGATCAATTGGTAAATGGTAAAGATGCTACATTGTTAATGCAATATTTGGCGGAATGGAATGTGTCGCTAGACCTTTTGGCAGCGGATGTAGTACATGATAATGTGATAAATGGAAAGGACCTTATATTGTTATTACAGTACTTGGTGGGTAATGAAGTAGTGTTAGGGCCTAGTGTTAGCAATTAAATGCAACATTTTAAGGAAAGGGAGAACGAGCGATGAAAACAATGAAAAAATGTATTTCTGTTTTATTGGTGGTTTTACTTACAATTAATATGCTTCCAATGCAGAGTTTTGCGACAACGACAGAAAATACAACAGAGTTTTTAGGTGGATGCGGAACAGAAGAAGAGCCTTATCTAATTTCTACATGGGACCATCTGGATAATGTGCGTAATTATCCAGATGCGTACTATGAACTGGTTTGTAACTTGGAAGGTGCACCGGAAAATGAAGTTTTTGAATCAATTCCGTTTGATGGATGTTTTGATGGAAATGGATTTTGGATTAATGCCAATCTAATATTAAAACAAAACTTTGACGATACGAACTCTTTATTTGCGACCAATAAAGGAACCATTCAAAATGTTGGGATAAAAGGTGAAACATGGATGTCTTTGCTGAATAACAATGAAGGGACTGTGTTGAATTGCTATTCGGAAATAAATGCAAATTTCACGGGTGATAGCACGAATTGTGGAGCAATAGTGAATACAAATTCCGCGCAAGGTGTAATTCAAGAATGTGGTTTTACTGGACATATCACAGTTGGTGGTTCATATATAGTTTTGGGCGCAATCGTAGGTGCGAACTCTGGGGTTATTCAAACGTGTTATAACTTAGGGGATATTGATTGGTCATCTCAATATAGTGACTGTCGGAATTATGTCGCTGGTATTGCAGGTCGTAACAACGGAGTTATAAAATCTTCTTTTAATTCAGGTGTTATTTCGGTTCAGTGTTACGATTCTTATGTGGGAGGAATTGCAGGAGAAAATCAATGTGGTGGCATAAGTAAATGTTATAATACTGGAACGATTACTGCTAGTGATTTTGTAGGAGGAATTACAGGGGGTAATGGTTATAATAGTAACATAAGTAAATGTTATAATACTGGAACAATCACTGGTTCCGATTATGATGTAGGAGGAATTGCAGGGTATAATGCTTATAATAGTAACATAAGTAAATGTTATAATACTGGAACGATTACTGCTAGTGATTATGTAGGAGGAATTGCAGGGGGTAATGGTTATGATTGCTACATAAATGAATGTTATAATACTGGATCAATCAATTGTTCCGGTAGAGGAGGAGGAATTGTAGGGGTTGGTTATAGTGATAGTAATATAACTAATTGTTATACATTTACAGGGGTTCCCCATAATCAAAGTTATTATTCGGGTTTCGACTTTACAAATACTTGGTTTTTAGATTCAAACACAGGATACGATTATCCACAATTAGTGTCGAATCCACAGGTGCAGGCGAGTGAAATTTCATTACTATCTAGGCCAACTAACACCGAGTTTATAGAGGACACAATTCCTGATTTGAGCGACGGCAAGGTAAAAGTTGTTTATGGTAATGGTTACGAAGTTGAGAAAAATCTTGTGTGTGATATGTTTCCAGAGTTAGATGTTACAAAACCGGGAACACAAACAGTACCATTACAATATGGTATATGCAAATCGGATGTTACGATTACATTTACCGTGATAGAGAAAGAGTTGATTTCAATCAGTATGGCGACGCTTCCAAACAAGACAACTTATGTGCTTGGGCAGGAATTTGATTTTTCGGGAGCTACAGTAGCTTTAAATTATAATAATAATACAACAGAGATAATTCCAATTAGCGAAATTGGAGGAATGAGTTGTGAGGAAATGCATGTTGGAAATGTTGGGATAGAATTAGCACATGGCGGATTCAGAACATCATTCTATATGACAGTACGGGACAAAGTGGTGAAGAAAATTTCAGTGAATTCACCGACAAAGCTATCTTATATCGAAGCACAAGAACTGGATGTGGCTGGTGGCTCTGTCAATGTCATCTATGAATCAGAAGATGATTATACTGAACAGATAGAACTAACGCTTGATATGGTGAGTGGTTATAACAAAAATCAGGTTGGAATTCAGACATTAACTGTTGCGTATAGTGGAAAAACAACAACTTTCGTTGTAAATGTTAGAGCACGAACACTGACAGGCATGGAATGGGTGTCTATGCCAAATAAGTTAACATATTTAGAGGGCAGGGATATGTTAGATGTTTCGGGTGGCCAGATATATGCAGCATATAATAATGGAACGTCAGAAGTTATAAACCTAACTACAGATATGATACAAGGTTTTGACAACACAGCGGTTGGCACACAAGAATTAACAGTATGTCTCGGAAATCGTAGGCTCGCTTATAGCGTAGAAATTGTTCCAAAATCTCTTGTTGAAATACAAATATCTCAAAATCCAAATAAAGATATTTATAAAATAGGAGAAGAAACAGTTGATGTTTTTGGAGGAAAGGTTTTATTAGCATATAACAATGATACTACTGAAGAAATTGTAATGACAGAAAATATGGTATCAGGCCTTGATGCTACTAGTGCAGGAATTAAGGATGTTGTGGTGACATATGGAGGAAAAACAACTAGTTTTTCTGTTGAAGTCATTGATATGATTATTCAGAGTGAGGACATAAAGTGCTTAAAAGGAAGTACTATCCAAGTCCCGATATATTTAACGAATGGTTCTGGATTTTCCTATTTGAAATTAAAAGTATTCTATGATATAATGGCATTAGAACTTGTGTCAGTAGAAAATCAGGAATTAGTTAGTGGTATGTTTACAACTAGTCAAAGCGTTTCGACTAATCCGTATGTAATGTCTTGGTCAAGTGCAGCAGATATGGAGGAAGATGGTTGCATTGTAATTTTGACCTTCAAAGTATTGGAGGATGCACCGATCGGAGATTATAACATTGATATCACATGTGCGGAGGCATCAGATCAAAATCTAAACGATGTCACATTCATCGTTGAAGATGCACAGGTAACAATTTGCGATTACATATTAGGAGATGTTAATCGAGATAATGTTGTAAATGGAAAAGACGCAACACTGTTGATGAGATATTTGGCGGAATGGGATGTGACAATTGACCTTATGGCAGCAAATGTAGATTCCGACAATGTTGTAAACGGAAAAGACTTGGTTTTATTAATGCAATATTTGGCAGAGTGGGATGTAACACTAGGATAAGGAGAGTGAAAGCATGAAAAAAGTATTAGCTGTTTTGATGACAGTTGTCTGCTTTGCAGCAACTATTCCAATGCAGACGTGGGCTTCTTTGCAAGCATCTAATCCGACCATTTCTGTAGATACCGTACAGGCAAATGCAGGAGAAGAAGTAACAGTAGATGTTTCCATTGCAGGAAATCCAGGGGTGTGTTATTTACATATTGAAATTGGATATTCAGACGATTTGCTAATGTTAACTGGATTGGAAAACAAAAATTTGCTTGGCGGTATGTTTCAGGAAGGGCCTGATGGACAGAATCCAAAACGGATGATATGGGCAAATACATCTGGTACACAAGACGGTGTGTTGGCAAGCTTGACATTTAAAGTTTTAGACGATGCACCAATCTGGAATGCTAGTCTTACTGTTTCAGTAAGAGAGGCATATGACTTGACAGAGGCCATGAATGATGTGTCATTTAACACTATTCATGGAGGGATTGATATTGATGTACCACCAACAGGTGTAGTTTTAAATAAAACTTCTATTAGTATAAAAGAACAAGAAACATACACTTTGACAGCAACCGTTTCGCCAGAAAATGCAGAGCAAGTTGTCAACTGGGAATCTGCAAATGAGCAAATTGCAACGGTGGATGCAAACGGACAAGTCACTGCAGTTGGAATCGGAAGTACAGAGATTACCGCAACAACAAAGGATGGACAATATTTTGCTAAATGTTCAGTAGATGTAACTTGCGCCCATTTGGGAGAAAAGACTACATATGAATATAAAGCACCGACTTGTACCGAAGAAGGAAACTCGAACTATACAGTATGTAATGTGTGTGATGAGGTGATTGTAGGCGAGCAGATTGTTTATCCTATCATAGCGCATGATCTTATCCATCATCCATATGCAGCACCAACGCATATGACGCTTGGTAATACAGAATATTGGGAATGTAATTCTTGTGGACAATACTTTAGCGATGCAAATGCAAATACTATAATTGCAGATAAATTGTCAGTAACTTTATCAAAGTTACCGGAACATGACCATAGTGGGGAATGGAAAAAGGATGCAGCACAACACTGGAAAGAATGTGAGTGTGGAGATGTAGCGCAGACCGCGGAACATGAATATGATAATTCCTGTGATACCACATGTAATATCTGTGGATATGTTAGAAGTATCACACATACATGGAAAAACGAATATTCATGGAATGCAGATAGCCACTGGATTGAATGTTCAGTATGTGGTGCAAAGAAGGACGAAGTGCAACATGAATGTACAGCAGAAGTAGTGGCTGATAAGTATTTAAAGTCAGAAGCAACACAAGATGCTGGTGCTGTTTACTACAAGAGCTGTAGTGTATGTGGTGGCATAGGAAATGATACATTTTCTATTAATAAAGAAAGCGGGAAAATAAGCGTTTCATCAGCCCGAGGTTATTTGGGTAAAGAAGTATCTGTAACAATATCGGTAGAAGATAATCCGGGATTTGTAAGTATGCTCTTATCGGTTCATTATGATACGAATGCATTGAGATTAAAGAGTGTTTCCGATAAAGGGTTAGTTCCAGGTGCGATGCACAGTAATGATTTAACTATGATGCCATATAGGCTTAATTGGGCAAATGATACTGCTTCAGAGAATATTACAGCTAATGGCGATATTGTTGTCCTAACATTTGAAGTATTAGAAAATGCACCAATAGGAAAGACAAAAATAGAAGTTTCGTATCGAAGCGAATACGATAACATTCTAGATGTTGAATTTAATCCGGTTTATTTTGAAGTGAATGCCGGAGAAATCGATATTTCAAATGTACTCATTGGTGATGTAGATGGTAATGGGGTTATAACGCAAAAAGATAGAATGGTTTTAGCACGTTATATTGCAGGATGGACCGGATATAGCATAGATGAATTGGCAGCAGATGTGGATGGCAATGGAGTCATAACACAAAAAGACAGAATGATTTTAGCACGTTATATTGCAGGTTGGGCTGGATATACAGAGCTACCATATAAAGGCTAATCAAAGGAGGAGAGAAACATGAACAAAAAAATCAAAGGGGTTATAGCACTTCTATTAACTTTATGTTTGGCTTTCACACAGTTTACTCCAAATGTTGTACATGCTACAACAGAACCAACACTTGAGGTATCAGGTGTGAGTGGACGCGCGGGGGAAGAAGTAGATGTAAAAGTAAGTGCGTTGAACAATCCAGGAATTGCGGCAGCATTATTAAAGGTGGAATATGATACATCTGTTATGACACTAACGAAAGTGACGGATGCAGGTATTTGGGGGTCACAATTACATAGTAATAATTATACATCCCCATACACATTAAACTGGGCTAACGATACGGCAACAGAAAACATTACAGCGAATGGTGTAATAGTTACATTAACATTCAAATTAATTGAGGACATTGAAGAAACTCAAAGTTTTGACGTAAAGCTTTCATACAATAATGCTTTGGATGGCATCATGGACAAAGATCTTAATGCAGTTGATTTTGCTGTAGTGAATGGTGCAGTGACAATTCAACCACCGTATCGAGCTGTTGCAGGAATTTCATTAGAAAAAGAAGAAATTTCCCTTATCGCAGGACAGAGCGAAAAATTAGCTTATACATTAGAACCAACCAATGCAACTAATAAAAACGTAAGTTGGACATCAACAGATAATAGTGTAGCTACAGTTGATGCAGAAGGTAATGTAACTGCATTGAAAAAAGGAACAACCACTATCACAGTTACCACAGAAGACGGACAAAAAACGGCTTCATGTGTAGTAACTGTTGCATGTGCGCATAGTGATGTTCAACATTTCTTATATGTAGAGCCTTCATGTACAGAAAAAGGTCATAAGGAATTTGCAAAATGTTTGCAATGTAACGAAGTGATTGAGGGTGAAGATGCTGAAATTGATAAAGTACCACATACGTTAACTGGCTATGAGAGAGTGGAAGCTACTCATACAGAAGATGGACACATTGCATATTGGGAATGTAGCGAATGTGAACAGAAATTTAGCGATTCACAAGGAACTACTGTAGTCACAGATATTATCATTCCAAAAAATGAAGATGATCACGTTACAGAGGGTGATTGGGTCCAAAGTGAAACAGAACACTGGATTTCTTGTGGTTGTGGAAACAAAATAAATCTTGGAGAACACAATTATACAGATACATGTGATACAACATGTAATACATGTGAGTATGTTCGCGAAATTACTCATACATGGGAAGAACAATACACCACAAATGACACACAACACTGGATTTCATGTTCAGTATGTGGAGCTAAAAAAGAAGAAGTAGATCACACGTTTACTGCAGAAGTGGTTGCGGATAAATATTTGAAAACAGTAGGAACATGTAAGGACAAAGCTGTATATTATAAGAGCTGCGCGACTTGTGGAGTAAAAGGTACTGAAACTTTTGAAACAGAAAAGGATGCTGACAACCATGCAGGTGGTACATATCTTGTGGGAGAAAAGGAAACTACTTGCTATGAAGAAGGTTATACCGGAGATACTCACTGTACTGGATGTGACGCCAAGTTGACAGACGGACAAGCTATTCCGACCTCTGCTCATAGTCTTGCTACAACATGGTCAACAGATGGAACATATCATTGGCATGAGTGTACAGTAAGCGAATGTACTTATGTTGCGGATAAGACCACACATAGTGGCGGAGAAGCAACATGTATTGCAAAAGCAACTTGTTCAGCATGTAATGTCGCATATGGTGAATTTAATGCAAATACACACAAAAATACAGAAGTTCGTGAGGAAGCAACTCCAACATGCAAAAACGCAGGTTATACCGGAGATACATGGTGTACAGATTGTGAAACAAAACTTGCAGACGGTGAAACAATCCCTGCAACTGGTGCCCACGTAGATGCAAATGGACAGTGGGAAAGCAATGGAACACAGCATTTCCATACCTGCGTTTGTGGAACAGAATTTGACAAGACGAACCATAGTGGCGGAACAGCAACATGTAAAGATAAGGCCATATGTTCAATTTGTGAAAACGAATATGGTGAAGTAGACAGCGAAAATCATGTGGGTAACACTCGTGTTGAAGGACAAAAAGAAGCAACTTGTTATGAAGAAGGTTATACCGGAGATACATATTGTTCTGATTGTAACGTTAAAATAGCAGAAGGAGAGAGCATTCCAACAACTGCTCATAATCCAGCTTCTGTTTGGTCAACAGATGAAACCCATCATTGGCATGAATGTCAAGTAATTGCTTGTGGCAATATTATTGACAAGGCTGAACACAGTGGTGGAGAAGCAACTTGTATTTCAAAAGCAATTTGTACTGTATGTAATGTTGCCTATGGCACAATTGATGCTAATAAGCACGTAAATACAGAAATTCGTGATGATGTAATTCCAACATGTATTGCAGCAGGCTATACTGGAGATACATGGTGTACAGATTGTGAAACAAAGATTGCAGTTGGAGAAGAAATTCCTGCAACCGGTGACCATATAGATTTAGATGGCCAGTGGGAAAGCAATGGAACACAGCATTTCCATACCTGCGTTTGTGGAACAGAATTTGACAAGACGAACCATAGTGGTGGAACTGCAACATGTAAAGATAAGGCAGAATGTGCGGTGTGTGGAACAGCATATGACGAATTCAATAGTGCAAATCATGTAGGGGGCACACATCTTGTAGGAGAAAAAGAAACTACATGCTATGAAGAAGGATATACAGGCGATACATACTGTACCGGATGTGAAACCAAGTTAACAGATGGTCAGGCTATTCCGACATCTGCACACAGTCTCGCTACAACATGGACAACCGATCAAACATATCACTGGCATGAATGTACGGTAAGTGCTTGTACATATATTGTAGATAAGAGTGCTCATAGTGGTGGAACTGCAACATGTAAAGATAAAGTAGAATGTTCAGTTTGTGGAACAGCATATGGAGAAATTGACAAAGACAACCATGTAGGTGGAACAGAACTTAAAAATGTTGTAACTGTATCTTGTGCACAAGCTGGATATACAGGTGATACATACTGTAAGGGATGTAATGTTGTGTTAGCAACAGGACAAGAAATTCCAAAATTAGCACATAATATTACAGGTTGGACAGTAACAAAACAAGCAACTGAAGATGAAACCGGTATTAAAACAGGAACATGTACTGGATGTTCAGGTGAATTTACTGTTGAAATTGCAAAATTAGTAAAAGAAATCAAAGAAGAAAAGATTGAAACTAATGTGGGCGCAACTGTTGAAGTTGTAGGTGATACTAAATTACCTGGCGAAGTAATTTTTGTGGCAGATGATGTAACTACAAAAATCGAAAACACAGTGAAAGAAGTTATTGAAACAGTCATCGAAAGTGTGCAAGAACAGATTGAATCACTTACAGAAAACCATAAAATCGGTACGATTTTAGATATGAAAATGGTTATTCGTGAATTTGCAACAAATGGTGATGCAATAGAAGAAACAGAGCACAAATTGGAAGGAACTGTTGAAATTACAATTGATATTCCACAAACAGTGATCAATACTTTGGAAAACATTGTTCTTCTTCATATCAAAGATGATGGTTCTGTAGAGGAAGTTCCATTTACTCGTGAAGCAGGCAATAAAGCAAGATTCAAAGCAGATGGATTTAGTTATTATGTATTCGCAGGAACAGAAAAAGTGGCAGCTGATAATAATACTGGAAATACCACAGAAAACATTACTCAAAAGCCATCAGGTGATACAAATGCTACAGTATTCTGGATGGCAACTATGTTGATTGCTTGTGCAGGTGCAGCATATGTTCTTGTAGAGAAAAAAAGAAATAGATAATAAGGTTATTCATAAGCAACATTAATTAGAAATAGCGATTCATCATTTATGGTGAATCGCATTTCTAGTAAATAGAAGTAAATTACTAATGTGACTTAAAATGCACAATTTGACAAAATAAAAACATATTAGGAGGGATAACAACATGAAAAAACGATTAACCGCGTTAACGTTAAGTATTATCCTGGTTTTATCAATGTTATCCGATGTGGCATTTGCTATAGGAAGGACGGATGGTTCTGTGAGTCTTTCCGCAACAAAAACCACTTTGAATGTAGGAGAGACGACAGAGGTGACAATTACAGTAGATGCAATGGCGAAGGTAGGCTCTATTGATTTTGATGTGATTATTCCAAATGGATTGGAGTATGTGTCACATCAAATTTTGATTCAACAAAGCGATTTCCTATTTTCATCATATACCACAAATAATAATCACTTTGGCTGTGGAGCGACTACTGCTGGAAAAACCGGAAGTTTTGAAGTTTTAAAAGTAACCTTAAAGGCAAAATCAACCGGAGTAGGCATAAATAATGTAGGCGTGACAGGATTAAGCATCGGAAACCTTATAGGAGATGGTATATTAGATTTTGGCACTGTTGATGATTTAGCAATTACAGTACAGGAACCGAAAGAGGAAGAACAACCACAATGGGGCGTATGGTATACCGGCAAGTTAAATCCAAATGGAACCATTCCTGCAAATACGACATTTGAAATTGCTACAATAGAAGATTTAATAGAATTTTCGCAATTAGTAGATACAGGTGTCACCTTTGAAGGTCATACGGTTAAATTGACAAGCAAAGAATATGACTTGAACCTAGGTTGGGATGCTTCGACTATGACAGCACCAACAGGTGATGATGCAATTATTTGGAATCCAATTGGAGATTCTTCAAATCACTTCAAAGGAACATTTGATGGCAGTGATGCACTTATTAAAGGTGTTTATGTATATCAAGACCAATTAAAAGGTACAGGATTCTTTGCATACCTTGGCGCAAACTCAAAAGCACAAAACTTTACCTTATCAAACAGCTGTATTAAGGCGACTGGTACTTATGTAGGTGGAGAATATTATGGTAGTATGACAGGTGCTGTTGCCGGAAGTACATGTGGAATCATGGATTCTGTATTTGTAGATGATAGTGTATATGTACGTACAGATTGCTATGAGACAGGTGGTTTGACAGGTAGATTTGACGGCGGTCATGGCGGTTACATCCAAAATTGTTGGTTTGATGGAACTCTCTATTTGGATTATACAATTGAAGCGTCAAGCCGTATTATCGGAGGTCTTGTTGGTGAATTTTGGGAAAATCCAACAGGAAGAGCAGGACTGAAGAACTGTCTCTACACTGGGAAAATTTACACAGAGAACTTCATGGTTGGTGGCCTTGTAGGAGAAATTTATTGTGATGCAATCATAGAAGATTGCTTGAGCAATGGTGAAATTTATGCAACATATGGTGCTAGATTAAGTTCTTTTGTGGGTTGGACTCGAGGAACATATACTCTGACATTTACAAACGTATATGGTGTAACTAATCTCTACAATTATAATGGCACATCGCCTCGTGTCGAAAGAAGTGATACAGTAGGTTCATCGTCTGTTGTAGGCGGATGGGAAGTTAAGACGGTAGCTGAATTGACAGGCAAAGCAGCATATGAAAACACTGTTTTAGACCTTTATTGGAAGGGACAAAACGATGATGGTGTTTGGGTAGCGCTTGAAAGCAAAGCACCAGAACTTAAAAAATTCTCTACTGCAACTGACATTGTAGATGATTTCGCAGAGATTCAAGGGCCAGAAAGACCAGAAGACCCAATTACACCAACTGATGAATGGTTTACAAGCAAATTACAAGGTGGTGCAGTTGTACCAGGGACTGTATTTGAAATTGCAACAGTAAGTGACTTATTGGCATTACCAGACATTGTAAATAATCAAAAGTTTACTTTTGAGGGATGTACGGTAAAATTAACAAGTGAAGTGTATGACCTCAACCCAGGTTGGGTAGCAGGCCAGCCACTTCCACTAGGTGGAAATATTTGGACTGCTGTTGGTGTACATCATGAAATATCTAAATTTGCAGGAACATTCACAGGAGAATACGAAACAGGAAAATCTGCTACGATTAAAGGCTTGTATGTAAATCATGCAGCACAGATCGGTGGTTTCTTCGGTGATTTGTTTGGTAATGTTTATAATTTGAGATTTGAAAACGCATCTCTTTATGCATCAGATGTTTTGCTTGGCACAGTATGTGGTAGACTTTCACTAGGTGAAATTAAAAATGTGTATGTTTCAGATACTGTATTACTCGAGGGAGCTTCATATGGTGTAGGGGGTATCGTTGGACGTACTTCTCTTGATGGAAGTGGTAATCGCGCCGGTTTAATTTTCAATTGCTGGTTTGATGGAACCATCAAAGGAACTACAAAGTTAGGTGGAATTATTGGACAAGTTTGGTATGCGCCTTCCAATATGATATTGATGGATAATTGCTTGTTTACGGGTGTTATTAAAGCAACCGGAAAAGAAATTGGTGGTTTGATTGGACATTGTTGGGACGATTCAATTTTGAAAAATTGTGTAAGCAATGGTTTGCTTTGTTCAGATGCAATAGAAAAATTCGGACCAGTAGTGGGATTTGCACAAAGTTCAACCACAGGTGAAAACACATATGCATTAGATAAAGTATATATGTACGATGGAGTAACAGAAAATACAATTTCAACTACAAGTGCATATATTGCAAAAACAGAAGCACAATTAAAAGCTTGTGAAGGCTTATCATTGGATTTCTGGAGCGAATCAAATACAAGTGGGGTTTGGGTAGCAACAGACAATGGACCAGAACTTGCAATGTTTTCAAGAAAACTTGTGAATACGGTTATTAGTCATATCACAGTAATAGCACCTACTAAAGTTTCCTACATCGAAAGCCAAGAACTAGATTTGACTGGCGGGTACGTAAAAGTTTGCTTTGAGTCTGATGATAGCTATAGTGAGTCGATACCATTGACTTCAGATATGATTTCAGGCTTTGATAATTCAGTAATAGGCACACAAAGTATTACAGTCACTTATCAAGGACATGAAGCTACATTTGAAGTAGAGGTTGCAGCGAAGAAGGCAACTCACATGGAAGTGTTAGAATTGCCTCACAAGCTATATTATAAACAAGGTGCAACAGACGTAGATGTTGCAGGTGCAATTGCACAAGTATGGTATGATAATGGAACTAATGAAGTTATAACAGTTACCGAAGATATGGTCACTAATTTTGATTCATCCTCTGTAGGCTTTACATATGTTGAAATTACATATGGAGATGCAGTTGCATA
>JAZRND010000033.1:0-21944 GCA_045648005.1 Faecalimonas sp. | reverse complement strand
ATACGTTTTTCAACGTTTGAAAACTGTTTTTTAAGATCACGCACGTCTGGAACAGCCAGCTCGGCTGCCGCGCTCGGTGTCGGCGCACGAAGATCCGCGGCAAAATCGCAAAGCGTGAAATCCGTTTCATGTCCGACGGCGGAAATGATCGGAATTTCCGAAGCCGCAACCGTTCTGACAAGCGTTTCGTCATTGAATGCCCACAAATCTTCTATCGAACCACCGCCACGACCAACAATAATGACATCCACACCTTGTGCATCTAGCATTTCAATACCTTTTACAATACTTGTCGCTGCCGCCTCACCCTGTACCAATGCCGGATACAAAATAAGTTGCACATAGGGATTTCTTCTCGACGAAATATTCATAATGTCGCGAATAGCTGCTCCGGTAGGTGCTGTTACAATTCCGATTTTTTTTGCAAATTTCGGAATGGGTTGCTTATAATCCTCGGCAAACATTCCCATCTCGCCTAGTTCTTTTTTTAATGCCTCGAATTTTTCATATAAAAGACCTGCTCCATCCAAAATAATCTCTTTTGCATAGAGCTGATACTTTCCATCTCTTTCATAGGTAGTTACATTTCCTAAAGCAATAACCTGCTGCCCGTCCTGCATGCGAAACGCCAGACCACTTCTCTGTCCCGCAAACATAATGCAAGCAATCGAACCAGATTCATCTTTTAGGGAAAAATAAATATGTCCCGAAGTATGATATTTGCAGTTTGATACCTCACCTTTTACATAAATGCGGTTCAGCATGAAATCTTGTGCAAACATGTTTTTGATATATGCATTTACTTGCTTGACTGAATAGACATTTTTCATTTTAGTCTCCTAGTTTACAACCTTTGCAAGAACACCATTGACAAATGCCGGCCCTTCGTCACTGCTGTATTTTTTGGCAAGTTCAACAGCTTCATTAATAGCCACACCGAGTGGTACATCCTCATCCCATTTCAATTCATAGGTTGCCAATCGCAAAATTGTAAGGTCCACGCGATTCATACGCGTTGTCTTCCATCCCTCTGTCACTTGATTTAAGAGCGCATCAATCTCCTCTTTTTTCTCCACAATAGCTCGGTATTTTTCAAGAATATACTCTTGATCTGTACCGGTTGCTTCTTCTAGGTCTTCGAAATAGAAAGTCTCCTGTTCTTTCATTTCTTCTTCACTGTTAAACTCAATACGGAATAGCATTCTGAAAATGTGCTCTCTCAATTCTTTTCTGCTCATCTTATATACCTGACTCTTTCTGTTAGTTATAGTTATACTTCTAAATATTATACTACAAAAGCTTATATATTTGCAATGTGGAATGCATAAATATGCAAAAAGAAAAAACCCCGTACAAAACGAGATTTTTTCAAATGAAACTTATTATTTTACTTCAATTCCTGCAACACAGATATTGACATCTGCAACCTGAAGTCCTGTTGTATTCTCAATCGCTGTTTTTACCTTTTCTTGAACCTTTGCAGATACTTCTTTAATGTTGTATCCATATTTCAAGTTCAACGTTGCATTGATTGTTGCTGCATCATCTAAAATATCAACCGTCACACCTTTTGACAAGGTTTTAATACCAATTTTGCTAATCAACTCTCTCGTTGCATTACCAGCCATAGAAGCAACTCCTTCTACTTCCATCGCAGCTAAACCGGTGATAACTGCAATCACTTCTTCTGAAACGATAATCTCACCAAGTTCATTATCTAATTGTATTGTATAATCATTCTTAATGTCTTTTCCCATGATTCAAACCTCCTAGTTTGGCTTTTGTTCCTTCTATTATAACAAATTTAGGCATATTTGTAAACAAAACTTTTATAGCCCTATGAGCGTCCAAACTCTGATAAAATCAATCCTTCGTTTCGTTCCTGTGTCATACGCACACTCCAACTGTTAACAAACAAAAGCAATGGTCTGTCTTTTAAGTCTTTGATTTTTTTCATATCGGATGTTCCCACCAACTTATCTAGATTAATATCTTCGTTTTCAATCCAGCGAATATGTTCGTACGGCAATGGCTCTAACTTGATTTCTACGTTATACTCATTTTCCAAACGATATTTCAAAACATCAAACTGAAGTACACCTACAACACCTACAATAATTTCTTCCATACCGGTATTGTATTCTTGGAAAATCTGAATCGCACCTTCTTGGGCAATCTGATTAATACCTTTCACAAATTGCTTTCGCTTCATGGTATCCATCTGGCGAACTCTTGCAAAATGTTCCGGTGCAAAAGTCGGAATCCCTTCATACACAAACTTCTTATCGGAATCGGTCAGAGTATCTCCTATCGAGAAAATGCCAGGGTCAAAAATACCAATTACATCTCCTGCATAAGCTTTTTCTATCATTTTGCGCTCACTAGCCATCATCTGCTGTGGTTGAGAAAGTCTTACTTTCTTGCCACCTTGTATATGGAATACATCCATACCCGCCTCGAATTCTCCTGAACAAATGCGCATGAACGCAATTCGGTCGCGGTGAGCCTTATTCATATTTGCCTGAATCTTAAATACAAATGCAGAAAAATTTTTCTCTTCCATTGGGTCAATGCTTCCCTGATCAGACATACGTGGCAATGGTGAGGTAGTCATCTGTAAAAAGTGTTGCAAAAATGTCTCCACACCAAAGTTAGTCAATGCAGATCCAAAAAACACTGGTGACAATTCTCCCTTGCTTACCATTTCTAAATCAAATTCTGCGCTGGCACCATCTAAAAGTTCGATTTCATCCATCAATTTGCTCTTTTGCTCTTCACTGATTAATGTATCCACTTGCGGGTCACTTAATGCAATTTTTTGCACCTCACCCATAGAAGTTCCTTTTTTCGTATCGGAAAATAATTCAATTTCTTGATTTGCACGGTCATATACACCTTTAAATTCTTTTCCGCATCCAATCGGCCAGTTAATCGGACATGTCGCAATCCCTAATTCTTTTTCGATATCATCTAAAAGTTCAAAAGTATCTCTCGCTTCTCTGTCCATTTTATTTATAAAAGTAAAAATAGGAATATGACGCATAACACAAACTTTAAACAGTTTTCTAGTCTGTGCTTCTACACCTTTGGATGCATCAATTACCATCACAGCTGAATCAGCTGCCATCAAGGTACGATATGTATCCTCCGAGAAATCCTGGTGCCCCGGTGTATCAAGAATATTGATGCAATATCCGTCATAGTTAAATTGCAACACGGATGAAGTTACCGAAATACCTCTTTCTTTTTCAATTTCCATCCAGTCTGATACAGCATGTTTTGCAGTGGCCTTTCCTTTTACAGAGCCCGCTTGATTAATTGCGCCGCCATACAAAAGAAACTTTTCAGTCAAAGTCGTCTTTCCTGCATCCGGATGAGATATAATAGCAAATGTTCTTCTCTTTTTGATTTCATTTGTAATTTGTGACATAGTACTCTCCCAATCTATTATTTAACGCACTTGTTCAGTGTATCATAAGTATTGTAACTCCGCAAACAAAATCTATTCCTTCATTGGAACAATTACAATATTTTCAGGCGCTATGCCTGTTTTTCTTGTTACGATATCTTCAATCTGCGCGCGATTGGCATCTGTCAGCTCTTTACTGTTTACTACAACATCCACGCCATTATCAGTCATGGTAACCACAGCTTCTGAAAAACCTTTTGATAAAAGCATGGTTTCTACAGCAGCTTCTTGCTCCGCAGTTTTGGTCATGGCGATCATTTGTGATACAGCCTGTTCCTTCTGCTTATCACTCAAGTTTTTGTTATTAATAATTTCTAATAAAGTCTCCTTATTTTGTGCACGTACCTGTTCTCTCGTAACCTTTGCTTCCGCTACAATGCCACTGGTAAGGACTGCTTCTCCCGGTGTTCCATCAATATTATCGTCCAAGGATTCAATCTCTGCTGTTTCTCCCAAGCTGATATCCAGAAGTTCCTGATTTACCAACTCATTTCCTGTCTCATTGGTTTTATCGCCGAATAAACGCCCCGAATAGTTCAAATATCCGGCAACGGCAATCATCACGGCTAATGCTGTAATCATAATTTGATTCTTTTTAAATATACGTTTCAAGTTTCTTCCTCCTAATTATTTTGATTACGTTCTATCACCTTAATCTTATGCGAGTCCACACCAAATAATGCTTGCACAACGCTTGTAATTTCCCGAACTACCACTCCGTTTCCTGCACCATCTGCTAGAACAGCAATTCCTTCTATTTTTTCATCAGCAGCAAAGGTAATCATGACCTGCACTTTACCAACATCTTTCATGTTTCCAAGTAGATTCTCTAGCTTTCCTTCTATTTCTGTGACTGTTCGCTCCTCATCTCGATATCGATAACCACTCTCCGTATCTGTACTCTTTGTCGGCACTGCGATAACCACTAGCAATATACCGACTAGTAGGATAAGAATCCACTGCTTTTTCTTCTGCAAGAGACTATTCAGTTTGAATTCCAACGTTATCCTCCTTCTGCAAAAATGCTTCTATCCTTTCCATTTCTTTCTGATATTCTCCATTTGCAAAAGCGTTTGTTCCAAAAAGAGTTAAAATAGGTCCTGCCAACATTAGAATTAAGATTAGCCCTGCAAAGAAGCGTATATATTTTTTATAAGTTTCCCCTGGAATCATTTGCAAAACGACAACAACTATTACCAGATAGAACGCAATATTTTTCATCCACTCATAAATATAATCAAACATATTACCCTCCTACAGTACTCGAAACAATCGCAATGGTAAGCAAAAATAATACCACTGTGGTTGATATAATTTTCAATAAAATTTTGCTGCTATCAGCCAAACTGCTGACACAGTTGACCATACATTTCTCTGATATAGGCTGTATAAGTGCTGCCAGCAGCTGATACAGCAATGTGGTAATAGCTAATTGTAAAAGTGGCGCCAGACAAATGCCAAAACACAACACCATTCCTGCCACTCCAATGCCATTTTTAATCAAAACCGCTGTGCCTAGTACAATCTCCGTAGTTCCACCAATGACGTCCCCGACAATAGGTAATGCTTCCCCTGTTTTTGTTAAAAAACTTCTCTTCACAGTATCAATAGCCGGACTTATCAGCCCTTGTATCACATTCAGACCTATTATTCCTGCCATTAATGTCCTTAAAGACCAACTTATGATAGTTTCTAAAAGCTCCGAAAATTTGGTCAAAGGGATATCCGGAGATAGTTCTCCCAAGATTCTCATAATGAGATAAAGTTGTGCCAGCGGAACCAGGAAATTTAATATCAACATTTCTACAAGAAAAATAAGTAATAACACTACTTGATAAAAGGTGATCGAAGTGTTGCTTCCCGTGGCAATCCCTACTGCCAGAAAATATACCGGTCCCAATAATTTCATGAATTCCAATAATCGTCCCAAATTAGCGATCACTGCATCTGCCAAAATACGAAAATTAGTAAGAGTAATGGTAATCAGCATCATATATAACATAAAAAAACTGATTTCCGACACTTGGGTACTTTTAAACATCTTTGAGAAATTGGAAAAAATGGCGGCTATGATAACCAATATCAATATATGTGCCATTCCACTTCTGCTGTTTTCCAATTCATAGAATAGCTGATCCTTAACATATTGCTTAATTAAGTCAAACGTAAGCTCTGTCTCTCCGGAAACCAAACTCATCACTAATTCTTTAAACTGCCATTTTTCTCTTGGGAAAATATCATCTAACATCCCATCAATTTCAGAAAAATCAAATTTCTCAAACAGTTCATTTTGTATTTCTTGAGGTGAGGTGGCGTCTTCTTTCTCATTTGGAGACGTTGCGTGTACTGTCATAGAAAAAAACATACAGAAAACAAATATCAGAATTCCTATTCTTTTCATGATAAAAACTCCTGTATGGTGCGTAATAATGCCAACAGAATTGGGAGACTCAAAACCAAGATTGTTACTTTGCCAAACAGTTCAATTTGAACTGCGACCGCCTGATACCCTGCATCTTTGCATAATCCTGATGAAAACTCTGCAAGATATGTAATTCCCAGCATTTTTACCAAGGTGCCTATATAAGAAGCATCTATCTGTATGTAGGTTCCGATTTCACGTAATGCATCCACCAAAACTTCTAAACTGTCTATTATTCCAAAAAATATAAGCAAACTGACAACCACACATAAATAAATGGATACCTCTGCTTTTTCCTGTTTCAAATACACAGCAAATAAAATACCCGCCACTCCAAGGATTGCAACTTGTATGATATTCATAGTAAAACCTCTACATTTCAAACAACTGTTGAATTTGTTCAAACAAATCTAAAATATAGGGCAAAATCCAAAAGAGAACCAGTAAAAGACCGGCAAAACTAGTCAAAAAGGCCTGTTCTTCTCTACCGCTGTGTTTCAAGACTTGACTCAAGATGGAAACTAATATTCCTACTGCTGCAATTTTAAATATGAGACTGACACCCATGTATTTCCTCCTGTTACAGCAAAAGAATCACAAGAAAAACCCCTCCCATAATTCCCATGCTCTGGCATAATTTTTTCTTGGTTTTATATTCTTCTCTAGTATGTTCAATCTTGTATTCTAACTGCTGAATGTATAATTCGATGCTCTCCATGTACTCTAGATTTTTTCCTACCTGCTTTAGTTCCTCGTATTCTTCCTCCTGAAGTCTGCAATCTTGTAAATGATCTTCAATACTCTCCTTCCAAATACCCCAAAAAGAACCCGCGCTTTTTTGCTGAAGTCTACTTGACAACTCTAATAACCAACAATCAAATGGGGGATTGGCTTTTTGTCCTATTTTCTCAAAGACATCTGCAAATGGTGCTCTTGTATACTGCAATTCGCTCCTCATGTATTGAAATAATTTATGTAATTCTTCTAATTGTCTTATATGTGCGTACATTTCATGACTCTTTGAAAATCCGATTGCAGAAGATGCTACTAGAATTAAAATAATACCAAAAAGCTTTAACATATCACATTTCCATTCTTATCGTGGATTGAACGAATTTCTCCAATTGTCCTGCGATTTTCAAGGACTACAAATCGTTCAAAGCATTGCTCCCTTATCAATTTCTCAAACAGTGGCTTTTTCTGAAATTCTTCCAAAGATTCTCCATGGGCAGTTACGAGCATCTTACATCCACAATGCATGGCATACTGTATTGCCCGTATATCATTTTCTGCACCTATTTCATCCACCGCTATTACCTGAGGTGACATAGAGCGAATCAACATCATCATACCCTCTGCTTTCGGACAGGCATCCAAGACATCAGTTCTCATTCCTATATGATTTTGCGGAATTCCTTGATAGCATCCTGCAAGTTCTGAACGTTCATCTACAACCCCTACTGTGGAGCCAAGAATCCAACTGTTACCGTCAGATATTTGCCGTACCAAGTCGCGCAAAATGGTGGTTTTTCCACAGCGTGGTGGGGATATTATCATAGTATGAAACAGGATTCCTTTTTCTGTGATATATGGAAACAGTTTGTCCGCACAATGTAAAATTTCATGAGAAATACGAATATTCAAAGAAGTGATGTACTTTAAGTTTTTTACTCGCCCATTTTCCATAAGAACCTGACCACTCATCCCTACACGGTGCCCGCCTTCTACAGTTAAGAAACCTTGTCGTAATTCATTTTCATAGGCATACAAAGAGTAGTTGGCGACATAGTCTAAAGTCTCTCGCACTTCAGCCTCTGTAACTTGATGTGGTAAAAGAATTTCCTGTCCTTGGTAGCAAAGAATAATAGGATGTCCAACTCGCAAACGTATTTCTTGCAACTTTAAAATCGAAAGATGTTCCTTTAAAATCGCATCTCTAATCTTGCAAGGAAGAATCATAAAAATCTGCTTTCCCTTCATTTCCTCACCTCTTTAGACAATATATGTACAAGTTATGGAAATATGCAAAAAATGCACCCCATAAGAGGTGCATTTTCGAAAATATATCTTATTTAAAATATGCCACACCAGATTCAAAAATCTTCAAATCTTGTTCTCCGTAGATGTTGATTGCTACAGATTCGCCGCGACGTTCTGAATGTGCCATTTTACCAAGCACACGTCCGTCCGGACTCGTAATACCTTCAATTGCTCTGTAAGAACCATTTGGATTCCATTCTTCATCCATAGTGATAGTTCCACTCAAGTCACAGTATTGTGTTGCAACCTGTCCGTTTGCAAACAATTCATCTAACACGGCTTCCGGTGCTACAAAACGTCCTTCTCCATGAGACGCCGGGTTTGTATAAACTCCACCAAGTTCTGCCTGTTGCAACCATGGCGATTTGTTAGTAACAACCTTCGTATAAACCATCTTAGAAATGTGACGGCCAATTGTATTGTATGTCAATGTCGGAGAACCTTCTGTCTGTCCACAAACCTTTCCGTATGGAACCAAGCCTAATTTAATCAATGCTTGGAAGCCATTACAGATACCAAGTGCAAGACCATCTCTCTCGTTAAGTAACTTCTCAACAGCTTCTTTCAACTTCGCATTTTGGAATGCTGTTGCAAAGAATTTAGCTGAACCATCCGGCTCATCACCTGCACTGAATCCACCTGGGAACATAATCATCTGTGCCTGTGAAATAGCCTTTTCAAATTCTACAACAGATTCACGGATATCGTCTGCAGTCAAGTTTCTAAATACCTTTGTAATAACATTTGCCCCTGCGCGTTCAAATGCTTTACGGCTATCGTATTCACAGTTAGTTCCCGGGAATACCGGAATAAATACAGTTGGTTTTGCTACCTTATTCTTGCATACATAAATGCTGTCTGCACGATACAATTTTTCTTCCACTGGTGTAGGTGCATCTACGCCTGCAACTGAAGCAAATACTTTCTCAAGTGGTTCCTTCCATGTATTTACTGCTTCGTCTAATCCGATAACCACGTCCCCGTAAGCAATCTTACCGTCTGCAGTTACTTCACCGATTACTATATGAGAAATTGTAAGGTCTGCCACTTTATCCGCTGGAACTTCTGCGATAATATCGCCAAATGCCGGTGCAAACAAATCTTTTTTGTCAACACATGTGCAAACAGAAACACCCATGCCATTACCAAACGCCATCTTGCTTACTGCTGCCGCAATACCATGTCTGTCAAGTGTGTACGCTGACACAATCTTGCCTGCTTGGATATCTGCATGGAACTTATCGTATACATCCATTACCTGTGCGTAAATAGGAAGGTCATAAGCATCCTTTTCAATCTTCATCCAAACTAATTTATTTCCTGCTGCTTTTAATTCCGGTGTAATAATATCTTTTTGTGTTGCTACATCTACCGCAAATGATACCAATGTAGGTGGTACATCAATATCTTGGAATGTACCTGACATACTATCCTTACCACCGATTGATGGCAAGCCAAGACCTAACTGTACATCATATGCACCGAGAAGAGCTGCAAATGGTTGGCTCCATCTTGATGGTTCTTCGGACATACGTCTGAAGTATTCTTGGAATGTCAAACGAATTTTCTTGAAATCTCCTCCGTTTGCCACAATTTTTGCCACAGACTCTAATACTGCATAAACTGCACCGTGGTATGGACTCCAACTTGACAAATATGGATCAAATCCATAACTCATCATGGTTACGGTGTCACATTTTCCTGTAAGTACAGGCAATTTTGCAACCATAGCTTGAGTCTCTGTCATCTGATATTTTCCACCATGTGGCATAAATACAGAGCCAGCACCGATAGAACCGTCAAACATTTCTACTAAACCTTTTTGAGAACATACATTTAAGTCAGAAAGGGTATCTAACCATTTTGCCTTTACATCCTCCACTTCTGGTTTTACTAAAATACTGTCTTTCTTATTCGGTATATCCACGGAAACTGCAGCTTCTTGATGAGCACCATTGGTATCCAAAAATGCCCGAGAAATATTTACAATCTCTTTTCCTCTCCAAGAAAGTACTAATCTTGGGTCCTCTGTTACTTCTGCAACTGCTACAGCTTCAAGATTTTCTTCTTTTGCATATTGCATGAATGCGTCAACATCCTTTGGGTCAATGACAACTGCCATACGTTCTTGAGATTCAGAAATAGCAATTTCTGTTCCATCAAGACCTGCATATTTCTTTGGAACTTTATCAAGATTGATTTGAAGGCCGTCAGCCAATTCACCGATTGCAACTGAAACTCCGCCTGCACCAAAATCGTAACATTTCTTAATTAATTTACTTACTTCTTCTCTGCGGAATAAGCGTTGAATCTTACGTTCTGTCGGCGGGTTACCTTTTTGAACTTCTGCGCCACAGGTTTCGATAGATTCTTCTGTATGAACTTTAGAAGAACCTGTTGCACCACCACAACCATCTCGACCGGTACGTCCGCCAAGTAAAATAATAATATCGCCCGGATCAGATGTTTCACGGATAACTGCTCTTCTTGGAGCTGCTCCGAGAACTGCACCGATTTCCATACGTTTTGCCACATAATTTGGATGATAAATCTCTTTTACAGCTCCGGTTGCAAGACCGATTTGGTTACCATATGAGCTATAACCGTGAGCAGCTTCACGCACTAATTTCTTCTGTGGAAGTTTACCTTTTAATGTGTCATTTACTGAAACAGTTGGGTCTGCCGCACCAGTAACACGCATTGCCTGATATACATATGTACGTCCTGACAACGGGTCACGAATACATCCGCCAAGACAGGTTGCTGCACCACCAAATGGTTCAATTTCTGTTGGATGGTTGTGTGTCTCATTCTTAAAATTCACAAGCCACTCTTCTTCTACACCATCAACTACAACTGGAACCACAATACTACATGCATTAATTTCGTCTGATTTTTCTTGGTCTTCTAACTTTCCTTCCAGTTTCAATCTTCTCATAGCCATCAAAGCAAGATCCATCAAGCATACAAATTTATCTTCTCTGCCTTTGAAAATTTCACTGTGGTCATTCAAATATTTTTTATACGCATTTACGATTGGTTCTTTATAATCGCCTTCACCAAAAGTAATATCTTTCAATTCTGTTGCAAATGTGGTATGACGGCAATGGTCTGACCAATATGTATCAAGTACACGAATTTCCGTCATAGAAGGGTCTCTATTTTCTTCATTCTTAAAATAGTTTTGAATATGTAAGAAATCCTTAAATGTCATGGCCATGCCTAATGAAGCATATAACTCTTTGAGTTCTGTTTCTGACATATCTTTAAAACCATCAAAGATTTTTACATCTGCTGGTTCATCAAACACTGTAATCAATGTATCTGGCTTTTCCATCCCTGTTTCTCTTGAATCTACAGGGTTAATGCAGTGAGCCTTCACCGCTTCAAATTCTTCGTCTGTAAGGTTTCCTTCTAGAACATAGGTGGTTGCAGATTTAATAACCGGCATTTCATCCTCTTTGATAAATTGCACACATTGAACAGCAGAATCTGCTCTTTGGTCAAACTGTCCCGGTAAGTATTCTACTGAAAACACTCTACTTCCTTCCTGCATAGGAAAAGTTTCTTTATATAACGTATCTACCGGTGGTTCAGAAAAGATTCCGTTACATGCTGTTTCAAATGTAGCATCCGTAATATTTTCAATGTCGTAACGAATCAACACTCGAACATTTTCTACATTTTTAATACCTAAATAGCTCTTCATTTCGCTCTTCAGTGCCTTTGCCTGAACTGCATACTCTGGTTTCTTTTCCACATAAACGCGTTTTACACTACTCATAGTACCCTCCATTTACGATTCTCGTTTTAGTATATAACTTATCATATCATACTTTTCTTCATTAGTACAATTAATATATCTTAATGTTTTTATTAGTTTTTCTTATTTGATTGTCTTGCAAGCACTGTTATACTTATAATTGACGCCGCAAGCATTAAGATTAAGAATATAATTCCAATTCTGGCAACCATATCAAAGAAAAATCCTTCTGGTAACATTCTGATCAATAAATCTGTTCTCGGATCCAATAGCCACAAATCATTGTTAAAAAACACCTCATGAAATAACGTGAAATATTTATTAAAATCCGACAAAAATAAAAGTCCTGCTCCTGCAGTTGCTATGATAAAACTTCCCATTGCAATTAAAATTGATTTGGGCAAAAGTTTCTTCCACTCTGCTTCTGTCTTTAAAAGCACTATGATAGTAACTGCAAGCAATACCACTGCCCCTCTTCGCAGCCAGAGACCACCAATAAACAACTGCTGTACATCTACCATATGTGCTTTTTCACGCCCATTAAAAAACTCTCGCTGTTCTCCATCCACAATGGTATTGACTACCAAATTTTCTCTACTACCACGCAAATATGCCATCATTTCTTTTGTAACTTCTATAACATCTGTCATTTCCATTTCCAAGTCTGCCAGCACATCATATTTATCATATTCCTTTTCGTACCAACTGTAATCACTATATGCCCCAATTTCAAAGCTGGTAATAAGAAGAATCACCAACATAGAAAGTCCTGCCAACATACTTAAGACTCGATTTACAATCTTCATTTTGCGTTCCTTTCCCTTGTAATATTTTACACTATAACTTATAATAACCACATAACTTATAAGGAGGCCTTATAACATGGATATTAACTATGAATTATATAAAGTATTCTTTTACGTTGCTACAACCTTGAGCTTTTCTGAAGCATCAAAGCAACTATTCATTTCCCAATCCGCTGTCAGTCAATCTATAAAGGCACTGGAAAAGAAATTGGAACAAACTCTTTTTATCCGAAGTACAAAACATGTGAAATTAACCCCGGAAGGCGAACTGCTCCTTCGCCACGTAGAACCGGCCATGAATTTAATTATGCGCGGTGAAAATCAACTGATGGACACCAATGGTGGCGGAGGCCAATTGCGAATTGCTGCCAGTGATACTATATGTCGCTACTTCCTTGTGCCATATTTAGAAAAATTTCACAAAGACCTTCCGAATGTGCACATTAAAGTGACAAACCAAAGTTCCATAAAGTGTGTAGAACTACTGGAAGCTGGTCATGTAGACTTTATAGTTGTAAACTGCCCAAATTCTCATTTAAGTAATCTTTATTCTACAAGAAAAATCGGAAATTTTAAAGATGTATTTGTAGCAGGGAAAGCATTTTCTTCCCTTGAAAACCAAGTGGTTTCCTTAAAGGCTCTTTTAAATCATCCTATTTTGATGTTAGAGAAGAACACCACTACTAGTGAATTTCTGCATGACGTCTTCCAACAACATCAATTAGATTTAGTTCCAGAAATTGAAGTGAACAGCAATGACTTGCTTTTAGATTTGGCAAAAATCGGGTTAGGAATTGCCTTTGTTCCAGACTACTGCGTTCCAGAAGATAGTAACGATCTATTTCGTGTTAAAACCAAAGAAGTACTCCCTTCCAGAGAGTTAGTTATCGTTTATAATAACCACATTCCAATTTCAAAATCCACTAGCGAATTTTTGAAATACTTTGAATAATTTACAAGAAATAAAAACAGGACATAGTAAGTATAATCTTACTATGTCCTATTTAACTTTGTATTATCTGAAATTACTTTTGTGCTAAATAGGCTTCTCTTCCGCTTTCGTAAAGATTATTTCCTTCGCTGTCAATAATAACAACTAATGGCATATCTTCTACATACAATTCACGAAGCGCTTCTGCTCCTAAATCCTCAAAAGCAATGAGTTTTGCACTCTTAATACATTTTGCAAGAAGTGCACCTGCTCCTCCGATTGCACCAAAATAAACTCCTGAATACTTTTTCATAGCATCTACAACTTCTGGAAGACGTGCTCCTTTTCCGATCATACCTCTTGCTCCAACGCTCATCATTGTTGGTGCATATGCATCCATACGTCCACTTGTTGTTGGGCCCGCTGAACCAATTACCTGTCCCGGTTTAGCCGGTGTAGGTCCTACATAGTAGATTGTTGCATCTTGAGGATTAAATGGAAGTTCTTCCCCTCTTGCAAGAGCTTCACACATACGTTTGTGACCTGCATCACGAGATGTGTAAATAGTACCTGTTACATAAACAGAATCTCCTGCTTTAAGGCTTTTTGCTACTTCTTCTGTTAATGGTAATGTAATGTGTTTTTCCATACTAAATTACCTCCGATTTATGACGAGTTACATGACAGTTAATGTTAATTGCACATGGCATACCTGCAATGTGGGTTGGAAGTGTTTCAATATTAAGACCAATTGCTGTAGTCTTTCCACCAAAACCTTGTGGTCCAATACCTAACTCGTTAATCTTTCCAAGCATTTCTTTTTCCAAATCAGCGTAGAATGGATCCGGATTTTCGGAATCTACCGGTCTCATTAAAGCTTTCTTTGCAAGTAAAGCAGCCTTATCAAATGTTCCACCAATACCAACACCGACTACCATAGGCGGGCATGGATTTGGTCCTGCTGTTTCTACTGCTTCTAAAATGAAATCTTTGATTCCTTGAAGACCTGCAGATGGTTTGAACATACGAATTTGGCTCATGTTTTCACTACCGAAACCTTTTGGCCCTACAGTAACTTTAATTTCTTCACCTGGTACGATTTCTGTGTAAAGCATAGCTGGTGTGTTATCTCCTGTGTTTCCACGACGCACCGGGTCTCCTACTACAGATTTACGAAGGTAACCATTTGTGTAACCACGACGAACACCTTCATCCACTGCTTCTGCAAGATTTCCACCAACCAAATGAACATCTTGACCAATTTCCAAAAATACACATGCCATACCTGTATCCTGACAAATCGGAACATTTTCAGCATCTGCGATTTCATAGTTTGTAATAATCTTATCTAATACACCTTTTGCGATATCCCAATCTTCGCATGCTCTGCAGCTTTTGATTGCGCATTTTACATCGCTTGGAAGATGTGTATTAGCTTCAATACATAATCTTTCTACAACGTCAGTGATCTGACTTACATTAATCTCACGCATTTTTATATCTCCTAATTAGCTAAAGAATCTGATTAAGAATTGTGACACCAATACAACTGCAATAAGTGCAATTGGATATGTTGCTGCATAAGCAGCTGCCACTTCTTCTGTTCCTGCTGTACTAATCAATGTTCCAAGTGCAGGTGTACTTGTCATACCACCTGTGATAGAACCAAGGTTATTAAGCAAGCTTAATTTAACCACATATTTTGCTACAAAGAATCCAATAATCATTGGAACAATTGTCATGATAACTCCATAGACAAAATACATAACATCAAACATTGCTACGAACTCTGCTCCACCTGGGATACCTGCTCCGATTAAGAAAAGCATAAGTCCTAATTCTCTAAAGATTTTCAATGTTTGTTCTTTCGGCATAATGCTAACTTTTCCGATTCTTCCGAAATGTCCAAGAACCAAAGCAACCATGAGGCATCCGCCTGTTGTTGTAAGTGAGAAGTCAATTACCGGAACTACAAACTTACCTACCAAAGTTCCGAGGATTGCTGCAAACGCAAATGCTGCAAATCCGAAGTCATCAATATCAATTAATTTTCCTGTATATGCTTTCTTTGAACCGTCATCAATTTGAGCAATTTTTGCACGTTCTTCAGCCATGTTTGCTTTCATAAACTTCGGAACTAATTGAACAAATAATACTACACCGATAACACCAAAGATATATGCAATACCATGTCCTACAGAAACAGCATTTACATATTCAGGAAGAACTGTGTCTTTCGCTGCTGAGAACGCCGGTGTAGACGTAAGTGAACCTGAAAGAAGTCCTACAATCATGGCTGTAAATTCCGCTGTATTGGTTTCTCCTAATGCTCTTCCAAGATAAATACATCCGATTGCAGAAACTCCTCCTGCAAGGATAATTACAAGTCCTAATAAGATGTATGATTTGAAGTTCTTTTTTAAGTTACCAAAGAATTTTGGTCCTGCGATGAAACCAACAGCGGTAACAAAAAGAATCAAACCAAAAGTTTCAATAATTTTAAGTGCATTGTCTACATATGCCACTTTATCTCCAACCACAAGTTCTGCTTTTAATGGTTCGAAGAAAAAGCATCCAAAAAGCAATGCAACAATAAATACACCTGCTGTACCAAGGTTTACACCTTTGATTGTAATACGTCCAAGTCCATAACCGAGTGCGGCAATAGCAAAGATGCAGAACATCAAAAATGCAACTCCATTAACTGAAAGCATGTTTTCTATAAGTGTCATTTTTTTCCTCCTAATTTACAACATTATTTCCAACACCGAGTTTCCCCAGTGTTGGAAATATATTGTTCACTCTCATTCCTAGTTTAATCTTTGTACGCCTTCCGGTCTGTAGTCCGGCAATAATTTCGGAGATACAACCTTCGGTTCAATACCTGCATCTGCAAGTGTCTTTGAGAAATCATCCACATGAGAAAGTGTTAATTCCTTAAGTTCAACTTCTTTACATTTTGCACCAGCTTGTTGTCCGGCATTACGTCCGAATACAATGATGTCAAGTAAAGAGTTACCCATAAGTCTGTTTCTTCCGTGAATTCCTCCGATAGCCTCACCAGCTACGTAAAGGTTTTCTACTTCTGACATACCGTTAACACCTACTTTGATACCACCGTTTTGGTAGTGAAGTGTTGGGTAAATAACAATCGGAACTTTTCTCATATCGATTCCGCATCTTAAGTACATACGAAGCATACCTGGTAATCTCTTTTCAAGAGTACCTTCTCCGTGAATCATATCGATCATTGGAGTATCAAGCCAAATACCATCTGCTACCGGTGTAGGAACACCCTTTCCTCTTTCTTTACATTCACGAATGATTCCTGATGCTGCAACGTCACGTGTTTCCAATGGATGCATAAATACTTCACCATCTACATTTACAAACATAGCGCCCATAGAACGAACTTTTTCAGTTACAAGTGCACCGTAAATTTGTGATGGGAATGCAACACCTGTTGGGTGATATTGCAATGTATCTTGGTATAATAATGGAGCGCCTGCACGGTATGCAAGTACAAGACCGTCAGCTGTTGCACCATAGTGGTTAGATGTTGGGAAACCTTGGTAGTGCATACGTCCTGCTCCACCTGTAGCAATAATAACAGTTTTTGCTCTTGCTACTAAAATTTCATTTGTTTCCATGTTCATAAGAACAGCACCTGCTGCCTTACCATCTGTATCTTTGATAATTTCGATAGCTGCTGTAAAGTCAACAACCGGAATCTTTCTGTTAAATACTTCGTCGCGAAGTGTTCTCATGATTTCTGCTCCTGAATAGTCAGCTGCAGCATGCATTCTCTTGCGAGATGTACCACCACCGTGAGTAGTAATCATTCTTCCGTCTTCATCTTTATCAAATAATACACCTAACTTATCAAGCCAGTTGATTGCAATTGGACCGTCACAAACAAGTTTTTCAACCAATTCCGGTACATTTGCAAAATGTCCACCACCCATAACATCAAGGTAATGTTGTGCAGGTGAATCATTTTCTTTATCAGCAGCCTGGATACCACCTTCTGCCATCATTGTATTAGCATCACCAATACGAAGTTTTGTAACGATCATAACGTTAGCACCTGCTTCGTTTGCTTCGATAGCAGCTGAAGAACCAGCTCCACCACCACCGATAACTAATACATCAACATCATAGTCTGGATTTGTCAAATCAATATCCATACCTTTGATTCTGCTTTCACCTTGAAGAATTTCAACTAATTCTTTTGGTGCTTTTTGTCCTGCATTAGGACCAACTTTGATTTCTTCAAAGCTGTCAAGATTATAATCTGGATGGAATTGCTGAAGGAGAGCTGTTTTTTCATCAGCTGTCATACGTCTTGGTTCAAAACCAATACGAGCAGCTCTACCTGCTTCAACCTTTTTAATGGATTCCATCATCTCGGCTGTATATGGTAAACTCATGTCTTTCTCCTCCTATTTCTCAATTTCTCTAGTATTATAAAGTTCTTTTAATTCTTCGATAGGTTTTTGCATAATAGCTTCCATCATTGCTTTGCAATCACCTTTTTCGATTTCTTCTACTCTTGCTGTCAAGTGAGCAGCTTCCGGTCTGATGTATTTTCCTGTTAATCTTCTTGCAAGAAGAGCAACTTGTGGATGAGAAATACCTGCTGGACAACGAGCAGAACATACTCCACACATTACACAGTCAAATGAAAGTTCTGCACATTGTTCGAACTCTCCTCTTTGAGCATGTGCGATGTATTGCATAACACTCAAGTCTTGTGTACAAGCTTTTGTACATGCATTACATCCGATACAAGCGTAGATTTCAGGATATAATTGCATCATAACCTGTTGTGTAGGTTTGATTTCTGTAATATCATAAACTTTCTTTTCCAATGGGAAGAATGGTAATGTTGCAACACACATATCATTTTCTACTTTTGTAGAACATGCTAAACATCCTGTTAATTCATTTTTCCCTTTGATCCTGTAAATAGTTGCACAAGCACCACAGAAACCATTTCTACAGCCACAACCACGAACCAATTGGTAACCAGCATATTCAAAAGCTTCCATAATTGTCAAATTAGATGGAACTTCATACTTTTTACCGTATAAATATACGTTAATCATATCTGCCATTTTTTCTTTTTCCTTTCTCTCGTAATCCTAGTATTCAGGCGGTAATTCACCGATTTCATCGTAACGGAATACCGGACCATCTTTACAAACGTATTTAGATCCAATATTACAACGTCCGCATTTACCGATACCACACTTCATACGAAGTTCAAATGTTGTATAAATTTGTTCATCTGTAAATCCTAATTCTTTAAGTCCTGCAAGTACGAACTTAATCATAATCGGAGGTCCACAGATAAGAGCAACCTTATTTGTATCAAGATTTAACTCTTTTACATAAGCAGGTACGAATCCCACATGGCCATCCCAACCTTCTTGCGGGCGGTCAATTGTAAGATGCACGTTAATACCTTCTGTTTTCATCCAAACTTCCTGGATTTCTTTTAATTGAACCAAATCGTCTGCTGAACGAGAACCGTAAACAATATCTACTGTACCGTAGTTTTCACGGTTATCAATTACATAGTTGATAACAGAACGAAGTGGTGCAAGACCGATACCACCGGCGATGAATAAAAGATTCTTACCTTTTAATTCTGTTTCAACCGGGAAATGATTTCCGTATGGTCCACGTACTGTAATTTCAGAACCTACTTCTAAACTGTGAAGATAATCGGTAAGCTCTCCACATTTTTTAATACTAAACTCTTGGTATTCTTTGTTTGTCGGTGAGGAAGTGATTGAAAACATTGCTTCACTAACCCCAGGTCCACAAACCATTGCACACTGTCCTGGCATATGTTCAAACAGTTTTCCGCCTTCCGGTGCATTTACACGAAATGTCTTTACGTCCGGTGTTTCTTGACGGATATCTGTAATGATACCTACCTTCGGAATTAATGTGTCCAATGTATAACCATCATGACAATGACATTCACACATTAGTTTTCACCTCCCTGTTCTTGAAAAGCCTTTACGACTTTTACGATATTGAGTGATGCAGGACATTTTTCAATACAACGTCCACATCCAACACAAGAATACATTCCGTCATTGTTTGCCGGGAAGTATACCAACTTATGCATAAATCTCTGACGGAATCTCTGCATTTGGCTATTACGGTTATTTCCGTGAGCCATCATAGTAAAGTCAGAATACATACAAGAATCCCAACAACGATAACGCTGCACACCATGTCCTGTGTCATAATCCTTAATATCGTAACATTGGCAAGTCGGGCAAACAAATGTACATGTTCCACATGCCAAACATGGTTTGTATAGTTTTTCCCAAATCGGAGAATTGAATTTTTCTAATAACACATCTCCATTCCATCCATCTAATGAAAGATTAGAATATGGAAGTTTTTCCACGATTGCACGAATTGCTTTCTTTTCTTCTTCTACCTTTGCTTCATCTGCATCTGTAAGAAGTCCTGCTACTGCTTTTGTAAGCGCTTCACCCTTTTCAGTCAAAGCTTTCCAGTAAAGTTCTCCGTCAATCATCCATGTAGCAACATCTGCTACCGGTTCTGCACAGTCTACACCGAACACTTTACAGAAACATGTTTCCTCTGGCTCATGACAAGCCAAGGCCACGATGGTTCCGTGTTTGCGTCTTGCTGCATAGAATGTGTCAATTGGGTCCGCCAAAAATACTTTATCAAGTACTTCAATACCCTTAATATCACAAGCCTTCATACCAAACACAACAAAATCTTTGTTCTGTAAGTCTTCCGGCTGAATTTTGATTTTTTTATCTTCTTTTGTAACCGTATACAAATTTTCACTTTGTGGAAAGAAAGCATCTTTTGGAGATTTTACGCTCTTCAAAGTATCTAAATCTACGTCTGCGCCTTCTGACCACACTGCGAAATTCACTTGTCCGTTATTATTTACAGGTAAAATTAAATCCTGTTCTCCGGCAATCATTTGGAATAATGCCGAAAGATTTTCTTTTGCTATCTTATACATCACATTATCCCCTTTCTGTTACGATGCTTGGTTCCACATCGTCAAATGTAAAGTTTGTAAGCGGTCCTCTTGAATCTGTATCTTCACCTGCTTGATAGTCACCATAGAATTC
Organism: Faecalimonas sp.; assembly: GCA_045648005.1. GTDB lineage: Bacteria > Bacillota > Clostridia > Lachnospirales > Lachnospiraceae > Faecalimonas. Next base: position 1,371 of record JAZRND010000033.1, on the reverse strand, counting down.
ATTAATATCCTTAATAAACTTACGATTGAATAAGTGAAGCGGAATTCCTTGTGGACATACTCTGCTACATTCTCCACAATCTGTACATCTTCCAGCTACGTGGAATGCACGAATTACGTGGAACATTTTTTCTTCAAATGAATCAACGTTTGCTTTTTGAGCACTATCAAACTTTGTACTATCAAATACACATTTACGACAGCTACAAGCTGGACACACGTTACGACAAGCATTACAACGGATACATTTGCTTAATTCTTTTTGGAAGAAAGCAAATTTCTCTTCTGGGCTCATTGCTTCAATCTTTTCGATTTCTGCAAAGCGTTCCGCATCCTTTGTGTCTCTTGATTCACCGATCAATTCGTCATATACCATATGGTCTTTACCTTTACATACGTGACATCTTTCCAACATCACATCGTTATATGCACAGGTTTTTTCACCATAAATTGTTTGGAACGCAATAGTGTCACAGGCATCTGTCATTTCTACGCCAGATACACTTTCGATACCTTTAATTCCTAATTTTTTTGCTTTTTCAATGTCCAGTTTACCTTTACATCCTACACCTACAATATAAGCTTTTGCTCTGTCTACGCGGTGTTCTTTGATTAATTGATTAAAGCTATATGTATCACATGGTTTTAAGAAAACTAATGTTTTTCCTTCCATTTTAGATGCTTCAATCATATACTTGCTCAAATTCGCTCCGCAGAAACCATTGTAAACAAAGTTATCAAAATCTTCATCTACATAGAAGTATGCCGGTTCTGGATTATATGGAAGATCTCCTGCTTTCCAACCAAGAACACGTTCTACTGTGCCGTTGTTAAGCAGTTCTTTTGCGCGACTGATTAATTCTTGCATCTCAAATCCCCCAATCTTACGTTTTTACCAAGTGAATGGATTTTTTCTACAAACTCATTCATAGTTTGTGAGAATTTCACGCCTTCTGCAGCGGATACCCATTCTACGCGAGTACGTCCGTTTTCTACACCGATATAATCAAGCATAGAGAACAAAAGTGTCATACGTCTTCTTGCATAGAAGTTACCTGTTGTGTAATGGCAGTCTCCCGGATGACATCCACAAAGGATAACACCGTCAGCACCTTTTTCAAATGCTCTTAAAATGAACATTGGGTTTACACGGCAAGAACATGGTACACGTATAATCTTTACATCTGCAGGGTATGCCAAACGGCTACTTCCTGCAAGGTCAGCGCCTGCATAGCTACACCAGTTACAGCAGAACGCTACAATTTTCGGTCTGAATTCGTTGTTGTTTTCTATCGACATATTGCATCTACCTCCGCTATAATCTGTCTATTTGAGAATCCTTGTAAGTCCATAGCTCCTGAAGGACATGCTA
>JAZRND010000032.1:0-9257 GCA_045648005.1 Faecalimonas sp. | reverse complement strand
TTCTTTACCAATGGCCACGCGTTGTTCTTTAGGAATCATAAATAGCACCTCCTGTGTAACAAGAAATATAACTGTTTATTACATTATACCACTTGTCTACTTATTTTTGGGTGGTGTCTACTTTTAGCTTATCACTTCATTCTATCATCGCAATGCCCAATCTAAATGGTTTGATTGGGCATAATCCATAACAAAAAAGTCCTATACCCAAACTTATATGGGAATTCGGACATTAAAGTTACTTGCGTGCTACTATGCCCAAAACAAGTTTATGTAGTGGACGTCAGAACCTTATTGGGTGCATACTGCCCAAACCACTTCATACACATGGACACTAGAACACAAAAAGATACATAGGCGCCCAATAGGACGTTCTCTACCTCAATAGTTCCCCCACAAACCTGGACGCCTCCAACTTCTTCCCGTTTCGCTCTCTATTATAACAAATGACAAGTTTTTGTTTAGCTCTGGTCAAAGCTACATAAAAGAGTCTTCGCTCTTCTTCTATTTCTTCTTTTGTCTCTGCCTTTTTATAAGGCATAACGTTTTCATTTGCTCCAACAATAAAAACCGTATCGAACTCCAATCCTTTTGCTCCATGCATTGTCATCAATTGAACTGCCTTCTTGTTCACTTGCGTACCAGTTTCGCGTTTCTTCAATTCTTCCGAATACTCACGAATATGCGCCAACCATTCTTCAATTGTTTGAAATGACTTGGAGCGTTCTTGTATTTCATCCAGGACATCCAGTAATTCTTCCACTTTCATTCTGCGCTTTCTTGCATACTCGTACAGATAGTCTTCATACCCCACTTGTTTTCGAATATATTGAATTGCCGCAAATGGTGCACATCTTTTAATCACTCGAAGGTCTAACTCCAGTTGATCAATACGGTCTTGCATCCATTCTTTCTCTGCATAAAATTTGCGCAAATCCTCCATGCGAATCTGTCCCTTATCTAAACTGTCGCGTCCAATATATCGATTCGGTCGATTAGCAATCTCCAGGAATAGCTTTCGGGAATTATCTCCCAACGCAATCTGCATATATGCAATGACATTTCGTGCAATAAAATGTTCATAAATATTTGGGAAATGCTCTTTCATATTGAATGGAACCGCATATTCCATAAGGCTCTCTACCAGACATCTTGCATCTTCATTGGTACGATATAACACTGCAATCTCTGACGGCGCCACGCCTTCTTTCAATCGTTTAGCTATTTCTCCAATCACAAACTTACTCTCTTCTATCGGATGCCTCACTTCTTGAATGGCAATATTGCACCCCTGTGCATTGGTAGTATAGATGTCCTTTGCAAACCGCCCTTGATTATGAGCAATGACTCTGGAGGCACCATTTACAATGGCTTTTGTCGAACGATAGTTGATATCTAAAAGAATCTTCCTTGCCTTTGGATAATCCTCACTAAATCGTTTCATAATCTCCGGCTTTGCCCCACGAAATCCGTAAATAGACTGGTCATCATCACCCACGATGAATAAATTATCTTCTGGTGCAGCCATCATACGGACAACCTCATACTGCACTTGATTAATATCCTGAAATTCATCCACTAGAATATATCGATATTTCTTCTGCCAAAGTTCTAAAATGTCTGGTCTCTTAAGAAACAGTTCTAATGTCATAGTCAGCATGTCATCAAAGTCTACTTTTCGTAGGCGTTTCCGTTCTCTTTCATAAGCATCAAAAATTTCAAAGAACTCCCCTTCTTCGCAATTGACGGAACGATATTCTTCCCGAGATGTTCTGCTGTTTTTGAACATACTGATTTCAGATGCTATATCCTGTAAAAAATCCGGTGCATCTTCTATATTAAAATCCATGCGTTCTACAATACGCAGTAATAGTTCAAACTTCTGTTCTTCAGAAAATATGTTTTGTGCATTTAGATTGTATGCCCACTTTAAAATGCCATAGAAAATACCGTGGAAAGTGCCAAACGTGACCTCTTTCTTTGCCTTTGGCAATGCCAAGAATCGTTCCTTCATCTCTTTTGACGCAGCTTTGGAAAAGGTAATGACCAAGATTTCATTTGGCTTTACCCTGTGCTTTTCTATCAAATGATGAATTCTATTTGCAATAACGGTAGTTTTCCCTGAACCGGGACCGGCAAGAACCATACATGGTCCTTCTTTGTGGGCAATGGCTTGATTTTGAGCATTGTTAAAACTCATATATTACCCCTTTTCTGATAAGTAAAGGACGGGAATGCATCCCGTCCTACTTGCTATTGACTTAATAATTCAATTCCCTTGCGAATTCTTGCAAGTGATTCTTCCTTTCCAAGAATCTCCATGATTTCTGTAGCTCCGCCCGGTGTATTTTGTTTGCCTGAAACCGCTGTTCTCACCGGCCACATGGCATATCCATTTTTACACCCTTTTTGTTCTACATAACCGCGAAGCACTTCATACAGCGCATCGTTCGTATAATCATTATGAGCTTCAAATAACGGAAGAATTTCTTTCAACACTTCTAATGAAGTCTCTGCATTCGTCTTCATCTTCTTGTGTGTGTACATTTCAATATCATACTCCGGAAGTTCTTCAAAGAAATCGATTTGGTCTTTGATATCCGGGAAGATTTCAATTCTTGTCTTTACAAGAGCTGCTATCTTCTTCAAATCATAATCTTTTGTGATAACGTCCTTGAGATATGGCTCTGCCAAAACATAGAATTTATCAAAATCCATAGCCTTCAAATATTCGCCGTTCATCCATTTCAGTTTCACAGTGTCAAAAACTGCCGGTGATTTACTCATATGACGGTAATCAAAAGCTTTTACCAATTCTTCTAAAGAGAAAATTTCTGTATTATCAGTAGCGCTCCACCCCAAAAGGGCTACATAGTTTACCACAGCTTCTGAAATATAACCTTGTTCAATCAGATCTTCGTAAGAAGAATGTCCGGAACGTTTACTTAACTTCTTGTGTGTCTCATCTGTTATGAGCGGACAATGTACATAAGTAGGCACTTCCCAGCCAAATGCTTCATACAAACGATTGTATTTCGGTGCAGATGATAAGTATTCATTTCCACGAACTACATGAGTAATTCCCTGCAAATGGTCATCTACTACGTTCGCAAAGTTATATGTCGGATATCCATCTGATTTAATCAAAATCATATCGTCTAATTCTTCATTTGGAACAGTAATGTCACCATAAATGTCATCATGGAAAGTTGTTGTTCCTTCGGTAGGCATATTAATACGGATAACGTATGGTTTGCCTGCCGCAAGGTTGGCTTCAATCTCTTCTTTGCTCAAATGCAAACAATGCTTATCGTAAACAACGATTTCTTCGCCACCTTCTTTTACTTCGCTCTTCAGACTTGCCAATCTATCTTTATCACAGAAACAATAATATGCATGTCCCGTTTCAATAAGTTTTTTGGCATATTCTAAATATAAACCAGTTGCCTGACGTTCACTTTGAACATATGGACCCAAACCACCATCTTTATCTGGCCCTTCATCGTGGATCAATCCCGTTTTTTCCAAGGTGCGATAAATAATATCCACTGCCCCCTCCACAAGACGTTCTTGATCTGTATCTTCGATACGAAGAAGGAAATCACCATCTTCATGTTTTGCTATTAGATATGCATACAGAGCTGTTCTCAAGTTTCCGACATGCATTCTCCCCGTCGGGCTTGGTGCAAATCTCGTTCTTACTTTACCCATTTTTCTCTCCTAAAATTTTATCAATACTTACTAATTTAACACTTAATACGAAAATTTCAGTAGCCAATGCCAATTCTTCAGGTGTTGGGAATGAAGGTGCAATACGGATATTGCTGTCTTTTGGGTCCTTTCCATATGGGAAGGTAGCTCCTGCTCCAGTCATAACTACTCCGGCTTCTTTCGCTTTTGCTACAATTGCTTTTGCACATCCTTCTAATGCATCAAAAGAAATGAAATATCCGCCCCTTGGTTTAATCCAGCTACCGATTTCCAAGCCACCTAGTTCTCTTTCTAATCCGTCTAAAACAGCCTCAAACTTCGGTCTTAAAATATCAGCATGCTTCTTCATATGTTCCACCATTCCGTGAATATCTCCATAGAAACGAGCATGACGAAGTTGATTTAATTTGTCATGACCAATGGTCTGAATCTTCATTTGGTTACGAATATCTTCCAAGTTCGCTGTAGATGCTGCAATTGCTGCAATACCAGAACCCGGGAAACTGATTTTTGATGTAGAGCAGAATTTATAAACCATGTCCGGATTACCTTCTTGTTTACATGCCATCAAAATTTCAATTAAGTAATCTTGTTTGTCTTCATACAAGTGATGAATGCCATATGCATTATCCCAATAAATACGGAAATCCTTCGCTGCCGGTTTCAATCTAGCAAAACGTCTTACTGTTGTATCCGAATAAGAAATACCTTGTGGGTTTGAATATTTCGGTACACACCAGATACCTTTTACAGAATCATCATTATTTACAAGTGCCTCAACCATATCCATGTTAGGGCCTTCATCGGTCATTGGAATATTAATCATTTCAATTCCAAAGTGTTCTGTAATTGCAAAATGTCTATCATATCCAGGAACCGGACATAAGAATTTTACTTTATCTAATTTACACCATGGAGTACTTCCCATAACACCATGTGTCATAGAACGTGCCACTGTGTCATACATAAGGTTCAAACTTGAGTTACCGAAGATAACAATGTTTTCCTTCGGAACTTCTGACATATCTGAAAGAAGCTGTTTTGCTTCGTTAATTCCATCAAGCACACCGTAGTTGCGACAGTCAACGCCTTCTTCACAAACCAAGTTTGCTTCGCTGGAAAGTACGTCCATCATTCCCATGGATAAATCCAACTGTGCTTTTGACGGTTTTCCTCTTGACATATCTAATTTCAGATTTTGTGCTTTAAATTCAGCAAATTTTGCTTCTAATTCGCTTTTTAACGCTTTTAACTCTTCTACTGTTAGGTCTTTATACGCTACCATTTTCTCAAAACCTCCTACTTTTCTTTCAACCCCTAATTTTATACGATTTTTTGTTATTTATCAACATTTTTTTGCTGATATCGCAAGGAATTTTGTTTCCATCCTTTTTGAAAAATGCGAAATCCTGCGTCTACAATAAATAGGGCAATTGCAATTGCACCTGCTAACTGCAATGTACTTGTAATGTAGTAAGCAGTCAATTCCGTGTTCTTTTGGAACAAATAGTATCCGATATGATACATGCCACCTCCAGGTACAGTCGGGACAATCCCCGGAATCAAAAATACCGTTACAGGCGTTTTAAAAATTCTTGCAAAAATGTGCGAAATAAATGCAATGGTAAATGCAGATAAAAAGGTGGCAAACACATCATTCACTCCAAGTTCTCCTGCGAACAGATAAACAAATCCTCCCACTGCACCTACTGCTCCTGCATAGAACAAATACCTTTTCGGTACTTCCAGCAAAATCGAAAATGCTAATACTCCAAGGAAAGCTCCAAACACTTTTAAAATCATATTCCTGGCCCTCCTATCACACTGCTACATAAAATCACGCTAATACCTACGCCCACTGCTATAGCTGCAGCAATCAGTAATGCTTCCAAAATACGGGCACAGCCGGATAAATAATCACCTTGTAGAGTATCTCGTATGGCATTGGTAATTGCCACGCCTGGTACGATTGGCATAATTGCACTAATAATAATGATATCCTTTGCGATTCCATGAATCACAAATGCTTGCGTCAAAGTAACGAAGGCTGCGATCAACATTCCTGACAACGCATTGGTAAAAATGCCGTTCAACTTGACAATCTTACTAAAGGTAATGAATCCTGCCAACACTGCACCTGTCAGTGCCGCTATCACAAGATCCCAACCTCTTCCACCAAACATGGCAGCAAATCCAATCACCATGCCAATAGTGCCGATATTATACATCAAACGATTGTACGGTCTTTCTTTGGCTTGTTGCAACTCCTGGTATGCTTCTTCTAATGTAATATCCCCACCACAATACCTTCTGGAAACGTCATTTACCTTCACAATCATACTGATATTTGTGGAACGATTGGTCACTCTTCGCATTACAGTCAATGGTTGTTCAAAGCTTTTGTCATTCACTGTTACCACAAGACCTGTCATGAGAGCCATCGCCTCTACAAAATCGCTATTTGAAGTTTTTAAAATATGATACATTGTATCTTCTACACGATATGTTTCAGCGCCGCTTCGCAGCATTAGTTCTCCTGCAAGCATAGCTGTATCCGCTAATAATTTATAATTCATCTCTTTATCCTATTCTCCGAGTTTTCCTAAAAACTCTTTCATACGCGCATTTTCTGAATGGAAGACCTCTTCTGGAGTTCCCTCTTCTACGATGTATCCGTTATCCATAAAAATTACACGATCTGCCACGTTTTTTGCAAAATTCATTTCATGGGTCACAATCACCATGGTCATCTTTTCTGCCGCCAAATCACGAATAACCTTTAAAATTTCTCCGGTAAGTTCTGGATCTAATGCTGATGTAGGCTCATCAAACAACAGGATTTTGGGATTCATGCATAAAGCTCTGGCAATGGAAACACGTTGCTGTTGTCCTCCTGATAACTGATATGGATAGGCGTCTGCCTTATCTTCCAGGCCCATTTTCTTAAGCAAGGCTCTCGCCTGTACTTCTACTTCTTCTTTTTCTCTTTTCTGTACATTAATCGGTGCGTCCATGATATTCTTCAACACGGAATAATGAGGAAACAAATTAAAGTTTTGGAATACCAATCCAAAGCTTTTTCCTTTTGATTCATTTTCTGCATAAGTAATTTCACCAAAATCTGGTGTTTCCAATTCTGTGGCACAACGAAGCAAGGTGGATTTCCCGGAACCTGATGGTCCAATGATCGCCACCACTTCCCCCTCTTCTACTTCAATGGAGATGTTCTTTAACACTGCTAACTCACCAAAACTTTTTTGAATGTTCTTCATTTTCAAAATTTTCATGTCACATCCCCTTTCTAACGATAATAGTTCATTTTCTTTTCAATATGTTCCATGACAAATGCTACCACAAAGTTAAATACATAATAAAAAATTGCCACCACAATATATGGCACCACATTCGCCTGTGCGGAAGCCAATGCTTTCGCAACTGTAAACATTTCCATAACACCGACAGTAAATGCCAAAGATGTATCTTTAACCAAGGTGATTACTTCATTGGTTACTGATGGTAAAATGCGTTTTATCACCTGCGGAAGAATAATCTTCATGAAAGTTTGAGATTTTGTATAGCCCAAAACTTTGGCAGCCTCATATTGGCCAATCGGCATAGACTCAATTCCTCCACGATAGATTTCTGCAAAATACGCCGCATAATTTATGACAAAACTAATGAATACTGCATAAATCTTATAGGTCGGCGAAATTTGGATCCCAAATATGTAAAACGGTCCAAAATACACGAACATAATCTGCAAAATCAGTGGCGTCCCACGCATGATAGAAATATACACCTTGATGATATTTCGCAGGATAATATTTTTGGACATACGGCCAAAAGCTACAAAAAGTCCCAAAATCAAAGAAAGCACCAGTGTAACCAAGAATATCTGCACTGATGTCAGCATGCCTTCTGCCAGTTTTTGTAACATAATACTGAATTTCATAAATCCCTCTTTCCGCTACAAAAGGACCATCCATTCCTGATGGTCCTTAAGTTTCAAAGTTTCTTATTTACCAATTGTTGTAATGTCAGAGCCAAACCATTTGATTGAGATTGTTTGCATAGTTCCGTCTGCTACCATTTCCTCTAATGCTTTTTGCACTTTATCACGAAGTTCTGTGTTGCCTTTGTAGAAGCCCACACCATATTCTTCAGAAGCGATTGTTTCTTCTAAAATGACAAAGTCTGCTTTTCTTTGTTCGATTTGGTAATTAGCAACTACGCTGTCCATTGCGATAGCATCTGTTGCACCTGATTCTAATTCCATAAAAGCCGCATTGTAATCAGCGATTGGGTTTACAGATTTAAATGTGTTTTTCAATTCTGGTTTGTCGTTTAATGCTGCTTCTGCAGATGAGTCTTTTTGAACATCTACAACCTTGCCTGCCAAGTCAGCAGTTGTTTTGATTCCTGAATCCTTACGAACTACAAATACTTGTTCATTGTCCAAATATGCTTCTGTCCATGTATATTTGTCTTCGCGACCATTCATGGTAAATCCGTTCCATACACAGTCAATCGTTCCTGTCTTTAATTCAGAATCTTTTGAATCCCAGTCGATTGGGTTGGCAACAAATTCCATGTCCAATCTCTTTGCAACTTCTGCTGCAAGTTCAAGGTCAAATCCTGTATACTCACCGTCATCACCAACAAATCCCATTGGTGGGAAGTTTTGGTCAAATCCGACTACAAATTTTTCTTTTTCTTCTTTCTTTCCACAGCCTGCAAATACCGCTGTTAATGCAAGTACGAGCACTAATAATAATGCAATTCTCTTTTTCATGTTGTTTCCTCCTCATTTTTGTGGTTTTAACGAATTATCACTTTACCACGCTAAATTACCTTCACATAATATCATAGGAAATAGTGTTTGTCAACAAAAGAGGGGAAATTTAATTCCTTTAAATTTCCCCTGTACTAATTCTCCGATATTGATTTTTCCAATGTTCCAAAGTATCTTCATATTGAAGGACAGTAACACTGTCTGAAACCTCTCTGACGGTCTTTGTTATCTCACTGTCCATATCTTGAAACAGTTGGCTTCTTTGCAACAACTGCATATACTCTTCTCCGCTCATAAAGTTACGGCTGGCATACAAATATGCTTTGAGCATATCCTTGTCTTCACAAATCTGATATGCCGCTTCATACATTTTTGCCGCTTCTTTATATAAGAACAATCGTCCGTAGGCAGCACCCAGGCAGGCATAAACCTTGCCATAAAAGGTTCCTTCCATGCTTTCGTCGCGTTCTCCGTACAAGATCTCACGATAAACCATAATAGCGGATTTTACAGAACCACTTTCTAACAAATTATCGGCTTTGTATTTTTGTTTTTCCACCGGTTTCTGATTTTTTAAGCGATCTAATACATCCTGAATATGCTTCAGTTCACCACTTGTATAAATAGATGAGTAGCTTAAAATGGTCATCACAAATTGCTCGATGGTCCCATTCTGTTCCAAAAGTCGGTTTAGCTCCTCTGCGAGTTCAGATAGTTCTAATTCCCCTTGAAGCCATTCTGCAAGTTGCTCATT
>JAZRND010000031.1:0-9959 GCA_045648005.1 Faecalimonas sp. | reverse complement strand
AAAGGACCAGGTTCAGGACGTGAAGCAGCAATCCGTGCACTTCAAGCATGCGGTATCGATGTAACAAGCATCACAGACGTTACTCCGGTTCCACACAACGGATGTCGTCCACCAAAACGTAGAAGAGTGTAGTCTAAATAGGAGGATAAAAGAAGATGGCAGTAAATAGAACTCCGGTTCTTAAAAGATGTAGATCACTTGGTATGGATCCAATCTATTTAGGAATCGATAAGAAATCTAACAGACAATCAAAAAGAGCTAATAGAAAAATGAGCGAGTATGGTCTTCAATTGCGTGAGAAACAAAAAGCGAAATTTATCTATGGTGTATTAGAAAAACCTTTCAGAAACTACTATGCAAAAGCTACCAGAATGGAAGGCTTGGCAGGTAACAACCTTATGATTCTTCTTGAATCAAGATTGGATAACGTAGTATTCCGTATGGGATTTGCTAGAACAAGAAAAGAAGCAAGACAAATTGTTGACCACAAGCATGTATTAGTAAATGGAAAGCAAGTAAACATTCCATCATACTTAATCAGCGCAGGCGATGTAATTGAAATCAAGGAAGCTAAGAAAGCATCTCCAAGATACAAAGAAATCGTAGAAGTAACAGGCGGAAGATTAGTTCCGGAATGGTTAGACGTTGATGCTGAAGCTTTGAAAGGAACTGTAAAAGAACTTCCTTCAAGAGATGTAATCGATGTACCTGTAGACGAAATGTTGATCGTCGAATTATATTCTAGATAATCCGTTGGATTGTCTGAGTGAGACCCATAAAAGGAGGGGCTTATCATGTTTGATTTTAACAAACCAAATATTGAAATTACTGATGTTTCAGAAGATAAAAAATATGGAAGATTTGTTGTTGAGCCATTGGAAAGAGGATATGGTACAACACTTGGTAACTCTTTAAGAAGAATTATGCTTTCTTCTTTGCCAGGAGCCGCAATCAGCCACGTGAAAATTGATGGTATTTTGCATGAATTCAGTTCAATTCCAGGCGTAAAAGAAGACGTTACAGAAATCATCATGAATCTGAAATCATTGGCTATCAAGAATTCTTCTGAAACTGATGAGCCAAAGAAGGCATACATCGAATTTGAAGGAGAAGGTGTTGTAACAGCAGCAGATATCCGCGTTGATTCAGATGTGGAAATTATGAATCCTGAAACTGTGATTGCAACTCTTAATGGAGGAGCAGACAGCAAATTATCCATGGAACTTACCATTTCTAAAGGTAGAGGATATGTAAGCGCTGACAAGAACAAAAACGATGATTTATCTATTGGTGTGATTCCGATCGATTCAATCTTTACACCGGTAGAACGTGTAAACTTAACAGTAGAAAACACTCGTGTTGGACAAATCACAGATTATGATAAGTTGACACTTGATGTATACACAAACGGAACATTGGTTCCAGATGAAGCTGTTAGTTTGGCTGCAAAAGTGTTGAATGAACATTTGAAATTATTCATTGACTTGTCAGAAGTTGCACAAGTTGCAGAAGTTATGATCGACAAAGAAGATGACAATACTCAAGCAGTATTAGAAATGAGTATTGACGAATTAGAACTTTCTGTTCGTTCATACAATTGCTTGAAGAGAGCAGGCATCAACACAGTTGAAGAATTAACAAACAGAACTCCTGAAGATATGATGAAGGTTCGTAATCTTGGACGTAAATCATTAGAGGAAGTTTTAGGCAAATTGAAAGAACTTGGCTTGGAATTAAGCCAAGGAGATGAGTAATCTGATTAGTAAGCCCGAAGCGCATAGTCGGAGCACATGGCTAGTAAGCCCGAAGAAGCATAACCACGTGTAAAATGGAGGAAAAGAAAAATGGCAAAGTATAGAAAACTTGGCAGAACAGCAAGCCAAAGAAAAGCATTGATCAGAAATCAAGTAACAGCATTACTTAACAATGGTAAAATCGTTACAACAGAAGCAAAAGCAAAAGAAATTCGCAAAGTAGCAGAAGGTCTTATCGCTTTAGCAGTAAAAGAAAAAGACAACTTTGAAGAAGTTACAGTAACAGCAAAAGTTGCTCGTAAAGACAAAGATGGCAAGAGAGTAAAAGAAGTTGTAGATGGTAAGAAAGTTACTGTTTATGATGAAGTAGAGAAGACAATCAAAAAAGATATGCCTTCAAGATTACATGCAAGAAGACAAATGTTGAAAGTTCTTTACCCAGTAGTAGAAGTAGAAGCTGGAAAGAAGAGAAGCGCAAAAGAAGTTGATTTAGTTGAAAAATTATTCACAGAAATCGCTCCTAAATATGAAAACCGTAACGGTGGTTACACAAGAATCGTAAAAATTGGTTTACGTAAAGGTGACGCTGCTATGGAAGTTCTTCTTGAACTTGTATAAGAGCTAACAAATAAAGGGTTTCGCAATTGCGAAACCCTTTTTATATTCTTGTTTACATTTCTTCAGAAGTCTGCTCATAATCAAAGATGCATCTTTCAAATGCATTTAATATCTTAGTTTGACTATACATATCTTCACGTTTATGCTTGCGCCCATAGTGCATATGTACATGGCCGTGAAGGAAATATTTTGGTGCAAACTCATCCATCAAGTCTTTAAATACTTGGAATCCCTGATGAGGTAAGTCATCACCATCATTGATACCAAAGGCAGGAGCGTGAGTTACCAGAATGTCAAACCCCTTGTTCTTTTTTAATTTGCGTTTTAATTTTTGTACTCTTTTTACCATTTGGCGTTCTGTATATTGGTGAACAGTTCCTGCATATTGCATAGAGCCACCAAGACCTAAAATGCGAATCCCTTTATATACAAAAATCTCATCTTCAATACAAATACAACCTTCCGGAGGTGTGTGTGAATATTTTTTGTCGTGATTTCCGTGCACATAAACTACCGGTACACTGGTTAGTGTGGCAAGGAAAGATAAATACTTTGGATCCAAATCTCCACAAGAGATAATTAGGTCGATGTCTGCCACCTTACTCTTATCAAAATGGTCCCATAAGGATTTACATTCTACATCAGCGATCGCTAATATCTTCATATTTTAATAATCCTTTCTTACAAATCAACCAGGCAATGACACTGCCAATCAAAGCTGTAAAGAGCTGTGTCATGGAAAAAGTTGTTTTAACAGTCATTATCATTGGTTTTGGTAAGGTTGTTCCAAATGTAGGTAAAATTGCAAACCATACCGTTAGCCATAAAAACAATGCTTTAGTCATACAGCCCAAGAGCATACCTATCTCTATTCTTTTCTTGCGGAATATCCAAACGCACAATACAATTAATTCATTTCCTATCATGATGACAGGCATCATAAGAGGAATCATGTTCATAATAGGTGTCGCACCGATAAAATATGCTACAACAGGTGTTAACATGGCTATAAAAGAGCCGGAGAAAAGTCCACAGTATAAGGTGGCTATTACCAATATACAGTTTACCGCCGAACCGGTAAGATATACGGATATGCCTTTTAAACTTTGGAATACGATGCATAAAGCGAGTAGTAAAGCAGTTGCAGTTAGTTGCATTGTTGAAAATCGTTTCTTCATTTTGTTAGGTGCCTCCTGTATTTCCGATGATATATAATGTAATATTATAACGTGTTTCGGCTGGGACAGCAACTAAAAAAGGTTGATTTTCTTTCGCACGTTTGTTAGAGTAAGAATGGATTACAAAAAAGGAGAAATACGCGTGAGAGGTTTATATACATCAGTTAATGAGATTAGAAAACATGTTTTTGCAGAGATTGCAAAATTGTCGTACGAATACAAAGATGGGGATGAGATGCGCTTGGAACAAATCCCATACGATATTATTCGTGGAGAAGTAACAGGATATCGTGATAGTGTATTTTTAGAGCGAGCAATTGTGGAAGAACGACTTCGACTCGCTATGGGGCTTCCGCTTCGACCAATTGCAGAGCATGCGCCAGTATCAAAAGGTGCCGATGAATGCGTGCAACCGGAAAAATATTATCAACCACCGCTTATCAACATCATCAAGTTTGCATGCCATAAATGCCCGGATAATGTGATTAAAGTGACAGATGCATGCCAAGGTTGTCTGGCTCAAGCCTGCGCAGAAGTTTGCCTGAAAGATGCTATCCGCATTAAAAACGGTCGTTCCGTAATAGATGAAAGTAAATGTATTAAATGTGGGAAATGTATCAGTGTTTGTCCATATCATGCAATCACCAGATTAGAGAGACCATGTGCAAAAGCATGTGGAATGAAAGCTATCGGCTCTGACGAGTTTGGACGTGCAGAGATTGACCAAGAAAAATGCGTATCTTGTGGAATGTGTCTAGCCAACTGTCCCTTTGGAGCGATTGCCGATAAGGCACAAATTTTCCAATTGGTTCAAGCTATTAAGGGCGAAGAACCTGTTTATGCCATTGTTGCGCCGGCGGTAGTAGGTCAATTCGGTCCAAAGTTTACAGGAAGAAAATTACGCTCGGCATTTAAAGCACTGGGTTTTGAAGATGCGATAGAAGTGGCTATCGGTGCTGATTTGTGTACCATAGAAGAAGCCCATGACTTTATGGAAGAAGTTCCAGGAAAACTCCCGTTCATGGCAACTTCTTGTTGTCCGGCTTGGTCTGTGATGGCAAAAAAATTGTTCCCAGAATACAGCAATTGTATTTCCATGGCATTGACACCGATGGTACTTACCGGTAGATTGGTGAAGAAACAACATCCTGGTTGTCGAGTAGCATTTATTGGACCATGTGCTGCGAAGAAGTTAGAAGCAAGTCGCAGAACCATTCGAAGTGATGTGGATTTTGTACTTACCTTCGAAGAATTGCAAGGAATGTTTGAGGCTAAAAATGTAGACTTCGATCAGTTAGAAGATATGGAACCGATGCATGGAGCAAGTGGTGATGGACGAGGCTTTGCTGTGAGTGGCGGTGTAGCAAGTGCCGTGGCAGCCTACATTAAGGAAAACTATCCGGAGCGGGAAGTCAAAATTGCCAGTGCGGAAGGTTTGGAGGAATGTAGAAAGCTTCTTACTCTCGCCAAAGCAGGAAAATATGATGGCTATCTTCTTGAAGGAATGGCTTGTCCGGGTGAATGTATTGCCGGTGCTGGAACTATCCAACCGATTGCAAAATCAGCGGTAGCAGTAGCAAATGCCAAGAAAACATCTACTAATGCACACTCTTCTGAAAGTGATTATAAAGATTTGTTAGATATCTTGGTGGAGAAATAGAGACCTAGCAGTTATATAGGAACAAAATAAAAATATTAAGAATGGACAGTATTTGAAAACCTCAAATACTGTCCATTTGTGTTTGGCCGTTATTGTTCTTTTGTCTCAATTCCCTGTTGTAAATATACAGGAATTGCATCTTCTACAAGCTCATCTATGGTCGGAATATGTCCGATTACATTTTCTGCCAACCAGTCCATACCTACAATTTCTTCCGGTGTCAGACTGCGATTCGGATCATCTTGAATCACACCATTTTGTGAGTATAATATCCCGGTAAACGGATTAAACTCACCATTTATCATGGTGGCTTTCAGAAGTTCAATCAGTCGCTTGGTGCCAATCGGAAGGTTTCGTGAGCAAATCACATCGATTACTTCAGCTGACATTCCCCACCAATAGTTGATTGCTTTGTTTGCGGAAGCATTATCATCATAGTTCCAAGAACCATCCATAATGGCATGGATCAGTTTCTCATAGAATTTTCCCCAGTGGAGCAGTGGCATTGCAAGATTTCTCAACTGTCCGTCATCCATATAGTAGATACCGAAGTATTTTGCATCTTCATCCGGGAACACCATGTCTCTGGAAGAAACGCAAGACGAACCGGCTTTCTTGATATTTTCCATCACATCGTTATTCTTGAGACAGCGCCAATCCAAATGGATTTGCGCTCTTGGATTTACCATTTTTGCGCCTAGTGCAAATGCATTGATATGGGCAATCGTTCCATATAACGGATAGTCAGCGATATAACTGATAATGTTGTTGTCTGCCATAGCGCCTGCAATAGCACCCATCAAAAACTTTGCTTCATACATGCGAATATAGTAGGTTCGAATGTAACGATGGGAAGTATTCACAGAACAGTTCAATATTCGCACATTTGGATGGTCGATAGCAGCTTTTACACTCGCTTGTGCTTGAGCAGGGGTGGTTGTAAAAATAAGGTTGCAACCTTCTGCAACTGCCTTTTCGATATATTCTTCTGCGGTTTCTTTGGTTACATTATCATAATATAAGGTTTCAATTTCATCAGAGAAGGTTTGCTCCAAATGCAAACGTCCAAGTTCATGTCCATACGTCCATGCAGAAGAATGGGCTGTTTTTTCATATAAGAAAGCGACCTTCAATTTCGAAATGTTAAATAAGTGCAACTTTCCAAGAAGCGATTTTTTTTCTGTTGGATCTAAAAATAATTCTATATCCTCCTCCTCGTCGAGAAGTGTAAATTCCTCTTGAGTTCCGAGAATCATATTTTGCAATTCATCAATAGAAAAGTTGCAAACATTTTCATATCCGTGTACTTCTATAAATGTTAGGAAAGCATCTCCGATAGTGATAGAAAGGTCTTTGCTATTCTTTTCATATTCTTTTTTAAAACGATAGTAGATTGAGCGAAAATCAATGCAGTCTTCTTCTGACCATGTCTCATCGGTATCCTTGCCTACTAACTCTTGTAGTTTTGTAAAACTTCCTTCTTTTGAAAACCAAATGTAGTTGATTTTTGATAATTCGTAAAAGTTTAAAAACTCGTGATAGATTTTGCTTTCAGTATCATTTTTCGCAACAGGAATTAAGCGAGTAACTGTGCCGGGAATGGAGATGGCATCATAATATTTCATCACACTGACACGCTTATTGCCCTCTTCTACATAGAAGCGGTTCATATACTCATAGGCTTTAATTGGATCCCGAATACCTTCGTTTTCCTGATGAATACTCAAGTTAATCCATTTTTGGGCGAATTCTGTTCCTTTTTCCAGAATCGGCATAAAATTCCCTGCAAAGGCGTTGCTTCGACCACTGTTTTTGGTCCCCACAATTTGCTCAATAGGGATTTGTACCAATCCCAAAGACACCTCTGAATATTTGCCTTTCGAAGGCAGAATATCGTCTAAAATTTGTAATGTTGGCTTTTCTCCACGAGACATGCGCTGTTGGTAATCTTTTTTGCCGGCCTTATAGGCTTTCTCATAGTCTTGTATTGCCATAATTACCTCCGATGTTTGTAATTTCCTAAAAGAATTATAAATGAAGATTTCAGGGAAAGCAAGATTTGAGCACAAAAGACTTTTTTAAAATACTTGTCAAATGGTGGTGGCATGGTTATGATGGGACTAGAGATTGTCAAAAGGAGAGGTGACATGGAGACAATAGAACAATTACAAGAGCAAATAAAAGCATTACAAAAATTCAACGTGTTGTGGGAAATGATAGTGCTTGCACAGAGTTGGGAACAGTAGATGATACTACTAATGAAACCTTTTACGGCGCTTGGAATATGGTTTTGGAATGGCTTTTAGTCAATCGCCCTTTTGTAAAATTGGGAATTATCTTAATGAGTAGCGGAAGACATGAATATCGTGAAGCAGTGAGAGTATGTGCGCAAAAATGGGGTGTACCATATCTAGATATAGCAAAGGACTGCAATGCACCAATCTTTCGTTTTCGAGAAGAGGAACTAAATCTAGGTGAACGGGCAAAAGAGATCTATTTAGAACGATACATCGTATGTCCGGAAAACAGACATCCAAATGAAGCAGCGCACGAGCGTTTGTCTTATTACATAGAGCAATTTTTAAGAGGATTGTGATAAGTACAAAGATTTAGAACTTGACAAACTATATTCCATCAGTTAAGATTTCGATAGATAAAGAGATGGCTGTGATAAGAAGAAGTAGCAATTGAGGTACTGAACAGAAAGTTGCCGGATGATGAGAGGCGCACAGGAGACATTTGTGAATACATCTTGGAGCTTTGCACCGAACGAGACATTTAGTAGGCTGCAACGGAGTGACGCACGTTATCGCGTGAAAGTATTAGTGATACTTATTGAGGTGTGCAATGTGAGTTGTATACGAATAAAGGTGGTAACACGGGAATGATTCCTCGTCCTTTTACAGAAGGGCGAGGTTTTTTATTTTATTAGGAAATTTTGTTTCATTAAAATAAGAAGCCTTGCCTAAAGAATCAAAATGAAAGAAGAAAGAGAGAAAGAAGAAATGGGAATTTATGAAGAATTACAGGCAAGAGGATTGATTGCCCAAGTAACAGACGAAGAACTTATTAAAGATTTAGTAAACAACGGAAAGGCTACTTTTTATATTGGATTTGACCCAACTGCAGATAGTTTGCACGTAGGACATTTCATGGCGCTTTGCTTGATGAAACGTCTTCAAATGGCAGGTAATAAGCCGATTGCGTTAATCGGTGGAGGCACAGCTATGATTGGTGACCCTTCAGGAAGAAGCGATATGCGCCAAATGATGACAAAAGAAACAATCGAGCATAACTGTGAGTGCTTTAAGGAACAAATGAGTAAATTTATCGACTTTTCAGAAGGAAAGGCCTTGATGGTAAACAATGCAGACTGGCTTTTGGATTTGAACTATGTGGATGTGCTTCGTGAAGTGGGTGCGCACTTCAGCGTAAACCGTATGCTTTCAGCAGAGTGCTACAAGCAACGTATGGAAAAGGGATTAAGTTTCCTTGAATTTAACTATATGATCATGCAAAGTTATGATTTCTATGCATTGTTCCAAAAATACGGATGTAATCTTCAATTTGGTGGAGATGACCAGTGGAGTAACATGCTTGGTGGTACAGAATTAATTCGCCGTAAATTAGGCAAAGATGCAAGTGCTATGACAATCACCCTGCTTCTTAATTCAGAAGGAAAGAAGATGGGTAAAACACAGTCAGGTGCAGTATGGCTTGACCCAAATAAAACTTCTCCATTTGAATTCTATCAATACTGGAGAAATGTTGGAGATGCAGACGTTCTCAAATGTATCCGTATGCTCACATTCCTTCCATTAGAAGAAATCGATAAGATGGATGCATGGGAAGGTAGCCAACTGAATCAGGCAAAAGAGATTCTTGCATATGAATTGACGAAGTTAGTTCACGGCGAAGAGGAAGCAGTGAAGGCACAAGAGAGTGCAAAAGCCTTGTTCTCAAGTGGTGCAGCAGCAAATATGCCGACAGCAGAATTAACAGCAGAAGATTTTGTGGATGGCGAAATCGACATTTTAACTATGCTTCTTAAGAGTGGTTTGGTTCCTTCAAAATCAGAAGCAAGACGTGCTGTAGAGCAAGGTGGTGTTGCAGTAGATGGGGAAAAGGTTGCAGATATTAAAACTATGTACGCGGCTGATGCAATTCCGGAAGAAGGTCTTGTATTAAGAAGAGGTAAGAAAAACTTCCGTAAGGTTGTTGTAGTAAAATAATTATGATGAAGCCAATGAGATTGTCAGGAACAATCGTTCATGGGAAGGGTCTAGGCAGAACAGTAGATATGCCGACTGCAAATTTATGCCCGGAACAAAAAGAACTCCCTGAAGAAGGTGTATATGCTTCTTATATTATGTTGGGGAACCGCAGATTGAGGGCCGTTACCAATGTGGGCACGCGTCCTTCAGTTGACCAAGAAAACACACCTACAATTGAAACCCATATTTTGGACTTTGATGACAATATTTATGGACAGTGGATAGAGTTGGAGCTAGTACAATACTTGCGTCCGATTCAAAAATTCGCCGGATTAGATGAAGTGTGGAAACAAGTAAAAAAAGATATTAAAGAAGCAAAAAAAATCTTGACATAGAAAAAACAAAGTAATATAATAGAACGGCATGAGAATAGAAGAAGCAGTTTACACCAATGCCCCGGAGTGAGCTGATTCCTATATAAAAGAGACAATGAGTTGAAAATGATTTAGGAGGAAAACCAATGAAAACTTACATG
>JAZRND010000030.1:0-10800 GCA_045648005.1 Faecalimonas sp. | reverse complement strand
TGACTTAATATAACTATTGTCAAGTTTTACATTCTTAATCATACCTGTAGGTTCTACTCTCGCAAATAGACCTACGCCATCAGTATGTTCAGCGGAAATATAAACTCCTTTAATTGTATTAAATCCACCATCAAAGGTTCCTGCAAATTTAGAAACACCACTACCAATTGACGTAAATGCATTTCCTGTCTTCGGGAATTCTTGATCTGATGACCAACCTGGGTTCAAATCAATTGATTTTGTCAATTTAACTGTGTGTCCCTCGAATGAATCAACACCAAGGTTTACAATTTCTGCAAATCCATAGAATTCAGCTTCGTTTTTAATTTCAAATGTTGTGTTTGCAGGAATTTGTCCATTTACCTGCTTATTGTAGTACCAGTTTTTATCTGGTCTTACAAGGCCTGCGAAGCTTTGTACAATAGAACTTGAAGTAGAGAATTTTCTCAATTCCGGTCCTTCATCAGTTGCAACCCAAACACCATTTGGAGTTGTATTGCTCCAGAAATCAAGTGCTGTACTTGTGTATGCTTTTGCTCCTGCTAACATATCATTCGATACTTTTGAAGTAGCTCCTTTGATGATAGTTTTCTTGATTCTACCAACACCCGGATAAGCATTATCAGTTGCATATGTTCCTTTATTTTCTACATCTTCTGTAGTATAGATGTTTTCAAGTGTAAATTCTGCCTCTTTTGCTTCCAAACCACCCAAAACAGAACCTACAAATGTATTTTGATTTACAGATTTAACTTTACCTGTAGCTACGCAGTTCTTAATAGTTACCTTGATTAATTCAGTTGAACCTGCAGCTGTACCACCAAAGATACCACCGATATCCCATGAGTGTCCAGTTACATTACCTGTCATCAAACAGTTGTTGATAACACGACCGTCACCTTCTTTAGCAGCACCACCTGCGATACCACCTACAAAGCCTTGGTGCATATTAGATGAAGCATCATCACTAATCACATTACCGTCAAACCATGCTTCTGTAATGCTGGTATCTTCAGGTCCTGTCATTCTTCCGACAATACCACCACAATATGGCATGTTACTCTTAACGTAAACACCATCTTTTACATAGATATTGCTGATAGAACCACCAAGCATGTTACCTACGATACCACCGGTATACCATCCAAAGTTAGAAGCTTTTGAACCAGTAGATTGAATAATACTGTTATCTAAAATAACATTTGTAATCTTTCCACCTTTAAGTAATTGGTTGAATAAACCAACACCATCTCTTGCACCATCTTGGATATAGATCCCTTTAAGTACTTTGTTATTACCATCAAATGTTCCAGCAAATTTATTAATTGAGAAGAATAAGACTTCCGGTTCTGCTTTGTCGCTTGACACCCAGCCCGGATTCATATCAATATCCTTACCGAGTTTGAAAGTTTTTCCTTCCATAGTATTGGTAAGTACCACTTGATAGAAACCATAGAACTCTTCTCTTGTATTAATTGTGAAAGAATCTTTTGTTTCATCAAACCAACTGATGTCAATCATTCTTGTAACACCCTTTGTGTTTAAGAAATTGCTACCAAAAGATCTCAATTGAGGTGTGCTATTTTCTACTGCACCCCAATATTTATCAAAATCAAGTAAAGTGTATTTGTATGCTGTTATTCCTGATAAACGTTCTGCATCAAGGATCAATACATCACCATAGGTGTTTGCACCTGAAAATCCACCGTGAGCAACTGGAGCACCTGCAAAAGAAGCACTTTCTTTTGTTGCATAACAGTTCTTAAATGTCATCACTGTAGTTCCGGTTCCTCTACCAACAAAGGCACTTGCGTATGTTTTGTACACAAGATCTAATGTACCTATGTTGATACTGTCTTCAATATTAAGTGTAAATGCACCCCATGCATAACCTAGGATACCACCAATATACATACCACTATTGATTTGATCGTAGTTTTTAACTTTACTTTGAATTGTGCCTGTGTTCAAACAGTTCTTGATTAACACACGACAATCCAAACGTCCACTGCTATATGTAGCGTTACCAATGATACCACCTGCTCGACGAAGTGTTTCACCAGTTAATAAACCGTCGAATTGACAGTTGTTGATTGTCTGTACTGTGGCAAATGATGCGTCGCGGTATTCAGTAAATCCGATTACACCACCACAGTCAAAACCATCTGATTTTACAATTGCATCTGTATAAATAGTATCTACATTACCAAATGCTGCACCTATTACACCACCTGCAAATCTTAAATCTTGATTGCCTGATGCATCAATAAATGAATTTGTTACTTTTAAGTTTTTAACAGTACTTGGTTGTGCTGTTGCCCCAAATACGCCTGTGTAGTTTTCAGCTCTCTTAAGGTATACACCGCTGATTGAATGACCTTGACCATCAAACGTACCAGCGAACTGGATGCCACCTGTACCAATGGTAAACCATGGGTTAGTTGGTAAATTCTTACCATTGTACCAATCCGTTGCTTTACCATCATTTACTTTGATATCAGCACCTAATTTGACAGTTTTTTCTGCAAAATTAGTTGACTGAGAAAGTAAAGCAAAACCATACATTTCTTTTAAGTTGTTAATTGTGAAGTTATATCCTTCCGGATCATACCAGTTAACGTCGAACGCTTTTTCAAGACCTGTTAAATCAAGGAATGCAGTGTCTTTTGCAAAGCGTTTCAATACTGGTGTTCCACCTTCTGCTACGCCCCAATAATTATCAAAATCAAGGTTAGACCATTTGTAAGCATTTGCACCTGTCATAAGTTCCGGGATTAATTCAATTGGACCTGATGTAGCATTTTGGCTACCATCACCAATTGGTGTACGTCCAGGTATAGAAGCTGATGAATATACATTATCCATAACAGTTCCTGAAGATGCAGTATAGATAAGACCTACAACAGTACCCGTATAGGTCAAGAAGTCTGAACTAACTTTACCTGATACGTAGGAGTCGCTGATTCTTGCATTACAGTTTGCATTAACAGAACCCATAAGTCCACCTACTTCAGGACCGTCTGTTGAAGCCCAACTGATGAACTTTTGAGTCGTATGAATATCTCCGGTAAACAAACAGTGTTGCATGGTAACACGTCCGTTTTCAGGTCTACCAATAATACCACCCATGATACGACCTGTAGATCTGATTGTACCTGCAAATTGACATTCATTAAAAGTTACATCTGTATTGGAAACACCCATGATACCACCACTGTTCTTTCCTTTACAAACGATAATGGCATCACTGTAAAGTCCTGTGAATTTACCATCACCTTTTGCTACGAAAGTGGCAACACCACTTGTTCCGCCAGATTCAAAATATGAATTAACAATACTTAAATTTTGAATTTTAGCATTTCTTGTTGTGGTTTCAAACAACGCAATCGGTGCTTCGTAACTTTTTGCATAAAGTCCACTGATTGTGTGGTTTTGACCATCAAATGTTCCTTCAAATTTGGAAATCGGTGCCCAGCGATTTACCGGTGCATTCTTTTCCCAATCTTTTGCATCACCTTCATTAAATACAAGATCAGCACCTAATTTAATGGTCTGTTTCTTAAATGTATAAAATTCAGAAAGCGCTGCAAATTCCATTAATTCATCTACAGTATCAATTACAAATTCCTTTTCGTCTTCGCTGTACCATGTAACGCCCAAAACGTTTCCGGTTTCTTCAACTTTTTCCTCACGGATTAACATTAAAGCCCCGGCAGCAATGAGTGCTGATACTAACACTACTCCAAGAGAAGATGCAATGATAGCTATTATTTTCTTTTTCATACACATTTCTTCCTTTCCTTAAAATTAATCCGCCGGTTTTCTATTAGATTCGCCAGCATGGTAAATCCATTCGTTCGGTTTTAACGTTTTCGCGCTTCCGGCAACATATGGGAATGTTAATTCTACAGTTCCGTTACCATAGTGATAGAATTCTTTAACAGATTCTTTTAAGTGTTCTGTTTCCGCTCTTCTATCTACCAAATATTCTTCATGTTCCCAGTATGGATTAACATCACGCCATGTAGTATAAAGCGCTACATCTGTCTTAATCCAATCTGTGAAGTAATCATATACATTGATACCATGGTGGAGAACTGAGAACATTGTCACTTCACCATATGATTGGTCAAACACACTCATAAGAGCTCTTGTACCTGTATATGAACTGTCACCACCACATAAGAAGGTTTGACCTTCAATATGTGCTTTTAACCATAAACTAGTATCATTAAAGTCTTTGATATAGTATGAATCTAATGTATAGAAATCAGATGTCAAAGATACGTCAATATACATATCACAGAAGTAATATCTTTGGCCAAATTGTGGGCGATAAAATTGTGTTTTTTCGCCAGCTTTGTTTTTATAAGCCGCTGCAGACATTCTAACGTTTGTGGATGCCATAGCTTCTGCACCATTGCTTCCTTCTACATCATCGGATTCTACAAAATAAACACCATCTACTGTAATACGATTTTTATATATAGCAGAATCTGTTGCTAATTCTACAAGAACACCTTGGTGGTCTCCATGAGCATGTGAAATAAACCAACCCTCAATATGTGGTTTTTCATCTCCCGGTGTCAATTCTTCTAGGAAATCCAACAGATATTGTGTGTCATCCCAGTTACCTCCATCGTACAAGACGAAGTTTCCATTCTTCAACTGAATAACGTAAGAGTTTCCACCACCTGAACGTTGTTCCATCAAGTAGAGTTTCGTCTTTGCTCCCGGTTTAATACCTGCAACGTATTCATCTTTGTAGATTAAGTGGTCAGAAAGCGCCATCTTCTCTTTTACTTGAATATACGTTTTGTCTAATGATAGTGCTTGTGCAACAGTAAGCGTGATGTCACCTCTTGTATAAGAGGCTGTCTTTACATAACCTTCCATCTTATCCTCACCATTATCACTGTGCTTTTTAAATCCTGCTTTTTCAAGCACTTTCAAATAGGCATCATAGTCTTGTTCAGTGGTTCCGTTTACATCCATGACGTACATCTTTCCACCAAACGTATCAACTTCGCCTATCTTTGCTCCCTTTACTACCATCGCAGGAATATCTTTAAAGATTTTCTGCTTTGTGTAGGCCGAGAAGCTTGTTACATCAATTGCTTCTTCTTTTTCTGTTTCCGCAGCTGCTTGCATATTTTTTGAAATATTCAAAAATACCACAAAGAATGCACCTGTAAACAGAACAAGACCAAGCACGATTAATGCAACAATTGTAAGTTTTTTGTTCTTCATTTGCTCACCCTTTTCCTTTCCTTGATATAATTTTATCCATTATTTCCAATGATACATCATTTTCTATTTCGTTTCAAGATGTTTGCACAACTTTTTCAATCTTTTTTCTATGTTTTTGTTCAGGTTACATAAACATTTTTAACTCTTTGAATCTTGTCTATTTCTAACAGTCTCTACACAATTATTCATTAACATCGCTATCGTCATAGGTCCGACGCCTCCTGGCACCGGTGTAATTGCTGAAACTTTATCTATTACATCATCAAAATCCACGTCACCACAAAGTTTGTTGTTTTCGTTTCGATGTATGCCTACATCAATAACCACTGCCCCTTCTTTGATGTAGTCTGCTTTGATAAACTTTGGTTTTCCGATTGCCGCCACCAATATATCTGCTCGTTTTGTTACTTCTTTCAAGTCTTTTGTTCTGGAATGTGTGATAGTTACTGTTCCGTTTTCGCGGAGCAACAGAAGAGCCATTGGTTTTCCTACGATATTGCTACGTCCTACAACTACGCATTCTTTTCCTTCGATTTCTATATCAGAACGCTTTAACAATTGTATTACACCTGCTGGTGTACATGGTAAAAAGCCTTTACTTCCAATACACATATTGCCTACTGTTTCTGGATGAAAACCATCCACATCTTTTTCGGGAACAATTGCCTGAATCACGGCTTCTTCATCAATTTGTTTTGGTAATGGTAATTGTACCAAGATACCATTTACCTGATCGTTGTAATTCAACTCTTCAATAATCTCAAGCAAAGCCTCTTGTGTAATCGTTTCCTCAAGTTCATATGATAAGGATTCGATTCCAATGTATGCACAAGCTTTTTTCTTGTTATTCACATATACGGAAGATGCCGGATCGTTTCCCACTTGAATAACTGCAAGGCATGGAACAATACCTTTTTCTTTCAATTCTGCCACTTCTGCTTTTAACTCATCTTTAATCTGGGTGGAAATTAATTTTCCGTCAATTAATTTTGCCATTACGATTCACCTCGTCTTTTGATTGATTAGAACAAACCTGTTATTACGCCTTCTTCATTAACATCTATGCCGTTTGCAGCCGGAACCTTTGGCAATCCAGGCATGGTCATGATGGCACCAGTTAATGCAACCACAAAGCCCGCTCCTGCGTTTACATATACTTCACGGATGTGAATTTTGAAATTTTCTGGTCTTCCAAGCAAAGTCGCATCATCTGATAATGAATATTGATTTTTCGCCATACAGATAGGTGATTGTCCGAATCCCATTTCAGTAATCTTTGCCAATTGTTTTTCTGCTGCCGGTGCATACTCGACGCCATCTGCGCCATAGATTTCTTTTGCAATAGTTTCAATTTTTTCTTTTAATGAAAGTTCATCTTCATAAATCGGTTTATAATTGCTTTCTTTAGTTTCCAATGTGTGTAAAACTTTTTCAGCAAGTGCGATACCACCTTCGCCACCTTTGGCCCAAACTTCTGACAAAGCAAACTCGCATCCTCTCTCTTCACAGAACTTCTTGATGAACTCATATTCTGCCGGTGTGTCTGAAACAAAGGAGTTTAGTGTAACTATTACAGGAACTCCAAATTTCTGAACATTTTCAATATGCTTTTCAAGATTTACAATACCTTTCTTCAACGCATCCAAATTTTCTTCATTTAAATCTTTCTTTGCAACGCCGCCATTGTATTTTAACGCACGCACGGTTGCCACTAATACAACTGCGTCTGGTGCAAGTCCACTCATACGGCATTTGATGTCCATGAATTTTTCTGCTCCAAGATCTGCGCCGAAGCCGGCCTCTGTGATAGTGATGTCAGCCAACTTTAATGCCATTTTTGTTGCAATAACACTATTACATCCATGTGCAATATTCGCAAATGGTCCACCGTGTACCAACGCTGGTGTATGTTCTAATGTTTGAATTAAATTTGGTTTCAATGCATCTTTTAACAATGCTGTCATAGCACCTGTTGCTTTTAATTGCGCTGCGGTGACCGGTTCGCCGGCAAAATTATATGCTACTACAATTTTTCCCAAACGTTCTTTTAAATCTTTGATATCATTCGCAAGGCAAAGGATTGCCATGATTTCAGATGCTACTGTGATAACAAAATGGTCTTCCCTTACCATACCATCCATTTTATTTCCCAAACCTACTACGATATTTCGAAGCACACGGTCATTCATATCCAAACAACGTTTCCAAACAATTTGTCGTGGGTCAATTTGAAGTTCATTTCCTTGTTGAATATGATTATCTAGCATTGCTGCCAGCAAATTGTTTGCTGATGTAATGGCATGAAAATCACCTGTAAAGTGAAGGTTCAAATCTTCCATCGGAACTACTTGTGCGTATCCGCCACCCGCTGCTCCACCCTTCACTCCAAAGCATGGTCCAAGCGAAGGCTCACGAAGTGCAATAATTGCTTTTTTATTTAATTTTCCCATAGCCTGACCCAACCCAACTGAAGTTGTTGTTTTTCCTTCACCTGCAGGTGTTGGGTTGATAGCAGTTACTAATACCAATTTTCCGTTTGGGCGATCTTTAATTTCTTCCCACAATTCATCCGATAATTTCGCTTTATATTTTCCATACAACTCCAAATCATCTTCTTGAATTCCAAGGCTCTGTGCCACTTCTTTGATTGGTATCATTTTTGCTTCTTGTGCAATCTGAATGTCTGTTTTCATCTGAAAATTCTCCTATCCTCTGTTCTGTTATCTTTATACATATTCGTCAATGTATTGTTCAAATTCTTCCATGGTCATCAAAACTTTTCTTGGCTTTGTACCTTCTTCTTCACCAACAACACCCGCGTCAGCTAATTGATCCATGATTCTTGCAGCTCGATTGAAACCTATTTTGAACACTCTTTGTAACATTCCAATCGATGCCTTATCCTTTTCAATAACAAACTTTCCTGCATCCACAAAATAAATGTCTCTGTCATCTGTGCTAGCAGAACCATTAATTGCTGTTGCTCCTGTTTGAGCAGAATTGATGTGATTTGTGATTTCTTCGTTGTAGTCAGCGGTATTACCATTTTTGATCAAATAGTCAACCACTGTTTGCACTTCTTGGTCAGAAACAAAGGTTCCTTGTACACGTACCGGTTTTGGATAACCGGATGGATAGAATAACATATCGCCTTTTCCAAGAAGTTTTTCCGCACCATTCATATCAATTATAGTTCTAGAATCCACACCCGAAGAAACGGCAAACGCAATTCTTGATGGCATATTTGCTTTAATAAGTCCAGTAATTACATTTACGGATGGACGTTGTGTAGCAAGTACTAAATGTATACCACAAGCTCTAGCCAATTGAGCCAATCGGCAAATAGCATCCTCCACCTCACCTGGTGCAACCATCATTAAATCGGCAAGCTCATCCACGATAATAACAATCTGCGGCAATTTGGTTGGTTTGTTTTCTGCTTCTACGTCTTTCAACGCTTCCACTCGCTCATTGTAACCTTTTAAATCACGCACATTACATTCGGCAAACAATTGATATCGTCTCGTCATTTCTGCCACTGCCCAGTTCAAAGCCCCTGCTGCCTTTTTCGGGTCTGTAACAACAGGAATTAACAAATGTGGTATTCCATTATAAACTTTCAGTTCTACCACTTTTGGATCGATCATAATCATACGCACTTCGTCCGGTGTTGCCTTATATAAAATACTCATTATCAAAGTGTTAATACAAACTGATTTTCCGGAACCGGTAGCACCCGCGATTAATACATGAGGCATTTTTGCAATATCTGCAATCACCACCTTGCCACCAATATCTCGTCCTGTTGCAAATGCAATCTTAGACGGATGAGTCTTGAATTCCGGTGATTCTAAAAGGTCGCGTAGCATAACTGCCGCATTCTCTTTGTTTGGTACTTCAATACCAACTGCTGCCTTTCCAGGAATCGGTGCTTCGATACGAATATCTGACGCTGCCAAATTCAATTTAATATCATCTGCCAAGCCTACGATCTTACTTACTTTTACACCTTGTTCTGGCTGTAATTCATATCTGGTAACTGCCGGACCGCAACTTACATTCGTAACTGTGACATTAACATTAAAGTTCTGTAGTGTTTGCTCTAACTTTCTTGCAGTTTCTCTTAAATGTTCGTCTGAATCTCCACCTGTTTTCCTACCCCTTGTCAAAAGAGCCATTGGTGGGAATTTATATGCCTTTTTCGGTTTTATTTCCTGTTTTTTAATTTCTTCCTCTACATTGGTTGCTTCTATTTCCGCATTTTCACGACTTTCCTTTGTGCTTCTTCTCTTGCGTTCTCTCTCTTCTTTATCGGGATCCACAAAATCATCTTCTTCTGCAATCGGCGTCGCTCTGTTGATGACAAGTTCTGTCAGTTCAGAATCTTCCGGATTTTCTATGAATGGTGGCGTAATTTCTTTCATTTCATCCGATGGGTCTTCCAATGTGGTATTGAAAGATACACCTGACACAACCTTGTCCATTCTTTTAATTGTCGGTTCTTGTGATATCCGTTGATCTTCATGTTTTTCTTTCTCTTGCTGTGCTTTCTCATGTTGTTCTTTTCTTCTAACAGCATCTTCTTTGGCAGCTTGGTAAACTTTTTCTCCATTCTTTTTCACTGCACCAACAAAAGATTTTCCTGTCAGTACTACAAATGCAATAATGCAGATGAGAAAGACAACTACATATGTCCCCACTGTACCGATGGCCGGAACTAATAATTTGACAATCGCGGCTCCTATAAATCCACCACCATCTTTATGTAATGCACATTCTTTATACAAAAATCCTAAATCAATATAGTAACCATATATAATTAATTGAAACAAAGTACAGAACATCAGAAACAATACAAAAATTGCCCCCGCCTTGATATAAGCATGCTTGTTACCTTTGTTAGATAAGAGAAAGGTGAGTCCCACAAACAATAGAATCGGCACAATATATGCTAAAAACCCAAATGTCCCAAACATAAAGTTTGCTACTGCATCACCTACAAATCCACCTATTCCAAAAAAGCTAATTATACAAAAAATACAGATTGCTAATGAAACCAGTATGATAATTTCATCTCTTAAGAAATTTGGATTCTGTGTAGCTTTTTCTTTTTCCGAACGGTTTGTCTGGCGTCTCGGTCTTGTACTTTGTTTTTTAGTATTTTTCTTTGTCGACATGAAAATCCTCCTTGTCTATAACCATACACTTAAGTATACCATTTTTGGAAACTCATGTCATCATTATTTTTTTAGAGATTTTGTTGAATATTTTATATTTCCCCACATATAAATTGTGAAATTGGGCACTGTCTCATTAGTTATTTATTTATGCCCTAAAGTACTTTTGGTTTTGGGCAAACAAAACCTAAATTTATCTTGATGCCCAACACTAGAATTCATTTTGGACATTGTGCACTAGTCAACAAAAAGTAGACACCTTTTGTATTTTTTATACAATTAAATTTGGGCATAATACTCCCTATATTGTTTTGGTGTCAGATAACTCAATGAGTACGCAGGTCGTTCCTCATTGAAGAACACTATGTACTCT
>JAZRND010000029.1:0-9694 GCA_045648005.1 Faecalimonas sp. | reverse complement strand
TCCGCCATTTCGCGGATGTTGATGTCGCCACTTGATTTCACATTGCCGTAGAACTTCGGTTCGGTTTCACGGTCACGAGGGTTGATTTTCGGTACAACGGTGTAGGTTACGGTTCTTGCCATAGTCTTTAGTTTTTGTTTTGTTTAAATGATAAATGATAGATGATAAATGATAGTTTTTAATTGATAATTGATGGTTGCCTTCCGGACGGTAATTATCATTTATCATTTCTCCACTATCATTTGATTGATGGTGCAAAGATAATACCTCGTCCAAGCGCAATGTCTTGATTTGTCCCGTATTGTCCCGATTTGTCGCTTAATGTCGCTTTTTGTCTCTTTTTGGTAAAGAATCTTTATGGATTATTTGGTGGGTTGAGGGAAAATTCGTATCTTTAAGCATCGAAAAAATAATCCCAAATCTTATTCTCATGTTTGACATTCGCCCTTACGCCAAGGCCGAACTGGCCTCTCTTTACAGTCCTAATGTTGCTCCTCGAAGCGCCGTGAAAACCCTGATTCGATGGATAAATGGTTGTCCCCTGCTGCTGGAAGAACTCCGTGCCCTGCGCTATCAGCCCCATCGCCATTCGTTCTTGAAGCCGGAGGTGGAAGCCATTGTAAGGCATTTGGGAGAGCCGTAAAGGGTAAGGGCTGAAATGTTCAGCTCTTGCTTTGGTAAAGTCTTGAAATTATGCTATGTTTGTATTCTAAATGCTAATAATCAAAATATGGAACATCAAGGAGAGATTATCTTATACCATCCGGATAAGGAGGTGAAGTTGGAAGTTCGCTTGGAGAGCGAAACAGTGTGGCTGAATAGACAACAACTTGCAGAGTTGTTTGCACGAGATGTGAAGACCATAGGAAAGCACATCAATAATGCATTGAAAGAGGAACTGGCAGATATGGCAACTGTCGCAAAATTTGCGATAGTTCAAAATGAAGGAGGCAGAACTGTTACCAGACAGGTTGAGTATTATAACTTGGATATGATTCTCTCTGTTGGATATAGGGTTAAGTCAACTAGAGGTATAGAATTCAGAAGATGGTCTAATAATGTTCTAAAAAATCATCTGTTAAAAGGCTATTCCATCAATCAGCGCCTGAAGGAATTGGAGGAAAAGGTAGATGCCAAGTTCGTGAAACATGAAAGGCAGTTGGATTACCTGACCGACAAGGTGGATTTTTTCGTCCGGACCTCATTGCCTCCGGTAGAGGGTATCTTCTATGATGGACAAATCTTTGATGCCTACAAGTTTGCTACCGACTTGATACGCAGCGCCAAGAAAACCATTCTCCTGATTGACAATTATGTGGACGATTCCGTTTTGTTGATGTTGGGTAAGCGTGATAAAAGTGTAATCGCAACGATTTATACGCATACCATCAGTCGTCAATTGGATTTGGATATCCAGAAATACAACAGCCAATACCCACAAATAGAGGTGAAGACCTACAAGAAATGTCACGATCGTTTCTTGATAATAGACGATACGGATGTATACCATATTGGAGCTTCGCTGAAGGATTTAGGGAAGAAGATGTTTGCATTCTCTAAACTGGATATTCCCCCAAAGACCATTACGGGCTTGTTGTAAGGCATTTGGGAGAGCCCTGACGGGGAGTTTCCCCGTTCCTCTTCAACATTTTACAAAAGAAGCAAAAGGTTTTCAGAAAAGCTCTTGGAAAGTTTGGGATAAAGCTTTAAATTTGCGGTGCGTTATGTAAATAACGTGTTGTTAATATATTTTTATATTGTCACAGCCGGCCGATCGTGAGATTAGCCGGTTTTCTTTTTGTGCAAACGATGGCAGAAAGGCAGTAAGGCAGTAAGGCAGAAAGTTTTTTTTGAAAAAGACTAAAATAAATACCTCTTATTATATATAATAAGAACTTATTTCAAGGGTATTTATATAGCGAAAAACTAAACTGCCTTACTGCCTTACTGCCTTACTTCTACGGTTGGCAAGTTTTGAAAGCGAAAGTTTGCTTATCTAAAAAGTTTGTCTAACTTTGCGTAACCAATGTGAAAATTTCTGGATTCCTTTGGAGGGAGCCGTAATCATAAAGTTGGAAAAATAGGAACACAAGGCGTTGTGTGACAGCGACATAAGTCTCTTACCGAAAAACTGCAAATTTTAAATATCAAGAGGATTTGTGACGCCATTGCACTTCCGTGTAGTTCAATCTACCACGGAGGCAGTAATGGTTTTACAATTTTCTTGATGCGCCATTGCAGTGGCCTCGGTAAGCGATTGTTCTACTCATTCTGCCCCCGTTTTATAGATTTCAACTCATTTTCCAGCTGATTTGTTCACAACTTTCGCCCAAAAATGCGGAGTTCGGGGGAATCACAACTATGTTAAATCTTAAATTTTCAGTGAAATGAAAAGCTACCAAAATCAGAATCCAACAACGGGCCTGACAGCTACAACTACAGGCAGTTACACGGAAAAGAAAAAGAGAGCAGGAAAGGAGGGCACTCCATGAGTATCGAACACATTACCGTCAGCATCGACTCCGGTGGGAAGGTGGATATAGCACTTCAGAAGCGCCCTGCCGGTGAGGAATCTCCGGAAACACATGAAGCGGAAACGGACAAGGAAATTTTTCTCAGCAAGGAAAAGGGTTCGAAAATAGATCTTATCCGCATCATCTACACCATTTGCCGGCTGAACCTGTTTACGGACAAGTACGGGAAGAAGGTTCCCGACATTCAGGTTTTTCGTGCCTTCGGAAAAATGCTCCACATGAATCTCGACAGTTACAACAATGATTTCAACCGCTCGCTACAGGATAGCATGGGGCTGGAAAAGCATTTGAAGCCGTTTGAGCAGATGATGGAATTTATGAAGGAACGCTTCAACAAAGCCTGATGGGTGAAAATGAACCAGGGACGACTTTTTAGGTCGTCCCTATTGGGTTTAACGTTACGAAATATTGGTATTTATAAGGTTAGTTTCCCATAAACTAATCAATTCTAGTTGCGCGCTTTTTATTAGGTGAGATAAATGTTTTGTTTTATAATTTAAGGAATCGAATACTTCAAATAGCTTGTTTTGGTTGTCATAGTAGTACAGTTCAAGTTCTTTGTAGTGTCTCTTTATTTTTGTAGCTGTAGTTGCAAAATCATTTCTGTCATTTTCAGAATAATCTTTATCGTTTGCAATATTTTCAATTTCTATAATGTATTTCTTAAAATTTTCCCAAATTGTTGGACCTGGGATGATTTGCCCTTGATAATAATTGAATGTTCCTAAAAGAATATTATCCACATTAATCAAATAATTATAAATTTTAGTTATATCTTCAGGGGTCGGCGTCTCTTTATCCATGGCAGTTATTACATCGTTTACTTCTTTTGTTCGCTCATCATTTTCTAGTTGGTGGAGGAATTTTTGTTCATGGAATTCAAATATTTTTACGCATTCTTCTATGTATTCCATTACACTTGGATTTTCAAAAATGTGGTGGAATAACCCTATTTGTATATTTATATTTTTCAAAGCTTTGGTTCTGGATTGTCCCTCTTTGTCGTTCCAATCTTTGTAGCCAAACGCTTCTGCTACTCCAGAAAAGTATTGTTCCCGGGTTTCTTCTCTTCCATATTTAGGTTTATTGCTGTCATATTTGTATGTACCGAGTAAATAACAATAGGCTAAGTAAAAAATGAACTTTGCAGAATCATTCATGATAAACATTTGTTCAGAATTGTTGAATTCGATTTTTTTGTTCTTGCGCAATTGGATGGATATTTCCGAAGAGAAATTTTCAAGTAGTTCTTTTATGTAACTTTCTCTAAGTTTTTTTGTATGACTTTCAATATAATCACATATTTGATTTATGTGATTGTAACTTAAAATTTTTTTTATTTCTAATTGGGTATTTTCTGCTATTAGTGCATCGGCTAGTTCTTTTGCTTTTTTCACAATATCTATTTCATGCTCTACATCTATATATAGAAAGGTGCCAAGAATTGCATTATATAGCCCATTATCGACTAACGCTCTGCCATTTTCTATATTGTTGACTGAACATGTAGTCTTTTTGCTATTTGGGTCTTGGGTTAACTTTTTATTTAATAGAGAAGTCAAAAGTTCGCGCGAACGATATGATGCTAATCTAATCTCTTTTACCAATTCTTTAATACCCCACTTATCTTCTTTTATCTTGTCTTCTTCTTTTTTGTCAATCATAACTGGATAATTTGCTTGCAAATATAGATATAATAGTTGGCTAGGGCAAAATAAACGAGGCTAATTTCTTGAAAAATACAAAGTATGTATGATTGTGCATGTGTAAAATAAGTAATAGTATGCGAAAAATGCAATAGCATGCAAAAAATTACATAGAATGTTTGGCTGGTATCAAAAAAGAACTTACCTTTGCCCCCAGAAACAAAAAATTTTTAAAATAACTATGAAAGTAAAAGCAATTATCGGTGATTTGGTAATCCCAGAAGCAGAAGCAACTCGCTTCGAGTGTAGAACAAAAAAAAGCAATGGCAGCTATACTGACATTGTCTTCGAAAACGCGGGCGTCAAGTACTACCATGTTTCTCCGACTGGTGAAACAGCGGAAATTGGTGACTTGTACGCGTATTTACGTTACTTGCGTCAGTGTAACGCTATGTGGTTGACTAGAAAGAGCAATGGCGCAAAGCCTAAAACCAAGCGTATCTTTTTGACTCGTGATGAGGCAAAACGGTTGTTGCGTTATGGACGTTCGATGGTATCATTGGATATGAACACGACTATCACTCCTATGGAAGACTATACGGGTTGTATCTGCTCTAATGGTGAAACCACCAAGATTGAAGATATTCCTTCCGGTGAATATTGTGTAGACTGGCGCGTAGAACCGCTCAAAGAAACCTTTGCGGAATATAAAGCTCGCATGGAGAAGGAAGCGCGTGAAGCTGCTATAAGCGATCGTGAAGCTAAAGAGGAACGTGAACGTGAAGCTAAAGAGGAACGTGAACGTGAAGAGGCTATTGTACGCAAACTTAAAGAAGCTGAGGAACGCGAAGAGAAACTCAAGGAAGAAGTAAAAAAACTTAAAGATGTGTATAAAGGTCGTCGTCCAATGGCTGAAGAAGCTCCAGCAACATCAACACAGCATAAAAAGAAGTCGTCTTACAAGGACTTCTTCAAAGGGGTGGCTGTCGGTGCTGGTGTCGTTCTGGCTGCTTTTTGTGGAGTGAAAGTCTATAAGAAGAAAGCTGCGTAAGAATGCGAGTTCGATTATGATTAATAATTTAAATAGTATTAAATAAAAAAAATATGTATTTAATTAATATTTACAAAGATTTTAAAATCTGGACCCAACAAAATCCGGAAGGCACCATCTTCACCAATGACAATGGTGGCTATAGTTATACCGATGGTGAAAAGACACTTGAATTTGACAAGAAGGAAAAGCTGTGCTCTTTCCTTTTTCGAGTGAAAGCATCCTATAAAGACGATGATGGGAACATTAGGAGCATGATTTTGGGATACGATGCTTCTTGTGCTGCATTATACGAGGGTAGAACGCTCCTTGATAAATACGGAAACCAATATGCATTGGATTCGACTGGTAGGGTGTGCATCAACGGCAACACCTTGGTCGCCCAATTGCCTTTCGGGGCATATATCATCGATTGGGAGCGTAATGCTGAAATCGAAGCTGAACGCCTTCGTAAACAAGAAGCAAAGCGTCAGCTCGAGGAAGCTCGCCGACAGGAAGAAGAGTTGAAACGCTACCATGAAGAATGGGATCGCGAACAAGCTAAAGTCAAAGCTCGCAAGAAAAGATCCAAGTTTCTGAAGGTTGCAGCATGTGTGGGGGGAGTAGTGGTCGTTATTGTAGGTGGTGTACTTTTATCTAAAAAATAAATTGTTATGAACATGCGAGAAACGGCAAAATTAGCAAAAGCTAATGAAAAGAACGGGGGAAGATCTTCCCCCGTTAGCCTTGAAGGCCATTGAATCGTTGTAGCCCTTAAAAAAAATGATGCATACAATAACTGCAGACAATGAAAAAATCGAAAAACATCAGGAAATAGTAAAGGAATTATTATTTTTTTCTATTTTTGTAAACCATACCATTCTTGGGAACGTAAAGTCAATGAGAACACGAATGTACTTATAAGGTAATACATCCCCAAAGGAACGGGTTTCGGTGAAATAGCTGTCGAGTTTGTCAGTTGGGTTGAAAATAACTGAATAATATACCCAGAAAGCGTCTCGGCTATCTCACGCTAAATGAGGGATTTAATTCAATTTTTAACAAATTAGAATTCAATCGCATTTGCAAGTTGAATTCGTCGATTATTAATGTTCAAACATAAATATATGAAGATAGTGAATTATAGAGGACCGCAAATTATGCCAGTTCTTGATCCTATGGCAAAAATTATATCTGAACCCATTGCTGAAATACATAAGAAAGAAATGTCAAGATGTAGATTTGGGTGTTCTGGAAATTGTACAAGCTGTAGAGGATCTTGTACCCAAAGCTGTGGCAGCTATTTGTGTAAAGATAGTTGCTTGTTTAATTGTAAAGCCTATTGTGCGGAAAGTTGTAGAGATACTTGTTATGGTTCGTCTAAGTAAATTTATTATGTGATGAATGTTAAGAAACAGCAGCCGGAAATAATGGGCCGTGAGATTACTTTTATAGTAACAAAAGATTGTCAGTTGGCATGCAAATATTGTTATTTGGTAGGAAAGAATCAATCTGAAAAAATGGATTTTTCTGTAGCCAAACAAGCTGTAGATTACATATTGTCTTCAGAAAAAGACTTTCCTGAAAAAACAGTTATATGGTCTTTTATTGGCGGAGAGCCTTTTCTAGAAATTGAATTAATTGATAAAATTGTCGATTATATTAAATTGCAAATGTATGAATTAAATCATCATTGGTTTAATTCGTATATGATAAGCATTTCTACTAATGGCTTGAATTATCATACAGATAAAGTTCAAAATTTTATCAAGAAAAATGCTAATCATTTGAGTATAACTGTAACTATAGATGGAACTAAAGAAAAACATGATTTAAACAGAATATACAAGGTCTCTACTAAAGGCTCATACGATGATGTTGTTAAAAATATTCCATTGTGGATAAAACAATTTCCTAATAACGGAACTAAAGTAACTATAAGCAGTGAAGATTTGCCATACATCTATGAAAGTGTAATGCATTTATTTGAATTAGGAATTCACGAAGTTAATATAAATTGTGTCTTTGAGGATGTGTGGAAAGAAGGGGATGATCTTGTATTCGAAGAACAATTGATGTTGCTTGCAAATAGAATGATAGATGATAGGTTGTATTCTAATTATTTTTGTTCTTTCTTTTCCGAACATATAGGTAAGCCGTTGGATAGAATAAAACAAAATGATAATTGGTGTGGTGCCGGTAGAATGTTATCTGTTGATTCACAGGGTTTCTTTTACCCATGCACCAGATTTGCACAATATTCTCTAAGAGATAAGAAAGCCAGAATTGTAGGTGATATATTTAATGGTATTGATAAGAATAAACTACGCCCATTCTTGACATTGGATAGATGTGCGCAGTCTCCGTTAAAATGCATAGAATGTGAAGTTGCTGAAGGTTGTGCCTGGTGTCAAGGTGAAAATTATGATGCAGCAGATACTGATACAATTTTTCAACGAAGCACTGCTATATGTAAAATGCATAAAGCAAGGGTCAGAGCCAATAATTATTATTGGAATAAACTTGCATTAATAGAATCCACAGATTTGTAAATATGTTTAAGTTTTTAGTAATAGTTTTAGATAATCTATCTGTTTCTTATTGTCATTATAATAACAACTATAATGAAGCATGCCTTATTGATATTGAAACGTTAAAAGGTGGAATAGAATTTGCGATGAAGCATAATTTGGCGATACATTATTTGTTCCCCAAAACAAAATTGCCTCAAGAATATATCGATGTGATAAATTCATATCCATCAATTAAAATAGCCGATGTTTCAAACATTGAACAAGCTGATGTACTTGTTATAGATGAATTGGAAGATTTTAAAATAATAAAACCCAAATTATCAAATGTCATCTTAAGAATATCAAAACAGAGGCTATTCAATAATATTGACAACGTGAGTCAATTGGTAAATAGTGGCATTAGAGTTAATCTAATATTAACCGATGTGGAAAACTTCAAAGACACGGATATAGCTAAATATGAAGAGTGTTTGAATGTTTTGATTGGTCGTTGTCCATCGATTAAGTCAGTTGACTTAAATGTCTTAACAGATAGGCTTAAACTTAGTGAAATGAATAATTGCAATGCTGGAGTTGAAAGCATTACTTTGGCTCCGAATGAAAAATTCTATGTTTGTCCAGCTTTTTATTATTCAGATGCTTCAAATTCGGTTGGTTCATTAAAAGAAGGCATTAACATTCCCAATGCTAATTTGTATCAATTTAATTATGCTGCAATTTGTAAACATTGTGATGCTTATCACTGTAAACGATGTGTGTGGCTTAATAAAAAAATGACATTAGAGGTGAATGTTCCATCTCGTGAACAGTGTGTTATTGCACATGTAGAAAGGAATGCTTCTAGGTGTATATTGCATAAAAATAAAGATGCTTTTCCAAATTTTGAGATTAAGGAGATTGATTATTTAGATCCGTTTGATAATAAAGATAATTGGAATGAGTAAGTTAGTAGGTAAAGTGACAGAACAAGAGCGTGATTATATTCAAAATTTGTTCGAAAGAAAAAATGGTTTGATTGAATTGGTTCAAATAATAACTGTTGAAAAAGAAGAATTGTATGAAAAAGTAATTAAAGACTTAGGACAAACCAATACCGCTTTTCATCAATGGTGGAGCGATATGGGTAAAAAATATCAATGGGAGTCTAAAGAAAATGGACAATGGTCTATTGATTTTGAGACATGTGAAATTTACCTATGCGATTAATTACAAATCCTCCGTAGGAGATACTGATTCAGTATTTGCTGTTTAGACGGGATGTGTCAAAATGAGCTTTTTCAGCACCATCATTTTGACACATCCCAGTTCTTTTTTTGTGGTAGGTAGTACAAAAAAGAGAGTACATCGGCACGATGCACTCTCCAAAAATCGATCTTCAACGGGTTGAGAAATCAAAAATATTAACTTAAAAAGCTAAAATGAAAAAATTAGAATTTATATGTTAAAGACCGATGCATCATCTCTTATAACAAGAATCGTACCAGAGGACCATTCGCGTCATATTGGCAGTCTCTAGGCCTTAATGTCACTACAACTTGTACTACAACTTACACTATACGACCTTTGTCGATAACACCACCTACCTTTGCTCCCGTAATCGGAATACAACCGGTTACGGGAGTTTTTTATTAACTAAAATCAAAAGTTTATGAAAGGAATTTTCTGTATCGAAAAGTTAGGCGAACCGATGGAGGTTCAAAGCCAGAAAGTGGAAGGAGGAAAGTTGGCCAAGCGGATGGTCATCCTCCGTGAAATGGGAGAAAGGAACGCAGATTGCGTGGTGGCCCATCTGTTGGGACCCCAAGCGCAGAACGGAGCCTTGAAGGAAGAAGACATCGTGATTGCCTCCGTTAAATTAAGTGTTCACGAACACAACGGGAATATTTATCAGGATGCAGTGGTAGGTGTCGCCCATATCCTTTGCCCGGCAAATCTCTAATTAACATATCC
>JAZRND010000028.1:0-44903 GCA_045648005.1 Faecalimonas sp. | reverse complement strand
AGATGGCAACCATAATATGCACCGATTTTCTTGTCCTTTAATGGATTAACTACCTTTTCTTTCAATTTGTCAAAGCCTACTTTATCACGCAAAACTTCTAAGAAATGTAACACTTCTGTTTCACCTGCGTATGGCTCTTCTAATTGCATATAGTTATTTGCTCTGGTACGGATATCATCAACATTCTTCATATCATCATTTACACGTTTGATTACGTGGTGACATGCAGAACAAAGAGTTACCAGGCTTTGACCTTTTTCTTTAGCTTCATTGAGAGCTCGAACAGAAGAAAGTTTGCTGGCAATTTCATCAGAGCCCAGCGGATAAACTCCGCCACAGCACTGCCAGTTTTCAATTTCTTCCAGTTCAAATCCCAGTGCAACCGCAGATGCTCTGGCATATGCATCCAGATCCTGTGCCTTGTTTTTCAGGGTGCACCCTGGATAATAACTGTACTTCATTTCAGATTCCTCTCCTCTTTTTGCATTAATTAAATTTCAATTTGTGAGATAACTGATTTAAGAGCTTCCGCACTTGCTTTCATTTTTTCAAGTTCTTCATCGGTCAATTTAACCAATACTTTTCCTTTGTAACCATCTGGTCCGATTAATGTTAATGTGCTCATGCATACATCATCAATACCGTATTCGCCGTGCATCATAGTAGAAACAGATGCCATAGAATCAGATGCTGCAAGCAATACATTACATAATTGAACAACAGATGCGGATACTGCATAGAATGTTGCACCTTTGTTTGCAATGATCTTTCCGCCTGATTTTCTTACATATTCGATCATAGCATCTTTATCAACTGGGTCTACGTCTACTCCACTTGCTTTCATAACTTCTGGATATTCATCTACAGGAATTGCGGAAATGCATGCGCTGCTCCACGGTACAAAAGACGAATCTCCGTGTTCACCAAATACGTATGCGTGAACGTTCTTTTGTGCAACACCAAAGTGTTCAGAAAGTCCACAACGAAGTCTTGCTGTATCAAGAACTGTACCAGAACCAATAATTTGATTTTCTGAAAGTCCTGAAATCTTGTGGAATACATATGTCATAACATCAACAGGATTGCTTACGATAATGTAAAGTGCGTTTGGAGCTGCCTTTACGATTTCCGGTGTAATGCTCTTTAAGATGTTAACGTTTGTCTGTGCCAATTCAAGTCTTGTCTGACCTGGTTTACGTGCAATTCCGGATGTGATAATAACGATATCAGAATCTTTTGCATCCTCATATTCTCCTGCAACGATAGAGATAGGATTTCTGAAGTATGTACCTTGAATAATGTCCATTACTTCTCCTGCTACTTTGTTTTTGTTGATATCAATCATCACGATTTCTGATGCGATATCTTGGTTTGCTAAAGTATAAGCAATTGTTGAACCTACACTTCCTGCTCCAATAATAGTAATTTTGCTGCCCATAAGCGCCTCCTTATATTGTTTTTTTTTTAACAATCTTTATTTCTAATGCATGAGTATCAAATTTACCCACTCTTGTAGTGTACCATAGGGCTTGATTTTAAGCAAGTGTAAATATGTCTATTTTTGACAAATTTTTATCAATATTTTTGTAGTATTTTCATATATCCTTATTTTCTCTCTTTAATGAAATTCCGTCATATGCTCACGGTAACGCAAAGGCAGATTGTTTCTCTGTCTTTCATAACTTTCCCTCTCTCGAATAGAAATACTTTTAAAGAATTCCTTCCACAGATTTACATAAAGCTGTTCTCCGGAACTGATTCTCTCTGCAGCTCTCTCATTTAGTTTCGCATCAACCACTAATAACCAGTGTTTTTTCTTCGGATGTACTAAAAACACTTGATGAGTCTTGTCAAAAATCATCCAATCTTCTAAAGGAAAGCGATTAGAAAAGTGATCACCCAGACAAGTCAAGACTTGATTTTTAGGTTCTATAATTGCGAAGAGCATCCCGCTATCCAACTCCGAAAACCGAACCGTTTCTTTGTAAAAATGTGCTTCATTGGAAACCTTCCGACATAATTCAAAAACTTTTCTCACTTGTGGATGAGACAAGTGTTGCATAATCTTTCTACTATCGCCGATTTCTTTTGCTTCCAGCATCGCTCCTAAAATCGCATTACCTTTCTCGCGATCATCCGAAAGCACTGCGTGATAAATATCCCAATAAGCGTCGTAACCCAAATGCTTTTTGATGAGTTTTTCAACTGCCTGTGCTTTTTTCTGACTTTCCTGCACTTCTTTATATTCGCAAAATAATTCTTGATCCATATTTCCTTTTAATACAATTCCCAGTTGTTCTTCTCTCAACTTCGTTTTCCATGCATCGTAAATAGCTGAAAAAACACCATTGACAGTATCACTGCATATATACACTTGTTTCATTTCTTACACCTATCCTATAATCTTTGTAATCTGTTCTTCCCGAAATCTAACATCATCAAAGAGCGACATCTGTCGATAGCTCAACTCTTGTACAGAAAGAGGAACCTTTTCACTCACATGAAGTAGATTTCTCAAAATATAATCTTGGTCTATTTTTGTAGGATACATCATTTTCCCATTGCAAGTAATAAAATACAATGCTCTCTTTAAGACCACCCCTAATTTCTTTAAATCCTCAAAATCTAGCCTTCCCATTCGTCTTGCCTGCACAATTCGTCCTGCCGATTTGTATCCAATCCCCGGAACTCTCAATAACATGTGATAATCTGCTCTATTAATCTCTACAGGAAAGCAA
Organism: Faecalimonas sp.; assembly: GCA_045648005.1. Taxonomy (GTDB): domain Bacteria; phylum Bacillota; class Clostridia; order Lachnospirales; family Lachnospiraceae; genus Faecalimonas. The sequence goes on along the minus strand of JAZRND010000028.1, from coordinate 42,165 downwards.
TCTAAATGTTCCAATGCCCAATTACATTTGGGATCGATAAGGACATTAAAGTTAGGATTCTTTTCAGATAATAATTCATGGGCTTCAAACCCATAATAGCGCAACAACCAATCTGCCTGATACAATCGATGTTCCCGCAACATAGGTGGTCCGTCATCATTCTTTGCCGGGAGCGCCGAATCTTCATTGACATGAACAAAGGCAGAATAAAACACACGTTTCAAAGAAAAATTTTTATATAAAGCTTCTGCAACATTCAAGATTTGAAAATCATTTTCCGGCGTAGCCCCAATAATCATTTGTGTACTCTGTCCTGCCGGCACAAACCGTGGTGCCTTTTTATACGTCACGATTTCTTGCTTGTTATCTTGCATACGATTCTGCACAAACCTCATCGGTGTCAAAATATTCTTTCGGTTCTTATGAGGTGCTAGTTTACGCAAACTTTCTGCAGTCGGAAGTTCCAAGTTAATACTCATTCTATCTGCAAGAAACCCTACTCGTTGTATTAGTTCCTGGTCCGCTCCCGGAATCGTTTTTACATGGATATAACCCTGAAAATGATATTGATGGCGTAACTTATATAAAGTCTCATATATCAGTCCCATGGTAAAATTAGGACTCTTCATGATCCCCGAGCTTAAGAACAGCCCTTCGATATAATTTCGGCGATAAAACTGAATCGTAAGTTCACACACCTCATCCGGTGTAAAGGATGCTCTCGGCACATCATTGGACGAACGGTTAATGCAATATTTGCAATCATAAATGCACTCATTAGTAAACAAAATCTTCAGCAATGACACACAGCGTCCATCCGCAGAAAAGGTGTGACAAATACCTGATTTGACGCAATTACCTATTCCAGTTCCATCGTTCTTTCTATCTGTCCCGCTAGATGTACACGCCACATCATATTTTGCAGCGTCCGTTAGAATATTCAGCTTTTCTGCCAGCCCCATATTTTCTGCAATCCACATAATCTCACCTTACTCCAAACGTATGTTCTGTCTTAATATTATCATCTCGAACATGTGTTTGCAAGTCGTAAAATATGGAAAACAAAAAAGAGTTATTAAAAATTTTAATAACTCTTTCAAAACTTTTGATATTTACTTGAAAATTCTATAACGTAACAGTCAAAATCGTAACGATAAAAATCACACTACAAACAATAGAAATTGAATTGAGTGCACTAGCGAATCCCACATCACATTTCAGTTCCCCGGTATAAGCCGGTGCTGAAGACGGGAACGGACTAAACAAAACAATCATAAGTGCTTGTCTAACCTCCAACGGGAACGGTAACATATAATAGCATCCCAAAGCTAATACAAGTGCTACTCCATACCTCACACACAAAATGCGTACCATACGACCTATCTGTTCACGGTCTCCTGCTATTTTAAATCCTACGCCTATCATGAGCATAGCTACAAAAGGATTCGCACTTCCGACAATTTCCACAAAAGAAACAATAACCCTTGGAATTGGAATCTGAAACAGGGCTACAATTGCCATAACAAAATAGCAATCAAAAGCGATGGATTTCACCAACGCTTTTCCAATAGTAATAAAGGAAAACTTTCCGCCTTCTTTCATACTTTTAGCCAGGCCATAAGATCCACCCAAGCAAACGCACGCATTTCCTATATCAAACAAACTTGTAGTAATAACTCCTGTCGCACCCAAGAAACCTTGCGCAAAAGGCATGGTAAATGCGCCAATATTATAACCACCCATAGAAACCATTTCTTCCATCTGGTGTTCTTTTTTTATTTTCAGGTTCATTAAGTATGCTAATGTCACGTAAAGGATGCTGGCACCTAGTCCAAAAACAGTCAAAAGCAGCATGGAAGCATCTAGTTTTCGGCCCACAAAATTTGATACAATTGCCGCCGGTAATGTGATTTTTAACAATATTTTCGAAAGGATGCCAAAATCTTGTTCGCGAAAAAATCCCTTTCTTCGCAATATATAACCCAGAACAATAATTGCTACAAAACAGCCTGCACGTGTCAATATCTGTATCATTATCTTGTTAACACCTCTATTGCATCATTTAAATAAACATTGTTTACTTCATAGAATTTTTCTTCTTCTACCTGTTCTGCTAATTTAGGGTCGATTGGCATCTTTCCTAATACCTTCATGCCTAATTCCGCGGCAACCTCATCGATGTGGCTTTCTCCAAACACCTTGATTTCTTTTCCACAATCCGGACATTTCAAATAGCTATAATTTTCCACGATACCAAGCACCGGAATATTCATAGCTTCTGCCATGTAGTAAGCCTTCTTCACAATCATCTGTACTAAATCCTGCGGAGAAGTCACAATTACAACGCCATCTATTGGTAAAGATTGAAAAACTGTAAGTGGTACGTCGCCGGTTCCAGGTGGCATATCTACAAAAAGATAGTCCAAATCTCCCCATAATACTTCTTCCCAAAATTGCTTTACTACACCTGCAATAATAGGACCGCGCCAAATTACCGGCGTATCCTCACTGTCTAACAATAAATTCACAGACATAATACGAGTTTCATCTTTTGCGATACAAGGAAATAATCCTACTTCTGCTCCTACTGCATGTTCATGCATGCCGTACATTTTAGGAATAGATGGTCCTGTAATGTCTGCATCTAAAATACCTACGGAATACCCTTGTTCTCTCATCAATCTCGCGAGCGAAGCGGTCACCATAGATTTTCCCACTCCACCTTTACCACTAATAACACCAATGACTTTCTTTACACGTGTGTGTTCATTCGGTGCAATCTTCATATCTACCTTTTTACTTGGGCATGTGCCGGCTTGGGCACAACTAGAACAACTTTCTGCCGTACAAGTTTCCTTCTTTTGTTCTTCTGCCATTTCTGTAACTCCTATTCTTCTGTCACTGCAATCACTTCTATTTCACAAAGCACGTTCTTTGGCAAGGTCTTAACCGCCACGCAACTTCTGGCCGGTTTGGAAGTAAAGTACTTTGCATAGATTCCGTTAAAGGCTACAAAGTCATCCATATTCGCCAAGAAGCAGGTGGTCTTTAGAACTTGCTCAAAAGAGCTTCCCGCCGCTTCAAGAACTGCGCCCAAATTTTTGCAAACCTGTTCTGTCTGTCCCTCGATATCTGTGGCTTCAATCATATCCGTCACAGGGTTAATCGGAATTTGTCCTGCCGAATAAAAAACACCATTATGTACATACCCTTGCGAATAAGGCCCCAAAGCTTTTGGTCCTTTTTCTGTTGCTATTACTTTCATATATTTTCCTCTACACTAATCTGCGATTTTAATAACCACTTTTGTAATATTTTGCTTATCATTTAAAGAACGTTCAAATGCTTCTTGTGACTTATCAAAGTCATATACTGCATCCACAATACGTTCCAATTTTTCTGCCGGAATTCCACCGTTTGCGATTGCTCCTAAACATGCTTGGAAATCATTGCAGTAACGTCTTGCAACTTTTACAGTTCCTTCTGTACGAGCAATGTTTCTGAAGTTGAACGGTACATCCCCCAAAACATTTCCTACAATTACAATGGTTCCGCCACGACGCATAAGCAATGTTGTCTGAGAAGTTGTAATCTTGCTTCCCGCAGTTTCTAACACTACGTCAGCACCTTCGCCATTGGTAAGTTCTAAAATCTTTTCTACGGCGTTACATTCAGATGCATTTACGATTTCTGCGCCCAATTCTTTTGCCACATCTAAACGATTTTGGAATAGGTCACTAACAATGATTCTAGAAGCGCCTAATTGCTTACAGCTCAAAAGGGTACAAAGTCCGATACAGCCACCGCCCAAAATAACAACAGTCTTTGGTGCTTTCACGTCACCTAATTTTGCTGCATGCATACCAACTGCCAATGGTTCTACAAGTGCTGCTGTCTTTGTAGATACACCTGCCGGGATTGGCGATACAGTACTTGCCGGAACTGCTACATATTTACTTAATAATCCATCGTACGGTGGTGAAGACATGAATTTCATGTTCGCGCAGATATTGTAGCGACCTTGACGACAAAATTCACAATGTCCACATGGAATACCTGGTTCAATCACTACCGCCTGGCCAACCTGCACATGTTTCACATTTTCACCAACAGCATCAATAATCCCTGAAACTTCATGTCCTAAAACAAACGGATATTTTACTTGGTTTGTTCCAATACATCCGTGTGCAAAGAACTCTACATCGGAACCACACACACCACAATACTCCATCTTAACCAACACGTCATCTGGTCCGATTGTAGGCACGCTTGTTTCTTTTACTTCAATTGTTTGTAATGCAGTCAAAACTGCTGTCTTATTTGTTTTCATCATATTTCCTCCTTGATTTATCGGATACGTTCTGGAAATCCGACTTTCTTTTGTACCTTTCTTAAGGTTTTTAACGCATAATAATTTGCTTTTTCAGCATTGTTCTTGATAATGCTATCAATATACGCTTTATCCTTTTCTAATCTGGCAACTTCATCTTGCAATGGTTTCAATACTGAAACAACTGCTTCTCCTACTGCCAGTTTGAAATCTCCATAACCTTTTCCATCAAACTCTTTCACTACATCCTGTGGTGTACTATTTGTACATGCACTATAGATGTCAATCAAGTTCTTTACACCCGGTTGTTCATCACGATACAAAATCTGGGCTTCCGAATCGGTAACAGCTCTCTTGCATTTACGAATAATCGTATCCGGGTCATCCATAAGATAAATACTTGCATTTGGATTTTCATCAGACTTGGACATCTTTTTAGTTGGGTCCTGAAGGCTCATGATTTTGGCACCAATCTTTCCGATATATGGTTCCGGAACCGTAAATACATCCCCGTAAATTCCATTAAATCTCTGTGCAATATCTCTGGTTAATTCTAAATGTTGCATTTGATCAATACCCACCGGAACAACATCTGCTTGGAACAATAAAATGTCCGCTGCCATTAAGACCGGATAGGTAAATAATCCTGCATTGATGTTATCAGCATGTTTTGCTGATTTATCCTTAAACTGTGTCATTCGGTTAAGTTCGCCCATGTAAGTATAACAATTTAAAATCCATGCCAACTCCGCGTGTCCAGAGACATGGGACTGATAATAAATACAATTCTTTTCCGGATCTAAACCTGCTGCAATATACAAGGTTAATAACGCCCTTGCTCGCCTTCGAAGTGTGGCAGGGTCCTGTCTTACAGTGATAGAATGCATGTCTACTACGCTATAAAAGCACTCATACTCATCACTTAAAGTAATCCAGTTTTTCAACGCGCCAAGATAATTTCCCAAAGTCAAATTTCCCGTGGCTTGCATTCCGCTGAACAATACTTTCTTGTCATTAATCATTTTCTTTTTCCTCCAAGTCCTTTTCATCATATACGATAATCGCTTCTTGCACGATTTCAACTTTGTCGTTCTCAATATCTACAATGGTCATACCACAATTCTTATGAATTCCGCCTTCCCAAAACTTCGAAACAGGATTGCCTTTCAAGGCACATATGAGTCCTCGTAGTGCCGCCCCATGAGTAGCTACCAAAATAGTGCCATCTTCATACTTCGGATTTGCTTTCAACTCATCAAAAAAGGAATTTGCTCTTGCTAACATATTTTCAAATGGCTCCACCCCATTTTCATCCACATAAGATTCAGGGTGTTTGAAATACTGAACAATGGCATCGGTTTTGATATACATATTTGTCCCTTCCCATGAGCCAAAGCCCATCTCAATGATGCGCTCATCTGGGACCAAGTCAATATCCCGTCCTTCTAAAACAATTTCCGCCGTTTCTTTTGCTCTTGCAAGCGGACTGCAAAATGCTGCGTCAAATCTCACGTCTTTCAGACCCGCTCTGGTAAGCCTTGCAACCTTTCGACCATTTTCATTCAGGGGAATATCTGTGCGACCTTGCCACAAATTCGCCTTATTCCAATCTGTTTCACCATGTCTCATCAGGTATAATCGCATCCATTCCACCTCCAAACCTCTTGTTAGTATACCACTTGTTTTCCACAAAAGAAAGCATTATAATAAATTTATCTTTTGTTTAGGAGGAATATTTGTGAAAAAGATTGCAAGTTTTACTATAGACCATATAAAACTAGTGCCAGGGGTATATGTTTCACGAAAAGACCACGTAGGTTCAGAAGTAATCACAACCTTCGACCTTCGCATGACAAGCCCAAATGATGAGCCGGTTATGAACACAGCTGAAATGCACACCATAGAACATTTGGCAGCCACTTTCTTGCGCAACCATAAAGAGTATGCTTCCAAGATTATTTACTTTGGACCTATGGGATGTCGTACCGGATTCTATCTTTTATTAGCCGGCGATTATCAGTCAAAAGACATTGTAGGACTGCTGAAAGAAATGTTTACATTTATTTCTGTTTTTGAAGGAGAGGTTCCGGGAGCGTCTGCGAAAGACTGTGGAAACTACCTGGATATGAATCTTCCAATGGCCAAATATCTTGCCAAAAAATATTTAGAAAACGTTCTAACAAACATTTCAGATGCACAGCTAATTTATCCCGAATAACAACAAACTCGCAAGTGCCAATTCACTTGCGAGTTCTTTTTATTTTTTCAATATCTCCTTTTTAACATATGCAAAGGTCTCTGTTTCCCCTTTTTCCGCTAACATTTTGAGCATCGTTTCTAGTAATTCTCTAGTCTCGTCATGCAGAATGGTTATTGACTTTCCACGTTCATAATATGCAAACGGTTCTCGATCGTGATAATCAGCGCCCATATATACTTTGCATGCTGCGATACGATCCATAAACATCTCTACTACATATTTGACCGGCATTTTCATTCCTGTAATTCGCTTATCTGGTGCAAAGCCATAATCCAGCCAATATTCTAAATGATGCTTATTTTTTCCTTTATGATGAAGCCATGCTGAAGAGTAGCCAACGGCTTCCTTTTCTGCATTGTTTGGACTTCTCGTTCCCTGATAATATTTTGCTCCCACACGAAACTCTGTCCAGCTATATTTTGACATATCATGTAAAAGTCCTTGACGATAGAGACCTACGGCAAAACATCCTTTTGCTACCAAATATTTATGATATGTGATTGTACAAAAATGTTTCCACGCTTTCATAGAACAACCTTCTCTCTGTTTTTTTAAGCCTTGTTTATTATACACGATTTCTTTTTCTTTGCCTAGTAGAAATCTCACCTTGCAATTCTTTTCTCATTCTGCTAGAGTAAAGGTATCAAATATACACGCAAAGGAGACTTATTATGAGCGAACACAATCACGATTGCAACTGCGGATGCAACGAAGAAGTAACTGTAACTCTTACACTTGATAACGATGAAGTAGTAGAATGTGCAGTACTTACAATTTACAGCGTAGATGAAAAAGAATATATTGCTTTACTTCCATTAGATGAAGATGGTGACAACGAAGACGGTGATGTATATATCTACCGTTACGTAGAAACTGAAGACGGAGAACCAACTTTGGAAAACATCGAAAGCGACGACGAATACGAAGCTGCTGCAGATGCATTTGACGAATGGTTAGACGAGCAAGAATTCGAAGAAATGGACGACGAAGAATAAAACACAAAGGACATTTGCAATCTCGCAAATGTCCTTTTTCTTACATATCAAATACGTCCTTATTTGTTCCGTAAAAGATATCATCATGTCCGCTGATAAATTCACAAAATTGTTCGAATTTTTCCCATGCATCTTCCAAGTCAAACTCGTATCCGTGTCCCCATAAATATAAGAGCATCGGTTTCTCCGGTTTTGCGTCAATCAGTTCCTGTCCGAATTGAAAAGCCTGGTCAAAAGACAAATGATAAATAGTCGGATTAAAACGATAGATGTTGTCCTGCAAATCCATGGAGTTAGAACTTTTAATAGTACGGGCATATTTTACACCTGTATGGTCCTTGATAAGCTGTGCTACTCGATCATCATTGTTAACACCACCACAAGGATAGGCCATGCCCTTTACCTCGTATCCAACTAATTCACTCAAACGTAAGCGGTCTTCCTCTACTTGATAAATGACTTCTTCGTCTGTCATTTCTGTTAATCGTTTGTGGTTGATGGTATGAGCGGCCACTTCATGTCCCCGATAAAGCTCTTTCACTTCTTCGGCTTCGACTTTTTTCCAGAGCATTTCTTTGTCGCCCATTTGTAACATTTTCGCTTCTCCAAAGCGTCCTGAATTCAAATTAAAAGTAGCTTTAAGATTATACTTATTGAGCAGCGGAATTAATCTTCTATCTTGCACCACTCCATCATCATAACTAAATGTAACCGCTTTCATCTTCCCTTGAAACATGATTCTTTCCTCCGCAGTCATTAAAACTAATGCAAAAACTCTGCCAGCACATAATTGCTTACGTCAATTCCTTGTTTTGTAAGTTTCAAATAACTATCTTTCCTTTCCAGTAAGCCTTCTCTCAAGAAACGTTCTATCTGTTCCCCGTAGCATTCTTCCAACGCACTTCCAAACTGATTTTCAAACTCTGTCGCTGAAATTCCTTGCATCTTGCGCAGACCAAGAAACATAAATTCTTCTATCTGTTCCACTACAGTCAATGGTTCTATCTGCTCTTGTATTTGCTTTGGATCATGAGCATGCTTGATATAAACATCCAAATCATCTATGTTTTTGTATCGGACATTGTCCATCAAGCTGGCAGAACCCAATCCCAATCCCAGATAATTCTTTCGTTCCCAATAGCCAAGATTGTGTCTACATTCTTTTCCATGCTTGGCATAATTGGAAATTTCATATCTAATATACCCAGACCGATTAAGTATCTCCTCCGTCCGTCGATAGATTTCTCGTTCTTCCTCTTCACTTGGTAAGTCCTTCTCCTTTGGACCATCTTCTCCGTATAGTTTTGCAAAAGGTGTTCCTTCTTCCACAATTAAACTGTAGGCAGAAATGTGCTCCGGATTTAAAGCGCTTACTTTCTGCAGCGTTTCTTCAAAACTTTGTATCGTCTGCTTGGGAATGGCTGAAATCAAATCCACATTGATATTGTCAAAGCCTGCCTCTCTCGCCAAGTTGTAACTTGTAAGGAATTCCTCATAGGTATGAATCCGTCCCAAAAGCTTCAATTCCTCATTATTTGCTGACTGCAAGCCAAAGCTAATGCGATTGATTCCACACCTTCTGTAAGCATTTAATTTTTCTACTGTCACAGTCCCCGGATTGGCCTCAATGGTTATTTCCGCGTCTTGTGCCACATCGAACCGAGCTCTCACGGCATGGAAAATCCGTTCCATCTGCTCACCACTTAAGATAGATGGAGTTCCGCCACCTAGGAAAATAGAAGTAACCGTATCTGCGTATGTGTCATGACCTTTGATTTCCAAAATCAAAGCTTCTACATAACTTTCTATAACCTCTTCGCTTTGCGGACTAGAAAGGAAATCACAGTAAGCACACTTTTTTACGCAAAATGGGATGTGAATATATAATTCTAATTCTGATTTCATATTACTTTTTATCGTCTAACTTCAAGACACTCATAAATGCCTTCTGCGGAACCTCTACATTTCCGATTTGACGCATTCTCTTCTTACCTTCTTTTTGTTTTTCCAACAACTTACGTTTACGAGAAATATCACCACCATAACATTTGGCCAATACATCCTTACGCACGGCTTTGACTGTTTCTCTTGCGATAATCTTGCTTCCTACGGCTGCCTGAATTGGAATTTCAAACAAGTGTCTTGGAATTTCGTCTTTCAATTTTTCGCACATCTTGCGCCCACGCTCATAAGCATTTCCTTCAAACACGATAAATGACAATGCATCCACTTCTTCGCGATTAATTAAAATGTCAAGTTTCACAAGTTCTGACTTCTCGTATCCAAGCATTTCATAATCAAAAGATGCATAACCTCTTGAGCGGGATTTCAATGCATCAAAGAAATCGTAAATAATCTCATTTAATGGCAAATGGTAACGAAGCACTGCTCTAGTTTCTTCAATATATTCCATGCCCTGATAAATACCACGACGCTCTTGACACAAATCCATGATAGCTCCGATAAATTCCGAAGTTACCATGATTTCAGCCTTCACCATCGGCCCTTCCATATAATCAATCTCCGTTGGTTCCGGCAAATTGGATGGGTTCGTAAGTTCAATCACTTCGCCATTCGTTTTGTGTACCTTATATACAACGCCCGGTGCAGTAGTCACCAAGTCTAGGTTGTACTCACGCTCTAAACGCTCCTGAATAATCTCCAAATGTAACAGTCCCAAAAATCCACAACGGAAACCAAATCCTAAAGCAATCGATGTCTCCGGCTCGTAATGCAAGGACGCATCATTAAGTTGTAACTTTTCCAACGCATCACGCAAATCTTGATATTTTGCGCCATCTGCCGGATACATACCACAGTACACCATTGGCTGTACCTTTTTATACCCAGGGAGCGGCTGGTCACAAGGATTATCTGCATCCGTAATGGTATCGCCCACACGGGTATCTTTCACGTTTTTCAAACTAGCTGTAATATAACCAACCATTCCTGCAGAAAGTTCCTCGCATGGAATAAATTGACCAGCGCCAAAATACCCCACCTCTACTACCTCTGCAGTAGCACCGGTAGCCATCATTTTCATGTTAGTACCTTTTCTGACAGAACCTTCTTTGATACGGCAAAATACAATAACACCTTTGTAAGAATCGTACACCGAGTCAAAAATGAGGGCTTGAAGTGGCGCATCAGCATCTCCTGTAGGCGCCGGTATCTTCTCCACTATCTGTTCCAACACATCCTCAATATTAAGACCTACTTTAGCTGAAATAAGAGGCGCATCCTGTGCTTCAATTCCGATAACATCTTCAATCTCATCAATGACACGTTGCGGTTCTGCGCTAGGCAAATCGATTTTGTTGATAACCGGCATAACATCCAAATCATGATCCAATGCCAAATATACATTAGCCAAAGTCTGGGCTTCTACACCCTGTGCCGCATCCACTACCAAAATGGCGCCGTCGCAAGCCGCAAGGCTACGTGACACTTCATAATTAAAGTCAACATGTCCCGGAGTATCAATCAAATTAAAGATATACTCTTCTCCGTCTTTGGCTTTATAAACGATACGAACTGCCTGTGCCTTAATGGTAATACCGCGCTCCCTCTCTAATTCCATGTTGTCTAACACTTGCGCCTGCATTTCACGGCTGGTGAGCAGACCCGTTTTCTCTATAATACGGTCTGCCAAAGTAGACTTACCATGGTCTATGTGCGCAATAATACAAAAATTTCGAATTTTGTTCTGGTCTATTCTTGCCATCTTGTCCTCCTATGATGAATATCGAATAATAAAAAGCTCTACACCTAAAATATCTGTAAGATTTCCTGTCTTTACACTTTCCTCTGTCTCAACAGCATCTTCCATAATCCGTTTCAACTCTTCTTTTGAAAATGCCTTCGCCTGAACTTGATACTTGCCAACCACAAATGGGTTGATGCCGGTCTTTTCTGCAATCTCTTTTCTAGCATAGCCTCGTCCGTCCATCGTTTTTACTTCTAACAATTGTTTAAACTGTCTTGCAAGTAAAAACAAGATACGCATTGGCGGTTCCTTCAGTGCCAACAAATCATAATAATAATCCAGGGCCACCTTTTGCTTTTTGTCCGCCACTGCATTTACCATGTCAAAAATCTTATTTGTAATCTGGGTAGTACAAATGGCATCTACATCTTCATTGGAAATGGAAACTTGATCCAAGGTATAGCAGAATAACTTTTCCAATTCCTTCTGGATATTTTCCATATCCGTACCCACTTTTGCGAGGAAATATCGAACTGTATTTTCACTAATCTGCTTTCCTTCTCTCTTGACATTTCCTGCCACCCAGCGAAGTAAAGTATTTTCATCTTGACGCCCCAATTCTACAACCCGCCCATTATTTTGAACAGCCTTATATAACTTGTTTCGTTTATCAACTTCTGTCTCGATAAAAAGAATGGTTGTAGTCTCCGGCATTTCTTTCAGATAATCTGCCAACTCCACCCCACCACTTTTAAAAAAGCCGGTGTCTTCTAAAACAATCAATCTGCGCTCTGCAAAAAACGGCAAAGTTTCAGCCAAGTCGATAATCTCGTTCACATTGATTCCTTTGCCTTCAAAATATGCGTAGTTCATGTTATCCCCTGATGAGAGAATGCCTTCGCGCAGCTTGTCTTTGTATTGCTTCTTCAAATATGCCTCTTCGCCATACAACAAATAAACTTTATTAAATTGTCCGGTTTTTAAATCTTCATTCAGACTTTTCATGTATGCTCGCCTTTCTGCACATATTTCCTTATAGTCTAAATGGAATAGCGCCAAATGTCAATGAATTCCCGTCTGTGATTAGCATAATCGCCCCATTTTCTTGTGTAGTAAAAACCCGACTCTTCACTTTTTCAAGCCTCTGAAGAACTTCTTCATGCGGGTGTCCATATCCATTATCTCTGCCGGCAGAAATGAGCGCTATTTTCGGTTGTATCATATCTAACAAAGCTTCCGAAGAACTATTTTTTGAACCATGGTGTGCCACTTTCAAAACGTCGTATTTCTCCCCTTGCATTTTTGAAAACAAAAGTTCCTCTCCTTCCCCTTCCACGTCACCCGTGCACAACATAGAAAAATCATGAAAGGTGACAGCTAAAACCATCGACCCTGCATTTCCTTCTAGCTCACTTTCCGTACTACTTGGTTGCAAGCACTGAATGGAAAATTCACCCTCTGACAGTTCTTCTCCTTCTTCTATGACTAATGTATTCGTTCCATAGTGTTTGGCAATTATCTGCAATTCTAAAAGCTTCTCATCTTGTCGATAATTACTTGGAAAAACGAGATTTTCTATCTTCACTCCCACAGACTGTCGCCCCAACATTTCTAATATCCCACTATAATGGTCTCCATCGCCATGAGTAACAAATGCATATTTCAGTTTTCCGACACCTTGACTCTTCAAAAATGGTTCTAATCGATATTTCCCCAGTTCTTTCACATCACTACTTCCACCGTCAATCAGATAACTAGTCCCTTCAGGCCCCTTCAAAAATATGGAATCACCTTGTCCCACATCCAACATCGTAACCGTAAGATTTCCTCTTGGCTCATAGCAAAAAAGTAAGCCCCCTATGACTAGCGTGCAAAATGCCCACCACTTCCCTGTCTTCGACACATAAATAAAGAACAAAATTCCTATTAGTATCAAATAGTAAGTACAAATCATAAGTATGCTTGGTTTTCCAAGCACCCACCTAGTTGCAGGCAAGTGACTGACTGCTTCACCTAGCCGCTCAAACACCAACAGTAAAAGGCCACAACCTTTTAGGCACAAACTTCCCAATGGCGGAATGCACACAAGACATAAACTTCCTATCATTCCCAAAGCTAATACCCATGACATCAACGGCACCACCAAAATGTTTAAGAATATAGAATAAATAGGAAATTCAAAATAGAACCATAAAAGAATCGGGAAAAGAACGATATTAACAGACATGCTAGCCAGTACTCCATCCAACCATTTTCGCCTCTTACATGCACATTTTTGTAAAGCCGGCAGCACAAGCAAAAGCCCAAATATAGCGCCGTAGGACATCCAAAAACCCTCATCTGCCAAATACAGCGGTTGAGAATACACAGTAATTGTTGCTGCCACCATAAGCGCAGTCAACATATCATATACCCTGCCACACATATCCGCACCAATCCGAAATGATAACATAACATAAGCCCGAATAACAGATACTGTGAAACCAATCATACAAACATACAATGTAAGCACACTCACCCCAATCAAGCCAGCGCTCTCAAACCCCAATCCGCTTTTTCGCAGCAACTTATAAATCCCAAGCCCAATAAAAGAAATATGAAGCCCTGAAATAGCAAGGATATGTCCAATTCCATTTACTTGGTAAAGTTCCTGTACATCGGAGTTCATAGCCTCTTTATCTCCTAATAACATGGCGACTAAAATGCCGCCTTGTTTTTCATCCATGCATTCTAACAGCTTACTCTTCCACAGTTGTTTGAATTGATATAGTTTTTCTAAAAAGACATGCTCTTTGTTATCTATGATTTTTATGGAATTCGCCCAAATAACCCCATAAACATCTTGTTTTGCATAATAAAGAGCCTGGTTGAAATTTCCTGGATTTCGTGCTTCGTCAAAATGCCCAATTGTGCCATTAACTTCCACCTTTTGTCCGATAGAAATTTGTATGAAATTTTTGTCATATATCATAAGTTTGAAATCTCGAACAGAATTGTTCTTTAGATAAATGATTTGATACTTTGATTTATTTTCCTTTTTGTATACCTGTCCTTGCACACAGACAACTTGTTTGTCCTCTCCTCGATAGATAGAGGAAGCGGGTATCTCACATCGAGACTTCCCGCTTATCATCAGTCCTATGCTCTGTATAATGAGAAACAGTAAGCATACAAAACATAATGGCCTTGTCCTCATAATTACTCCTTAATCAAGTCTAACTTTGCTGTCAATGGTTGGCTTAAATCCACCTTATTTTTATAAACCACATCACTTGCCCCATCAATAAGAAGCTGTACTTTCGTTACAGTGCTATTTGCAATGACAGAATTAACGATGGAATAAATGGTGACTTCCGGATCCAAATCATAACTGTCTGTCGAAAATTTTGAATCAAAATTCACATAACAAACCTCATCCTTGACAGAAACCCCAAGTAACATAGCGGTCTTTGGAATTGTAGATTGCTTTCCTGACGCTGATGTCCCTTTCATCAACTGCTCGACTACTAATCTTTCAATCGCGGTATTGGCGCCATAGCGGACACCACTTTTTTTCACTTCCCGCAACTCTGTTCCGGTTTTGTTGGAAAAATAAAGTGTTATATCTGCAGTTTGATAATGGTCCATAGCCGTTCCCGTTTTCTGTACAAAGTCCTCGCCCTGCATCTTACCCACATCATTACCGCCATAATCTTTCAATGGTTTGTTTCCCACATAGAATGTCACAAACTCCACTTCATCCAGTTGGACCATCGTCTGTACAACAGCAGCGCGAAGTAACACCTCGGTATTGCGACTCATGTTATAATAACTTTCGTCAAAATAAAGGTCTAAATAACTACCAGTCAATTTTTGCTTTTCAATTTTTATTTGTTTATTCACGCCTAAATGCTCATTTAACTTTCGCAAAGTGCCTTCTAAATCCATTTTAGGATAAATTTCTTGAAGAAGAGTGTTCCCCTCTGCATTTAGATAATAAACATACATTTCATTCTCTTTTTTGTTCTTTGATGCGCAGCCAACAAGCAACAGAAGAATGACAAAACAAAAGAATATGCTCCACCTTTTTTTCATGGTTCTCCTCACTTTTACGCAATATAGTTTAACGGAACACGGACAGTAAATGTTGTGCCCTGCCCCTCTTCACTGTGAACCTTCACTGCTCCTCTGTGCATAATAACCGCACTTCTCGCAATGGCAAGCCCTAATCCAGTTCCACCGATTTCTCTAGAATGAGATTTATCTACTCTATAAAAACGTTCAAAAATATGATCTAGAGCTTCTTGCGGTATACCCATACCTGAATCTGCAACCTTCAAATAGAAATACTTGTGGTCCGCATTTAAAGAAACCTGCACCCATCCTTCTTCGCGATTGTACTTAATTGCGTTTTCCACCAGATTAGAAATGGCCAAAGTCATCTTCACTTCATCGATTTCTGCTGTTACCGGTCGAAAACTTTCAAAAATAACTTCCACATTTCTAGTAGCAG
The DNA here is from genome assembly GCA_045648005.1 of Faecalimonas sp. GTDB lineage: Bacteria > Bacillota > Clostridia > Lachnospirales > Lachnospiraceae > Faecalimonas. The sequence goes on along the minus strand of JAZRND010000028.1, from coordinate 26,382 downwards.
CAATCGGTCGTAAACGTTTCAATATACGTTCTACTAATTCATTGATGTTCTCCGGCTTTACATTTAAGTCTGTAGACGTCTTATCCATTTTTACCAATGATAACAAATCATTGATAATTTTGTTTTCACGTTCAATTTCTTCTGTAATATCACCCATGAACTCTTTGTAAAGTTCTACCGGGGCATCTTCTTGTGCCAGAAGTGAATCTGCTAATACTTTCATAGAAGTCAAAGGCGTTTTTAATTCGTGAGACACATTCGCCACAAATTCCTGGCGCGATTCATCCAAAAGCTTCATACGTCCAAGCATCTTATTAAATGCTTCGGAAATGTCTTTTGTCTCCTTGTATGTCTCCACATGCAGATTTTCGCTTTCATACCCCTCTGTCACATCTCCGATTCCCTTTACAATTGTTGCAAATGGACGCATCATAACTGCTGATACAAAGACACTGACAATCAGTATAATTAGTAAAAGAACCCAACAGATTACATCTGCCTTACCTTTCAGCACTTGCATAGTTTCATAAATAATATCTGTAGAAACACTGACCAATATAACCCCTTTTACTTGAGTCTTGTCACCTACAACTTCAGTAATTGGCACAGTAATATCCAAATATTTCCCTTTTGCATCGTAAGTTTGAGTACTACTTCCTGCAAAACAGGCAAGTACATCGGAAGCAATCATGGTCTTTCCTTCATCACTGCCGAAGGTGTCCTTGATAATCGTATAATTTTCATCAATCACCATCAATCGTCCATTGTAAATGTTGGAAAACTGCAGCATTTCCGCATCTAGCACTTCTGAACTTGGAGATTCCAGATAGTTCGTCTTTGCCAGTTGATTAGAAAGAATAATACACTGTTCCTGAATTTCTGCAGTTCGCCATGCTACTGCTCGGGTCTCATATGCATTCACTACAATCTCTTTTACGATAAAACAAGGTATGCTGCTTACCAAAATAAGCAGCACAATAATCCTTAATTGTAGACTATTCCATATTTTTCCTTTGTCTTTCCAGTTAATTTTTAAAATAATAACCCACTCCCCACTTCGTAAACACGTACTTCGGATTGCTCGGTGTCTTCTCTATCTTCTCACGTAAACGTCTGATATGCACATCCACAGTTCTTGCATCTCCCGGGTAATCCAGTCCCCATACCAACTTAAGCAATTGGTCTCTGTTATAAACCTTGTCCGGATTTGTCGCAAGAAGTTCCAACACATCAAACTCTTTTGCTGTCAGATTGACTTCGGTTCCTTCGATGAACACTCTTCTGCTTTCACGGTCAATCTTCATGCCATTTTTTTCTAATACGTTGCTCGGTGCCGGTTTCTCATCGTTCTTTCTTCCACGGCGCATAATAGCTTTGATTCTGGCCTTCACTTCCAAAATATTAAATGGTTTTGTTATGTAATCGTCTGCACCGTTATCTAATCCTAAAATTTTATCCATGTCATCTCCCTTTGCAGTCAACATGATAATCGGAACATCAGAAAATTCACGAATCTGCTGGCACACTTCGAAGCCGTCCATTTTCGGCAACATAACATCCAGCAAAATCAAATCATACTGTTCTGTCTTTGCCATCTCCAACGCTTCTTCCCCGTCATATGCGCAGTCGACTTCCAATCCATCTTGCAAGAGACTGAAGCGAATTCCTTTCACGATTAATTTTTCATCATCCACTACTAACACTCTTTTTCCCATAAATATTCTCCCTTACTTATACTGAAATCAGTTCTTTGATTTTTTCAAACAATGCTTCTTTAATGCCCGCAATCTTCATAATATCTTCAATCTTTTTAAAGGCACCCTGTTCCTTGCGGTACTGAACAATGCTCTCTGCACGAGATGCCCCTACTCCGGGAAGTGTCATTAATTCTTCCTTGGTAGCTTTGTTAATATTTATCTTTCCATTTTTTGATGATGTTCCTTGCTGAATTTCTTGAACAGTAGGCACATAAATCCGCGCCTCATCTTCTAACAACTCTGCCTGATTCACTTCTGTGGTTGCCGCATCTTCCCGAAAACCGCCTGCTGCCTCAATGGCTTCGAATACTCTGCTCCCTCTTGGAAGTTCATAAACTCCTTCCGAGTTCACAGCCCCACACACATGCACATAGATGCTTTCTTTTGCTTCCTCCTGCTGTATATCCACAGTGTCTGTCTCTTGCAAAGAGAGCTCTTCGCTCTGGGATTTTCTACAACCTGCGAGGCTTAAAATCACCATCATCAGTAGAATAATAATACTATTTTTTTGCATATTTCCTCCATAGTTTTCACTACAGATACCCCTCTATGCATATACATAATTATTGTAACGAAATTTCAAGTAAATTACAATGCATTTTTTACTTCCACTGAAAAATGGCAATCCCTCCTGCGGCCAAAATTAAGCCAATTAATTTTCGCCACTCAAAACCCACTTTATCCATTCCAAAAAGCCCGAAAAGTTCAATCAGATAAGACACTAGAAGCTGTGCAACTACAATGAGAAGTGCTGACTTGGCAGGTCCTAACATTTCAATGCTTTTAATGACAGTCCAAGTAATACCTGCTCCGATCACTCCTCCAAGCAACATATACTTTGGCTCTACTTTTGCAATAGTTGAAATAGAATCTCGCCCCGTGAAAACCCACGCTGCCACACACACCGCAAAAGCGGTCAACTGTACCCATCCGTTCGACACCCACATACCCGTAGTTTTTGTCACCTGGGTATTAAAAACTCCTTGTACACTCATAAGCGCGCCGGATAAAAGCGCAATTAAAAACCCAATCATTGGAATACCTCCTAAAATTTTCTATTGGGAGTATATCCAACCAATTGGGTTTTATACTTTCTTATTCATTCAGAGCCAAGCTTAATATCTCTATCATTTCATCCACTTGTTCTTCTTTGATAATCAGCGGTGGCACCATACGAAGTACGTTACCTCCCGCAGAGATTACAATGAGTCCATGAGCCATTGCCTTTTTAATAACTTCACCTACCGGTTTTTTTAATACAAGGCCTTGCATCAGTCCTTTGCCTCTGCGACAAACCACCTCTTCACTACTTGCAACCAGTTCGTCCAACTTTGTCTCCAAATATGCACTAACCTGTTTCACATGGGAAAGCACTTGCTCTTCCTCGAAGATTTGAAGGACAGCATCCACTGCCGCGCAGACTAACGGATTTCCACCGTAAGTAGTTCCATGGTCTCCCGGAGCCAAAGATTTTTCAGCTACTTTTTCTGTCATAGCAAAAGCGCCTACTGGGACTCCGTTTCCGATTGCTTTAGCCATGGTCATAATATCCGGTTTTACGCCGTAATCCTGCCATGCAAACATAGTACCTGTGCGTCCCATACCACATTGTATTTCATCGAAAATCAACAAAATGTCCTTGGCATCACACAATTCTCTCAAACCTTGCAAGAATTCTTTTGTTGCAGGATAAATGCCACCTTCCCCTTGAATCGGTTCTAAAATAATGGCACATGTCTTATCCGTCACTTGTGCTTTCACACTTTCCAAATCGTTAAATTCTGCAAACTTCACGCCTCCAATTAGAGGTTCAAATGCAGTTCTATAGTGTTCTGTACCTGTAATGGCCACAGCCCCCATACTTCTTCCGTGGAAAGAATGATTCATAGCAATAAACTCATACTTGCCACTGCCCTTTGTATAAGCATACTTTCTTGCTGCCTTTAATGCACCCTCAATAGCTTCTGTACCACTGTTGGTAAAAAAGACCCTGTCCATCTGTGCTGCGGACTTTAAACTCGCTGCCGCCTCTGCCACTGGCTTACTGTAAAACAGATTAGAAGTATGAGTTAATTCATCTATCTGCTTTTTCAGAGCGTCTTTGAATTTCGGATGACCATAACCCAAAGAACAAACCCCGATCCCAGCTGCAAAATCAAGATATTTCTTTCCGTCTATGTCATACAAATATGGGCCTTCGCCATTTTCTAAAACTACTTGGTAGCGGTTATATGTATGCAACAAAGCATTTTCTGCCACTTCGATATAATTATTCATGATAAAACCTACTTCCGTCATCTTTTAAAATCGCAGTTCCGATACCTTTGTTTGTAAATATTTCAAGCAACAAACAGTGTGGAATACGTCCGTCCAATATATGCACTCTAGACACGCCGTTATTGATGGCATCTACGCAATTTTGCAATTTCGGGAGCATACCGCCTCCGATATAGCCATCCTTCATCAATCCTTCTGCTTCTGAAACTGTCAGTTCGGAAATCAATGTTTCCGGGTCTTTTGGATCTTTGTAAACGCCTTCAATATCTGTCAAAAATGCCAATTTTTCAGCTTCCATCGCACGAGCAATTGCACATGCGGCATCATCTGCATTAATGTTGTATGTATTGTAATCATCATCCAAACCAATCGGACAAACAATAGGTAAAAAGTCCTTTTCTAATAAATCGTACAGGATTTGGGCATTTACTTCTTTAATATCACCCACAAACCCAATGTCTTCTCCATTAGAATACTTCTTATCTACTTTCAACAATGCACCGTCTTTTCCACTGATACCAATGGCGCGAACGCCCAAAGATTCTACTAATTGCACCAGGCTCTTATTTACTTTATTAAGAACCATTTCTGCAATCTCCATGGTATCTTCATCTGTCACACGAAGTCCATTCACAAACTTTGGCTCCATGCCTACGCGCTCTACCATACGGCTGATATCCTTTCCTCCACCGTGCACAATAATCGGTTTAAAACCAACTAATTTGAGCAATGTAACGTCCTGAATAACTCTTCTTTTTAGCGCCTCATCCACCATGGCACTTCCGCCGTATTTTACTACAATCACTTTTCGGTTAAAGCGTTGAATATATGGCAATGCCTCAATGAGCACTTCTGCTTTACTTAAGTATTTTTCTAATTTTTGGTCCACTTTCGTCATCTCCTTTGATTAACTGCGATAGTCTGCATTAATATCAATATATCCATGGGTCAAATCGCAGCCCCAAGCGGTTGCCTTGGCCTCACCCATTTTCAAATCTGCGGTTGCAACAATAACTGACTGGGATAAAATAGCAGTCGCTTTCTCTTCGTCAAAATCGGTGCCTACTCCGTCTTTTACCAGTTGGAGCTTTCCTGCTTCACTTTCGATAAATAAATCTACCTTTTCTGGGTCAAACTCTGCCCCTGAGTATCCCATAGCACAAAGAATACGTCCCCAGTTTGCATCATGTCCTGCAATGGCTGTTTTGGTCAGATTTGAACATGCAATTGATTTACTGATTGTAACTGCCTGTTCCTTGGTCTCTGCACCCACTACTCGTACTTCAAAAAGTGCGGTGGCGCCTTCTCCATCCCCTGCCATTTGTTTTGCCAAATATTCATTTACTTCATGAAGTGCCTTGGCAAATGTAACATAATCTTCTGTACCTATTGTGATTTCCGGATTTTCTGCCATACCATTTGCCAACACCAAAACAGTGTCATTCGTAGAGGTATCACCATCTACGGAAATCATGTTGTAGGTATCTTTCACATCCTCGGATAGTGCCGACTGCAGTGCCTCTTTAGAGATGGCTGCATCTGTTGTTATAAAGCTCAACATGGTGCACATGTTTGGATGAATCATACCAGATCCTTTTGCCATGCCTCCAACAGCCACGGTCTTGCCACCGATTTCAACTGTCACTGCAATCTCCTTCTTGCAAGTATCGGTTGTCATAATGGCTTTGGCCGCATCCGTTCCTGCCTCGATTGTGCTTGCCTTGGCTTTTGCAAGTTTATGTACGCCCGCCTTGATACGTTCAATCGGAAGTTGCTTTCCAATCACACCGGTAGAACCGATCAGTACACTATCATAAGGAATTCCAAACACGGATGCTGCTTCTTGTGCAGTCTCCATGCAATAACCATATCCTTCTGCACCGGTACATGCGTTGGCAATTCCGGAATTTACAATCACCGCTTGTGCAAAAGCGCTGTCTTTCACTACGGACTGGTCCCATTTTACCGGAGCTGCTTTCACAAGATTGGTTGTAAATGCTCCTGCAACTTTACACGGCATTTGGCTATAAACCAAGGCCATATCCGTGCGTCCTTTATATTTGATTTCTGCTGCCACTGCTGCCGCTTCAAACCCTTTTGCAGCGGTGACACCACCTGAAATAATCTTCATCATGTTCTACCTCTCTGTACTTTTATTTATTAAATGCTGTAATATTTGCTTCATTGAGGGTGAAGTCATAGTAGTTAAGGTCTTCTCGTTTGGTCCAGCCAATTTCTTTCCAAAATGCATTTCCCACATCATTTTTGGTAAATGCAATTAAAGACACTTTATTAATCTGCTCTTTTTGCAGAGCCTCCATACAGGCTACTACCATGCTCTTACCAATGCCTCTCATGCGATAGTCTTCATCTACGCACACATGATAAAGGCATCCTCGTCTCCCATCATGACCGCACAGAATACTTCCTACTATTTTCCCATCTTCAACTGCCACTACGCTAGTGTTCGGGTTTCGTTTTAAAAACCGTTCAACGCCCTCTTTTGAATCATCAATACTACGAATTCCAAAGCCTTTTATTTTCATCCAAAGAGCACGAACCCCTTCATAATCATCTGCTGTCATTACTCTTATCATCACGTTTTATCCCTTCAAACTTGTACTTATGGGAACATCGGAACTAGACGAAGTCCCTCTGCTTCCGGAAGTCCAAACATAAGATTCATATTTTGCACTGCCTGTCCTGCTGCCCCTTTTACCAGGTTGTCGATAGCCCCCATCATAATCACCCTGTTGGTGCGCTTATCAAGAACAAAATTTACATCCACATAGTTGCTGCCTTCCACCCATTTGGTCTGTGGGCAAACACCTGGTTCTAATACACGTACAAAGGTCTCATTTGCATAATATTTTTCATATGCAGCTCGAATATCCTGCTCTGTAACGCCAGCCTTTACAGTTGCATAAGCAGTGGCTAAAATGCCGCGGTTCATTGGAACCAAATGAGGAGTGAAGTTTAATACCACCTCTTGTCCGGATGCATAGCCAAGCTGTTCTTCTATTTCCGGTGTGTGTCTGTGACTCGCCACACCATAAGCTTTGATATTCTCATTCACTTCGCAGTACAGGTTATCTACCTTTGCACCACGACCGGCTCCTGATGTACCGGACTTGGCATCAATAATTAAACTGTTCATATCAATGAGATTTTCTTTTGCCAACGGATAAACTGTCAAAATAGAACATGTTGTGTAACATCCCGGATTAGCCACTAATCTAGCTTTCTTTACATCTTCACGGTTTACTTCACAAAGCCCATAAACAGCTTCCTCAATAAACTGCGGACTCTTGTGCTCTAATTTGTACCATGCCTCATAAGTAACAACATCTTTGATACGATAGTCTGCGCTCAAATCTACAATCTTGACTTGAGACAAAATCTCTTCCGTCAAAATAGATGCCAAAAATCCTTGTGGTGTTGCTGTGAAAATCACATCTACTTCTTTCGCCAATGCTTCTATATTATCATCTTTACAAATGTCATCTACGATGCGAAACATATTTTGATATACTTCTGCATATTTTTTGTCGATATAACTTCTAGAGCCATACCACTTGATTTGTACGTCCTTATGTCCTAATAGAATTCGTACCAGTTCACTTCCGGCATAACCAGTTGCTCCGATAATTCCTACTTTGATCATGTCTGCCACCTCGTTTCAGTCGTATTAACGGATTTGTCCGTTTCCAAAAACAATGTATTTTGTAGTTGTAAGTTCTTTTAACCCCATCGGTCCTCTTGCATGTAACTTCTGGGTACTGATTCCAATCTCTGCACCAAATCCAAACTCGAAGCCATCTGTAAATCTGGTAGATGCATTCACATACACTGCTGCTGCATCAATCTCATTGTGGAATTTCATAGCATGCTCATAATTGTCCGTGATAATTGCTTCTGAATGTCCTGTATTGTAAGCATTAATATGAGAAATAGCTTCTTCGATAGTGGATACTATTTTCACAGAAATAATCTTATCTAAATATTCTGTTCCCCAGTCTTCTTCTGTAGCAGGTAACATTTCTTTTACAACACTACATGCTTTTTCATCGCCGCGAATTTCCACTCCCTTGGAGAATAATCTCTCACTGATAACCGGCAATGCTTTTTCTGCTACTTTCTCATGAACAACTAAAGATTCGCAAGCATTGCAAACACCCAATCTTTGTGTCTTTGCATTATCAATAATTTCAACCGCCATATCAATATCTGCAAATTCATCCACATAAATATGACAGTTGCCCGTACCGGTCTCAATCACCGGAACGGTGCTGTTTTCTACTACAGTCTTAATAAGCCCTGCTCCACCTCTTGGGATTAGAACGTCAATGTATTTGTTTAACTTCATCATGTCACGAGCAACTGCCCTATCAGTGTCCTCGACTAAAAGTACAGCATCTTCTACAATACCACTTTCACTTAACGCTTCTCGAAGCACCTTTACAATTGCCTTGTTGGAATTGATACAATCGCTCCCGCCTCGCAAGATGGTCGCATTTCCTGATTTTAAACAAAGTCCAAATGCATCCGCTGTCACATTCGGTCTGGATTCATAGATAATTCCTACGACTCCAAGTGGCACTCTCTTCTTTCCAATCACAAGACCATTTGGTCTAGTTGTCATAGATTCGATTTCTCCCAATGGGTCTTCCAAATCTGCGATCTGTCGAAGGCCCTCTGCAATTCCTTGAATGCGTTCATTTGTCAACATCAGTCTGTCAATCAAAGAATCTTTCATGCCATTTTTCTTTGCATTTTCAATATCTTTTTCATTTTCTTCTAATAAAAACGTAGCTGACCTTTCCAGTATGTCTGCTGCACAAAGGAGCCCTTGATTTCTTTGGCTCTGTCCCATAATGCCGAGTTTGGCTGCTGCGACTTTACTACGCTTTCCTAACTCTTCCATATAAGTCATTTATTTTACCTCCGCGTGTCGCCCTACAAATAAGGTCCCCACATCCTTACCTTCCAAAATATCTTGGATACAGGAAATATTGCCACCATTTGCTATAATCATATCAGCACCTGCATCCATCACTATTTTTGCTGCTGCAATCTTGGTTCTCATACCTCCGGTTCCGCTTTCACTGCCTGCACCTTTGGCCATATTTTCTAATTTTTCATCAATGTCATACACCGTCGAAATCAATTCCGTATCTGGATTCTTCTTCGGATCGTCTGTGTAAAGGCCATCAATATCTGACATTAGAATCAACAAATCGGCCTCTACCAACTCTGCAACTTGCGCTGCCATGGTATCATTATCGCCGAATACACCATACAATTCTTCATCTACAGAAATAGCGTCATTTTCGTTTACAACCGGAATCACGCCCATTTGCAACAAGGTTTCAAATGCAATCTTTGCCTGCGTTTTACACACCTCATTTGTAATAGATTCCTTGGTCAACAAAATCTGTGCTGTATTTTGTCCGTACTCGGAAAAGAATTTTTCATAAATCATCATCAGTCTTCCCTGACCAACTGCTGCGCAGGCCTGTCTCATGGCACCCATCTTCGGTTTTTCTTCAATACCAAGCACCTTTCTTCCGATTGCCACAGAACCGGAGGACACAACAATCACTTCTTTACCCTGATTCTTCAAATTCGTAAGAATGCGAACAAATTTCTCCAATTTGTCCAGATTGATATTGCCGGTTTGTTCATAGGTAATCGTAGTTGTACCTACTTTAATGACAATTCTCTTCTTATTTTTAATCTTCTCTCGTAATTCCATAAAACGAACCTCTTTTGCAAAATACTGCACTATTTCTTATATAATATGTACATTGTACAACCCATATCTGTTTTGTCAAGCGATTTTTGAAACTTTATACACATTTTTGCATTTTTATTCATATTTTTAGTGCTTTTTTGTATTTTTTTACACTTTTTCGAATTTTTGCTTGCTTTTGTATACAAAGAGGAGTAATATATGCGTATTGAAATCGAAAAACACATTTAGGAGGAATATACAATGAAAGAAAAAGTTGTATTGGCGTATTCCGGCGGATTAGACACCACCGCCATCATTCCTTGGCTCAAGGAAAATTTTGACTATGAAGTTATCTGCTGCTGTATTAACTGCGGACAAGGCGAAGAATTGGACGGATTGGAAGAAAGAGCAAAACTTTCCGGCGCTTCCAAATTATACATAGAAGATATTGTGGATGAATTCTGTGATGATTTTATCATGCCATGTGTACAGGCAAACGCAGTGTATGAATACAAATATCTTTTAGGAACATCTATGGCTCGTCCGGTAATTGCAAAACGTTTAGTAGAAATTGCAAGAAAAGAAGGCGCTTCTGCTATCTGCCACGGTGCAACCGGAAAAGGAAATGACCAAATCCGTTTTGAACTTGGTATCAAAGCTTTGGCTCCGGATATTAAGATTATCGCTCCTTGGAGAATGACAGACATTTGGACCATGCAGTCACGTGAAGATGAAATCGCATACTGTAAAGCACACGGTATCGATTTACCTTTCGATGCAAGCCACAGCTACAGCCGTGACCGTAACTTATGGCACATCAGCCATGAAGGTTTGGAATTAGAAGATCCGGGACAGGAACCAAACTATGATAACTTGTTAGTTCTCGGTGTTTCTCCGGAAAATGCTCCGGATGAAGGTGAATATGTAACTATGACATTTGAAAAAGGTATCCCTACAAGTGTGAATGGTACAGCAATGAAGGTTTCTGAAGTTATTGCTACTTTGAATGAACTGGGTGGCAAGCATGGTATCGGTATTATCGATATCGTAGAAAATCGTGTAGTTGGTATGAAATCTCGTGGTGTGTATGAAACACCGGGTGGAACCATTCTTATGGAAGCACATCAACAATTAGAAGAATTAGTTCTTGACCGTGCAACTTTGGAAGTAAAGAAAGATATGGGTAACAAATTTGCTCAAATCGTTTACGAAGGAAAATGGTTTACACCACTTCGTGAAGCAATCCAGGCATTTGTAACTTCTACACAGGAATACATTACGGGAGAAGTGAAATTCAAACTTTATAAGGGCAATATTATCAAGGCCGGAACTACTTCTCCATATTCACTTTACAATGAATCTCTTGCAAGCTTTACAACCGGTGACTTATACGATCACCATGATGCAGACGGATTTATTACATTATTCGGATTGCCGTTGAAAGTTCGTGCAATGAAGATGGCGGAATTAAAATCCAATAAATAAGCATAACAAAATCCTGACAGATATCTGTCAGGATTTTTTATGTACTATATCCTAAATTTCATGTATAAACAAACCACTGCGAAGCTTTGGTTCAAACCATGTCGATTTCGGTGGCATTAACATTCCTGCATCCGCTACATGGAATAATTCTTGAATAGATGTCGGATACATAGCGAAGGCAACTTTGCAATCTTCCGAAACTCTCTTTTCCAATTCTGCCAATCCACGAATGCCGCCCACAAAATCAATGCGCTTATCTGTACGCGGATCTTCGATTCCTAGAATCGGTGTCAAAAGTTTTGTCTGCAAAATAGACACGTCCAAACCCTCTACCGGATGCTCACTTTGGTCTTCCTTACGAATCTTGCAAGCATACCATTTGCCATCTAGGAACATAGAGATTTCTCCTTTTTCTCCCGGATGTTTGTCTTCTTTGTCAATTGCCTCAACATCGAAAATCTCACCGACTTTCTTGACAAATTCATCTGCAGTATATCCATTCAGATCTTTCACAACACGATTATAGTCCATAATCATCAATTGTTCATCCGCGAACAGAACTGATAAGAAATAATTGAATTCCTCTGTTCCATCATAGTTTGGATTTTCAACACGTCTCTTTAACCCAACTTTCACAGCAGATGCTGCTCTGTGGTGTCCGTCTGCAATATAGATTTGTTCCACTTTTGCAAACTCTTCACGAATCACTTGAATTTGTGTTGCATCATCAATGCAAAATACGCGATGACGAATGCCATCACCTGATGTAAAATCATATAATGCTTCTTCTTGTTTTTTTGCTTCGATTACCTGCTTAATAGCTGTTCTTGCGCGGTAAGCCAGATAAATAGGTCCTGACTGGGCATTACAAATATCTACGTGGCGAATACGGTCCTGCTCTTTTTCTTCTCTGGTATTCTCATGTTTCATGATGATACCATTTACATAATCATCAATAGAAGCACAGGCTACCAAACCATCCTGCACTCTTCCATTCATAGTTAATTCATATATGTAATAGCAATCCTGATTATCGCGAATAAAATCCCCATTGTCAACCATATCCCACAAAATATCATGAGCTTTCTGATACACTTCCGGTGCATACATATCCATATCGTCGGAAAACTGTGTTTCCGGGCGGTCGATGCGTAGAAATGACATTGGCTCCTTTTCTACTTCTATTTTTGCTTCTGCCCTATTGTATACATCATACGGCAATGCTGCAATTTTAGATGCCTTTTCTTGATTTGGTCTAATACCCATAAATGGTTTTACAATTGCCATGTTTCTTTCCCTCTTTTCTATAGTACTGTCTCAAGGACTCTCATTGCGTTTTTATGCCAAAACTTTTCCATTTGGCGTTCCGTAAATCCTCGCCCTTTCACTATATCATAGACAAGCCCAATCTGTCCAATATGATTTACGTCACTTTCACCATTGTCAAAGCCGTCAAAATCCGTCCCTATTGCCACCACATCTTCGCCACCTTTATTGTATAGATGCACAATATGGTCCGCAATATTTTCTGCATTTATTTTCCCCTCTGACCTCACAAAGTATGGGTACACATTCACGCCTGCTACCCCTCCTTTTTCAGACAAGGCTCTAATCATATCATCGGATAAATTGCGAGGGTGGTTACATAGTGCTCTCGCGTTGGAATGAGATGCCACCACGGGCATTTTGCTATGCTTTATCACATCCCAAAAACCACCGTCTGATAAATGCGAAACGTCAATCAACATCCCAAGCTCATTCATGGTCTCCACCACTTGAAGTCCAAATGGTTTCAAACCTCTTTCCATAATTTCCCGTTCTCTACTATTTGGATAGCCAATACAGTTCTCATGGTTCCATGTAAGAGTTAGAAGTCTAACACCTTCATCATACAAAGCCTGTAAGCGAGTGAGTTTTCCATCTAATATTCCCCCCTCTTCTACAGTTAGAAAAGCGGCTATCTTGCCTTCTTTTTGACAGTGCTGTAACTCCTGATAATTTCTAGCAAAACTGATAACTTCCGTATATTGATTCCAAAGTTTCTTTCCATTAGAAATCATTTCTAAAGCCTTTTCGTACCCCTTGCCCCAAGGATCCTCTCCCAGAATTTCATCCATATAAATAAAACAGGCAAAGAACTGTGCTGTACTTTCTGCCATTTTCAATTTTTCCAAATCTACACACAGTGTACTCTGTAAGAAGTCAACATTTTGATTCCTTGACATCATCCAAAGTGTGTCGCAATGCATATCAATCAATTTCATTTTCTGTACTCTCCCTGCATAAACTCTACTGTTACAGTCTACCCTATTCTAAAAAGGATGTTTATATGAAAGCAAAAATTGGAATTATAATTTGTGGTTTGGAAGGAAATAAACAATTTGTCACAGACGCCTATATTCAGGCAGTGAAAGGCGCAAAGGGAATTCCCCTGATACTGCCTCTCATAAAGTCCAAGACTGTCATTCAGGAATATGTCTCCCTTTGCGATGGTTTTCTCTTTTGCGGTGGCGGGGATATCACCCCTCTCCTCTTTGGACAGGAACCTGCTGCCGGCATTGGTAAAACTGACATTTCTTTAGACCTATTTCAAATTCGGCTCATGAAAACTATTTTAGAAGCTCAAAAGCCTGTTCTTGCCATTTGTCGAGGTATGCAGATTCTAAATGTAGCCTGCGGAGGCACTATATTTCAGGACTTAAATCTTACTGATTTTGAGACCATTAACCATATGCAGACTAGTATTTCACGCAAAGACATTAGCCACAAGGTTAAATTCACTCCAAACACCCGCACCCAACGCCTGCTTGGTGACTTTGCCTTCACCAATAGTTTTCATCATCAGGCTATCGACCGCTTGGGTAAAGGACTGATTGTAAGCGGTCAAACCGGAGACGATGTGATTGAAGCAATCGAAGCATCCGGTCATCATTTTGCAATCGGCGTTCAATGGCATCCTGAAAACATGCTCGAATCCGTTCCCGTTATGAAGCAGCTCTTTATCGGACTAGTACAGTATGCTAAATTAGGAGCCTAAATGACCTTGGTGGTCCATTTTGTGCAGTCCCACACTTCATCTACCACATCGCGATAAAACTCCGGTTCGTGGCAGATAAGCAACACGCTGCCTGTATATGCTAACAATGCCCGTTTCAGTTCTTCTTTTGCATCCACATCCAAATGGTTAGTTGGTTCGTCTAATAATAAAATATTAGTTTCTTTATTAATCAGTTTGCACAAGCGAACCTTTGCCTGTTCCCCTCCGCTTAAAACACGGACTTGGCTTTCGATGTGCTTGGTAGTCAGCCCACATTTTGCCAGAGCAGAACGCACTTCATACTGTGTATAGGAAGGAAATTCTTTCCAGATTTCTTCAATGCAGGTTGTGCGATTATCCGGCGCCGCCTCCTGCTCGAAGTACCCAATCAATAAATTTTCTCCCAACTCCACGGAGCCACTTAATGGATTAATAAGTCCCAAAATACTTTTCAGCAAAGTAGTCTTTCCAATTCCATTTGCACCTACCAACGCAATCTTACTTCCCCTCTCCATAGAAAGAGTAAGAGGCTTGGAAAGAGGTTCATCATAACCAATTACTAAATCTTTGGTTTCAAAGATATATTTGCTCGGCGTTCTTCCCACTTTAAAATTGAACTCCGGCTTTGGTCTCTCTGCCGCCAGTTCAATGACGTCCATCTTATCCAGCTTTTTCTGTCTGGACATAGCCATATTTCGTGTTGATACACGAGCTTTATTTCTCGCCACGAAGTCTTTCAGTTCACTAATTTCCTGTTGTTGACGCTTATAAGCCGCCTCCAGTTGTGACTTCTTCACAGCATAGACTTCTTGGAAATGATCATAGTCGCCCACATATCGGTTGAGTTCTTGATTTTCCATATGATAAATAATGTTAATCACTTCATTTAAGAACGGAATGTCATGAGAAATAAGGACAAACGCGTTCTCATATTCAATCAAATATCTTTTCAGCCAGGTAATATGTTCTTCATCCAGATAGTTGGTCGGTTCATCCAAAAGTAAGATATCAGGTTTCTCTAATAACAATTTAGCTAACAATACTTTGGTTCTCTGACCTCCACTCAAGTCAGTTACATCTCGATCCAAACCAATGTCAAGTAATCCAAGAGCCCTCGCCACTTCTTCTACTTTCGCATCAATGACATAAAAGTCGTGTTGTTCCAACAAATCCTGATAAGTGCCTGTCTCTTCCAACAATTGTTCCATTTCTTCCGGCGTAGCGCTGCCCATTTGTTCAAACATCTGATTCATGGTTGCTTCCATTTCAAACAGATAGGAGAAAGCAGATTTCAAAACATCTCGAATGGTCATGCCCTTTTCCAAAACTGTATGCTGGTCCAAATATCCTACTCGCACATGCTTTGCCCACTCTATCTTTCCCTCATCCGGTTGTAATTTCCCGGTAACAATATTCAAAAAGGTAGATTTACCCTCGCCATTTGCGCCAACAAGACCAATGTGCTCGCCTTTCAGCAGTCGAAAAGACACATCTCCAAAAATCGCTCTATCTCCAAAACCATGGGACAAATGTTCTACATTTAAAATACTCATTTATATGAAACTCCTTTAAGTTTTATTTTCTTGGACATTTTAACAGATATTCTCATAAAAAGAAAGAGGCTGACAAACACTATCTTTGAAAGGAGTGTTTGTATATGAAAGAAAAAGAACATCCGGTTATTGAAATAACCACACGACCGGCAAATATTTATGATGATGATAATATTCCTGAAATTGATTTGCCAAAACCATCAGATGCTACCAATGTAATTCCTGATGAAGTCCCTCGTAGAGACGGTCCTGGCGGAGAATAAAAGAAAGAGTGCTCTTGCACTCTTTCTTAAAGTTCTTATTTTTGCACAATGTTGATAATTCTGCCCGGTACATAGATTTCTTTTACAATGGTTCCGGTCAATTTATCTGCAACAGCCGCTTTACCTGCCGCGATAGCGTCCTCTTTTGAAACATCAGCCGGCACTGTTACAACTGCTCTTGTCTTTCCATTGATTTGTACAGCCACTTCGATCTCATCATCTTTCATCGCTGCCTCATCATAGGTTGGCCAACCTGCGTTAAACACGGTACCTTCATGTCCTAATTGCTCCCAAAGCTCTTCTGCCATGTGTGGTGCAAACGGAGCAAGAAGTATTGCAAGGGTACTCAATGTTTCCACATCTACACCGCCTGCCTTCTTTGCAATCTCCATTAATTTATTGTTGTATTCCATAAATCCGGAAATAACAGTATTCAAGCTGAAGTTTTCTAATCTGGTAGTAATGTCATATACCATCTTGTTACGGATTTTTACCATTTCCTTGGTAGCATCCACGTTCTTTTCCTTGCTATCCTGTACCAAGTTCCATACGCGGCTCAAGAAACGATATACACCATCAATACCACGGTCATCCCACTCTGCATCTAATTCCGGTGGTCCTACGAAAAGTTCGTACATACGAAGTGAATCGCAGCCATAATCTCTTACCAAGTCATCCGGAGAAACAACATTTCCTTTGGATTTACTCATCTTAATACCATTCTTACCGGTAATCATACCTTGGTTAAAGAGTTTGGTAAACGGCTCTTCAAAATCTACCACACCAATGTCATACAAGAATTTAGTATAGAAACGAGAGTACAACAAGTGCAATACTGCATGCTCAACTCCACCGATATACATATCTACAGGAAGCATTTCGTGTGCCTTCTCTTTAGAAACCAATTCTTCAGAGTTATGATTGTCCACATAACGAAGGAAGTACCAAGATGAACCAGCCCATTGTGGCATGGTGTTGGTCTCACGTTTAGCAGGTTTTCCACAAACAGGACATGTTGTATTTACCCAACTTTCAATACCTGCAAGTGGTGATTCTCCGGTTCCTGTCGGCTCATAAGAGTCTACTTCCGGCAATGTAAGTGGAAGTTCTTCTTCCGGTACCGGTACAGCACCACAATCCGGGCAGTGAATAATCGGAATTGGTTCTCCCCAATAACGTTGACGAGAGAA
Organism: Faecalimonas sp.; assembly: GCA_045648005.1. Taxonomy (GTDB): domain Bacteria; phylum Bacillota; class Clostridia; order Lachnospirales; family Lachnospiraceae; genus Faecalimonas. Next base: position 9,086 of record JAZRND010000028.1, on the reverse strand, counting down.
TACCCAGTCACGGAGTTTATAATTTACAGTTGCTTTACCAATACCACGTTTTTCAATGATATGTGGAGCCTCTTGCTTCAGCACTGCCGACTCCATACCATTCCACTCACCAGAGTTAATCATAGTTCCGGAAGCTTCTGTATAGGCTTCTGTCATATTTTCAATTGCTACACCATCTTTTGCAATAACCTGAATAATCGGCAAGTTAAACTTGGTAGCAAATTCAAAGTCACGGTCATCATGGGCAGGTACACACATAATTGCACCTGTACCATAGTCAGCCAATACGTAATCTGCAAGCCAGATTGGTGTCTTTTCGCCGTTTAACGGATTGATTGCATAAGAACCTGTAAACACACCTGTCTTTTCTTTGTCCTGCATTCTGTCTACATTGGACTTCATAGAAGAATCGTAGATGTATTTTTCTACTGCTTCTCTTGTCTCATCAGTAGCAAGACTTGCTGCCAAGGCATGCTCCGGTGCTAATACCATAAATGTAGCACCATACAAAGTATCCGGTCTGGTTGTATAGACTGTAATCTTTTCATCTCTTCCTTCAATCGGGAAATCTACTTCTGCACCGTATGATTTTCCAATCCATTCAGACTGCATCTTTTTAACCTTTTCCGGCCAATCTAATTTATCCAAATCACTCAACAAACGTTCTGCATATTTGGTAATGCGAAGCATCCATTGACGAAGGTTCTTTTTCGTAACCTCTGTACCACAACGCTCACATTTCCCATTCACAACTTCTTCGTTTGCCAAGCCTGTCTTACAAGAAGGACACCAGTTAATTGGGAATTCCTTTTCATATGCAAGACCTTCTTTAAACATTTTTACGAAAATCCACTGTGTCCATTTATAGAATTCCGGGTCTGTGGTATTTACTTCCATATCCCAGTCATAAAGGGCTGCGATTTCGTTAATCTGTTTCTTGATATTCTTTACATTCTCCGCTGTTGAGATAGCCGGGTGAACTCCCATCTTAATCGCATAGTTTTCTGCCGGAAGTCCGAAAGCATCCCATCCCATCGGATGAATGATATAGTATTTTTGTAATAATTTATAGCGGCTCCAAACATCAGAGATAACATATCCTCTCCAGTGTCCTACATGCAGTCCATTTCCTGACGGATATGGGAACATGTCGAGGCAATAATATTTCTCTCTCTTGCCGTTTTCATCTTCTTTCACGTTCACTGGATTCTTTGCCCAGTTCTCACGCCATTTCTTTTCAATTGCCTTATGATTGTAAGGTGTTGCCATGATTTTTTCTCCTCTTCATCAAGTATAAAAAGTCTAACTGTCATTGTATCACATATGTGATATTTGTCAAGAAATGACGCTGTGGATTTTTAGTATTTTCGCTGGCATCGTAAGCCTAGTTGGTTGTGAAGCCTCCTATAGTTTCAGATAGCAACTAAATTACAGGAATGCTCTTTGATTTTCTATACATATGATACCATAGCTCATGTCTACGTTTGTCGTCGCACTCCATTCCCAAAAATTTCTTTTCTTATCTACGAATCCTGTATTCTCCCTTTCTCAATATTCTCATCAATGACCTGTTTCATATATTCCCATATCGGTTTCGACGTTTCTTCCATCTTTTCGTTTCTTTTGTAGATTTGGGATTTCTTCACCTGGTGCTCGACCCAGCTGATTCCTTCTGATGCATTGTTTAATAAAAACGGTTGCAGATTATCTAAAAGATGGGCGTATTTTGCATCTGCAGTCTCATACTCCTCAAACTCATCCCATAAGGTTCTGAAATAAGTACCCTGGTCCTCCGGCAACAATCCAAAAATGCGCTCCGCCGCCTTGACTTCACGCTCTCTCTTCGTCTTGGCTCCTTCTGTATCATATGCGTAGGTGTCCCCTGCATCAATTTCCACCAAGTCATGTATGAGCACCATGGTCATAACTTTCAGAACATCTACCTCTTCCTTTGCGTATTCTTGAAGCAAAACTGCCATAACGGCAATGTGCCAAGAATGTTCTGCATCATTTTCCCTGTGGCTTCCATCTGCCAGATAATTCTGTCTTAAGATGTGTTTTACCTTATCTATTTCCAGAATAAATGCTATCTGCCGTTCTAACCTTGTCATGCTAAAATCCCCATTTCTTGCAATTTTTCTTCAATCATATCGAGCACTTCTTCACTCTCTGCCTCTATTAAATGCGCATGGTCATCGGAAGTGATATTTTTTAGCGGACTGGATTTTCCACTTTTTAAATCTGCTACAAAGTCCTGTACCTGTCTTCTGGATGAGATATTAAGGTCCGCTTCGATTTTCCCGTATATCTTATGCTCCACAGTCACATTGACTATTTTTCCGCCCATGTCCACAATCATGCACAATTCTTCTTCTACCTGCTCGTCTGTGTGATTGACGGAGAACACGCGCTTCGCCATCTTGGATACATGGATCACATAACCACGATTGGTGGAAATAATATCGACACCATTTGCTCTTATCAAAGCCACATCCTGAACAATCACCTGACGACTGACATCAAAAAAATCTGCCAATGTTTTCCCGGATAAAGGCTTTTTTGACTCTTCTATCATTTCAACAATTTTTCTTCTTCTTTCGTGTCCATTCATAGTTTTTCACCTCTGTCAAACATTTTACCATATTTTTATAAAAAAAACAGATTTCTCCCAAATATTTTTCACATATTCGGTTGCTCTTATTTCAATTCTGATGTATAATAATCTCAACTACATAACAAAGGAGTGATTCCCATGGTAAATTTATTAACAGGACAAAAAGGTAGCGGCAAGACTCAACAAATGATTGAAGCTGCAAACAACAAAGTAAAGGAATGTGACGGTAACGTTATCTTCATTAAGAATAGTCATAATGATACATACAGTTTATCTTTTGATATCAGAGCAATTTGCATGGATGATTATCCATCTATCCGTAACATCGATGAATACACAGGATTTATTTATGGTATGTTAAGCGGTAACAGCGACATCCAAGTAATCTTCATCGATGGTATTTTAAAACAACAAAGCGTTTCTTTGGAAAACATTCCAAGATTCATTGATCGCATTGCAAATATCGCAAAGAGACATGACGTGGAATTCTACGTAAGCATCAGCGCAAACAAAGAAGATTTAGAAGGTATCGATGCTTCAAAATGCAATTTCTTAAATTAGAAAATACAAGTACGAAAAAGTAAATAAGGATATAAAAAAGTTGTGGATTTTGAAAATCCACAACTTTTATTTTGTTATTGTATCTTTGTAACAGAGTTAGTCTTTTCACCAATCTTGTATTCCAGACTAATCTCCTGTCCGATTTCATAACGGATAATATCGATAAAACGAACTACTGGTATATCAAAAATCTCTTCAGAGCCTTCTACCATAATGTAATAGTGAGAATTTCCATCTACAACGCCCTGGGCAATCTTTGTAATCTTTCCGGTAATATTTCCAGTCTCACGGGTATCCTCTTCAACTTGAATTCCGCCTTTTAACAAAAGACTCTGATACTGTTCCTCACACTCTGCAACCGTGTCACCGATTCCAACCACCTGATATTTCTGCACATTTACCATGGCATACTTCTTCACTAATCCGGCATTATCTTTTAAGGCAATGAAATAAGTCGGTTCATTGCTGATATTCAGCAGTAGTGGAAAGGTCGCCTCATACTTTAAGTTCTGCACCTGCCCTTCTGCCGAATCCATAGCAGAGAACTCCGTAGCTCCTTCTATTTTATAAAATTTAGTTTCCATGGTTCTTTGGTTGATGAGCACAAATCCAACATTCGATTCGTCACCACTGACAGAAGTAACGCCGGTATATACCCATACATCATCATCAATTGCCAAATAATTATATCCGTCCGTTGTAACCAGACAATCTTTTTGACCAAGCACACTATTGATAAAGCCATGTTTCAAAGTTCCATAGTAATCAAAAAGTTCGATCAACAAATCTGCGGAGTAGGCTCTATCAATCCATTGTGGTACATCCTTGATTGCATAATCAATGGTCTCTCCTGTAATGGCATTACAAAGAACCACGCGTCCCACGGTCTCACCGCCAAAGAGCCCAATATTAAATTTTTTAACCGGACATACCCAGTATGGAATTCCTTCTTCATCGATTTCAAAACTTAAGTCATTGAAAATATAAGTTGGATAGTTGAAACGTAAATGTCTGTAAATGTTTCTGTTAAAATACTCTGCTGTTGAATATTTGATTCCTTCTTTTAATTTTACAAGTTCTGTGCTTTGAGTGGCCATATCAATCATAATATAGGCCGGTATCCCTTGGGATTGATTGGTTAACCATTTTATCGGACTTGCATAGCGAAGCGGGGACACTCTGACCGGATGGTCTTGGAAATTAATCTGACTGTATATTTCATCCACTTCAAATTGTGAAGCCATATCGATCATGCTTCCCATCTTACGATTTCCAAGCAAAGTAGCCGAAGCCCGATCTAATAATGGAATCTGGTCGTAAGACAATTCCTCTATGTCCTGGGTGAATTCGCCATCCTGAACAGTAAGCAATTTTTGGTATTTCTTGGCATTAATAATCGGAGACGACAATAATGAACCAATCAGATATACTGCAATTACCAATATCAAAACAGCACCAAGCCCTTTCACTACCTTGGACTGCTTGATTTCAAACAATTGATATTTTTTGCGCAGAATGTAACCAATCAACACTACGATAATCAACATCATAATAAAAAACCAAAATCCAGCTGAATGTATGTTGATTGCCGGCAATGTAAAGTAATAATAAAGGGCAGCAAAAAGCACAAGTGCTAAACTACCGATTATTTTAATTTTCACATTTTTCATAGACTACCTCCTAAAACTTCTTTCTCCACAAATCTGGGGAGAACAACACTAAAAACGGGAAAATTTCTAACCTTCCTATTAACATGTCCAAAGAAAATACCAACTTCGACAATTCGGAAAATTTAGCAAAATTTTCAACCGGTCCTACCAAAGAAATACCTGGTCCCACATTACTCATAGTTGTCAAGACCCCACTAAAAGCAGTAGCAAAATCGAAATTATTCAATGAAATCACTAACACAGATACTATAAATATAGCAATATATGCCATGAAATATACATATACACCTTGCAAAGTCTCTTCGCCTACCTTCTTTTCGTTGACCTTCACAATATTTACTGATTTCGGATGTAGTAACCGTTTTAATTCACGTTTAATGCTTTTTATCAAAATTAAAATGCGCGACACCTTCATACCGCCTCCGGTAGATCCAGCGCAAGCACCAACTACCATAATTCCCAAAAGAATACACTTAGAAAATTCAGGCCACAAATTAAAGTCCGCCGTCACAAAACCAGTTGTTGTAATGACAGATGCCACTTGGAAAACTGCATAACGGAATGCCTTCAAGACGGATCCATAGGTATTGACAATATTCAGGGTAATAAGCGCGGTAGCCCCTAATATAATACCGATATAAGTACGAAGTTCTTCATTTTTAAATACTGCCTTAACCTTCTTTAACAAGAGTAGATAATACATGTTAAAGTTTATGCCAAACAAAATCATAAACACAGTAATTACGCCGTCCACATATGCACTATCATAGTATGCCACACTATTGGCGCGATTATTAAAACCTCCCGTTCCAGCTGTACTGAAAGAATGAATCAGACTGTCATATAGATTCATGCCTCCGGCTAACAGAAAAATCACTTCCGTAATTGTAAGTATGAAGTACATACCATATAGTATTTTGGCTGTATCCCTTGCTTTTGGCACTAACTTATCTGTTTCTGGTCCAGGAACTTCTGCGCGCATTAAATGCATAGAATTCTTATCTTCCAGGGACACAATCACCATAACAAAAACTAGCACACCCATGCCACCAATCCAATGAGTGAAGCATCGCCAGAAATTCATTCCCATAGGTAGGGCAGATGCGTCCTGTAGGATGGTGGAACCCGTCGTTGTAAATCCTGACACAGTTTCAAAAAAGGCATCAATATAAGATGGAATTGAGCCCGATAAAAAGAATGGCAAAGCGCCGAACAAGGACCATAATATCCAGGCACATGCAATGATTAAAAATCCATCTTTCCCATAAATATTAGTGTCTTTGGGCTTTTTTCGCCCCAAAAGTAAATATAATCCACTTAATATAGCACTGGTAATTAAGAAGTATTTCCATCCGTCTTCCTTGTAAATCACAGACACCAATGCTGGTATGAGAAGAACGATGGCTTCTACGCCTAACATTTTTCCCAAAATATAAGTTGTCATTTTCTTATTCATAACTACCTCTATTCTAATATGTCTGTAATATCTTGTACTTTCTTGGAGCTTGTAACTATAACTACAGTATCTCCTACTTGAATGCTATCATTACCATTTGGAATAATAATCTGTCGATTTCGTCCAAGACAAGCAATCAACGCATTCTTCTTTGTCTTCAACTCCTTAAATGGAATATTCGTGTACGAAGTCGATTCTTTCACATAGAATTCTAATGCTTCTACCTTATCTTCTACCAAACGATACATTGCCTCAACATTTGCACTACTGATAGAATTCTGTCGTGCACGTACATAACTAAAAATTGCATCTGCAGTTGCTGTCTTTGCTGACACAATACTGTCAATACCAAGACCCTCTACCATCTGTGCACGAGAATCCTCATTTACTTTTGCGATAATCTTATGGACACCCTGTCTTTTAGCAAACAATCCCATAATAATATTTTCTTCGTCTACTCCAGTCAGTGCAATCAACGCATCTGCATTTCGTATACCCTCTTCAATCAAAAGATCATGGTCTGTAGCATCTCCATTTATAACAGAAATACCAGGTAATGCTTCACATAAATGTTCACATCTCTCTTTAGAATGTTCAATGAGTTTAACATCCATATTCATGGCGCAAAGTTGCTTTGCCAAATAGAAACCAACGCGACCGCCTCCACATATCATAACTGTTTTGACGCGACGCTGACTATTTCCCACCTTATCAAAGAAACGTTCTATTTCTTTGTGGGTTGCTGCGATATGCAATTTATCTCCACATTGTGGTGTAAACTCGCCATCAGGAATATAAACTTCATCCTTACGCTGCACCGCACAAATCAAGACCTTGATCTGATATTTTCTATAAATATCCGCAAGTTTATGATCTATGAGAGAACTATTTTCACGAACCGGCACCTCCACCAGTTCGATTCGATCTTTCATAAAAGTTTCTACTTTACTTGCATCCGGCAAAATTAGATTTCTTGCAATTTCATTTGCCACAGCAAACTCTGGATTAATAACCATGCTCAAGTGCAAATCTTCTTTTAGAATATCAATTTGTTGATAATAGAGTGGATTTCTTACACGCGCTATGGTATTTTTTGCACCTAGTTTTCGTGCCACAAGACAACTAATCATATTTAATTCGTCCGTAGATGCACATGCAATTACCAAATCCGCTTCTGGTACCCCTGCATCTTTTTGCACTTCTACACTGACGCCATCTCCAGCAACACAATTAATATCGAGTTTATTAATGGCGTGTTTTAATTTATCTTCATTATTGTCAATCAACACAACATCATAATTGTCCTCTGAAAGGTTTTGTGCGAGCTTATAACCAACCTTTCCATCACCAATAATTACTATCTTCATTTTCTCGTTCCTCTTTGTTGATATTAGTATGCGGTTGTCCGCATAAAGGAGATTATAGCACTTTTTTTTATAATATACAAGTGGGGCACAGCCTATAGCCGTGCCCCGAATTCTTTCTCTTTTATTCTTCACTTGCTCTCTTTGCAATTTCTTTTTCTTGAACATCAGATGGTGCTTGTTCGTAACGAACAAATTCATATTCGTATGTTCCACGTCCACCTGTCATAGAACGAAGAATTGTACAATATCCAAACACACCTGTCATCGGGATATCTGCCTCAATGATTTGATTTCCACCTGCGATTGGTGTCATACCAAGCACGCGTCCACGACGTTTGTTAAGATCACCCATTACATCTCCGGTAAACTCATCCGGCACTGTAACTTTGATATTTGCAATTGGTTCTAAAAGTACCGGGCTTGCTTCCATAAAGCCTTTCTTGAAGGCTTGAATTGTGGCGGTCTTAAATGCCATTTCAGAAGAGTCAACCGGATGGTATGAGCCATCATATAATACTGCCTTCACACCAACTACCGGATATCCAGCCAAAGGACCTCTTACAACTGATTCTTGCAAACCTTTTTCTACTGCCGGGAAGTAGTTCTTCGGAACCGCTCCACCAACTACGATTTGTTCGAAAGTATAAGGTGTTTCCAAATCGCCTGAAGGCTCAAATGTCATCTTAACGTGACCATATTGTCCATGTCCGCCTGACTGTTTCTTATATTTTGTATCAACGTCAGATTTCTTACGCAACGTTTCACGGAACGCAACCTTCGGTGTTTCAAGGTCAACGTCAACTTTGTAGCGGCTTGCAAGCTTGCTCACCACGATTTCAAGATGCTGGTCACCCATACCATAGAGAAGAGCCTGACGGTTCTCACTGTCATTGACAACCTTGAGTGTCACATCTTCTGCGCACATCTTAGCAAGTGCCTGAGAAACCTTATCCTCATCGCCTTTTGCCTTTACAACATATTTCATATATGTATATGGTACAGAGTACTCTGTCTTACCAAACATAACCTGAGTATTCTTTGTTGAGAGCGAATCACCTGTCTTCACATCCGAAAGTTTCGCAACCGCACCGATATCACCTGCATGAAGTTCCGAAACCTCTACCGGTTTGTTACCAATCATCGTATATAATTTACCGAGCTTCTCTTCTGTATCATTAGATGTATTAAAGAGAACGTCGTCGCCCTTAAGTACACCTGAGCAAACCTTAATAAATGAGTATTTACCGATGAATGGGTCTACCATTGTCTTGAATACGTATGCAGATTTTGCTCTTGCGAAATCATAGTGTGCTTCGTAAATTTCATTTGTTCTCTGGTTAAATCCAACACATTCACACTGAGCTGGAGATGGGAAGAACAGAAGGATGTCGTTCAGAAGGTTGATAACACCGTGTGCT
>JAZRND010000027.1:0-7470 GCA_045648005.1 Faecalimonas sp. | reverse complement strand
CTGGGTTGGTTGTCTTCCTAAGACCGCTTGGCCTCCGACTTCGAGAAGTTAAAATTAGAAGAAGCTCAAAGCGAAACAGATTTGGTCGATGGAGGTCTTCGTTACGATTTGACCGTGCCTTTGGCGAGATACTATGCAAATCATGCAAATGAATTGCCATCACCATTTAAGGCAATGCAAATCGGAAATGTGTGGAGAGCAGATCGTCCGCAAAGAGGACGTTTCCGCCAGTTCGTACAATGTGATATAGATATTCTTGGTGAAGCAAGCAATTTGGCAGAGATTGAATTAATTCTTGCCACCACGGCTATGCTTGGAAAGTTGAATTTCAAAAACTTCACCGTTTGTATTAACGACCGCAATATCTTAAAAGCCATGGCCGCTTACAGTGGTTTTCGCGAAGAAGATTACGATGAAGTTTTCATTATATTAGATAAAATGGACAAAATCGGTGCAGAAGGAGTTGCAAATGAACTCCATGAGTTAGGTGGTTACACACAGGAAAATGTGGAAACCTACTTGGCACTCTTTGATGAAATTACAGGGGACGTTGAAGGCATTCGTTTCTGCAAGGAAAAACTGCAAGGATTTTTAAATCCTGAAATTGCAGATGGTATGGAAATGATTATTTCCAGCGTAGAGAGTGCAAAAGAAGCCGAGTTTAATGTGAAATTTGACCCAACACTGGTTCGTGGTCAATCTTATTACACAGGTACTATTTTTGAAATCCGCATGGATGAGTTCGGAGGTTCCGTTGCAGGTGGCGGACGATATGATAAAATGATTGGAAAATTCACCGGACAAGATACGCCGGCTTGTGGTTTTTCTATCGGATTTGAACGTATCGCAATGTTACTTTTAGAAAATGGATACGAATGTGGTAATAAGAAAGAAAAGAAGGCATATCTCATTGAAAAGAATATGCCACAAGATGGAATCTTAAAGGTGCTTGCAATGGCGAAAGCAGATCGTGAAAACGGCAAGCAGGTGCTGATTGTAAACATGAAGAAGAATAAGAAATTCCAAAAGGATCAATTAATAGAAGAAGGATATTCTGATATTCAAGAGTTCTACAAGGATAATTTATAAGAAAGAGGAAAAACAAATGGCAGAATCAATGAGAGGCTTAAAAAGAAGTCACAGATGTGCAGAATTAAATAAAGCAAACATCGGAGAGACAGTTACAGTCATGGGTTGGGTACAAAAGAACCGTAACAAAGGCGGTATTGTATTCGTTGACCTTCGTGATCGTTCCGGTATTTTGCAATTGATTTTCGAAAACGGAAGTGTAAGCGAAGAGGATTTTGAAAAAGCAGGAAAATTGCGTAGCGAATTTGTAATCGCAGCAGTAGGAACAGTAGAAGCTCGTTCTGGCGCAGTGAACGAAAATCTTGCAACCGGTGAAATCGAAATTCGAGTAAAAGAACTTCGCATTTTATCAGAAGCAGAAACACCACCGTTCCCAATCGAAGAGAACAGTAAGACAAAAGAAGAGTTAAGATTAAAATATCGTTATTTGGATTTGAGACGTCCGGACTTGCAGAGAAATTTAATGATGAGAAGTAAAGCTGCGACTTTAACTCGCCAATTCCTTGCAGACGAAGGATTCCTTGAAATCGAAACACCGATTTTGGTAGGAAGCACACCGGAAGGCGCAAGAGATTACTTGGTACCAAGCCGTGTACACCAAGGCTCTTTCTATGCACTTCCACAATCACCACAATTATTCAAGCAATTACTGATGTGTTCTGGATATGACCGTTATTTCCAAATTGCGAAATGCTTCCGTGATGAAGATTTGCGTGCAGACCGTCAACCGGAATTTACACAAATCGATATGGAATTGTCTTTTGTGGACGTAGATGATGTCATTGACGTGAATGAAAGATTGATTGCAAAATTGTTCAAAGATATTTTGGATGTAGAAGTTCCACTTCCAATCCCGAGAATGACATGGCAGGAAGCAATGGATCGTTTTGGTTCTGATAAGCCGGACATCCGCTTTGGAATGGAATTAGTAGACGTTTCAGAAGTAGTTAAAGATTCTGAATTTGTAGTATTTAAAGGTGCTTTGGAAAACGGTGGCAGCGTGCGCGGTATCAACGCAAAAGGTCAAGGTGAAATGCCACGTAAGAAGATTGATAAGTTGGTGGACTTTGCAAAAGACTTTGGAGCAAAGGGATTGGCATATGTAGCAATTCAACCGGATGGAAGTATCAAGTCATCTTTTGCTAAATTCATGAGTGATGATGAAATGGCAGCTCTTGTGAAAGCAATGGATGGAGAAAACGGTGACTTATTACTCTTCGCAGCAGACAAGAACAAAGTTGTTTGGGATGTTCTCGGTAACTTGCGTTTGGAAATTGCAAGACAGTTGGAAATCTTGGATAAAGGCGATTATAAATTCTTGTGGGTTACAGAATTCCCATTGCTCGAATGGAACGATGAACAAGAACGTTATCAGGCAATGCATCACCCATTTACTTCTCCGATGGATGAAGACTGGCAGTATATTGATAGCGATCCGGGAAGAGTGCGTGCAAAAGCATATGATATTGTGCTCAATGGTACAGAGCTTGGTGGTGGTAGCGTGCGTATTTTCAATAATGAAGTACAGAGTAAGATGTTTGAAGTGTTAGGTTTCACACCAGAACAAGCAGAAGAACAATTCGGATTCCTTCTTAATGCGTTCAAATATGGTGTTCCACCACACGCAGGATTGGCATATGGTTTAGATCGTTTAATCATGCTCATGGCAAAAGAGGAAAGCATTCGAGACGTTATTGCATTCCCGAAAGTAAAGGATGCATCTTGCCTTATGACAGAAGCACCAACGAGAGTAGAACAAAAGCAATTAGATGAATTGGCTATTGCATTAGTTGAAACAGAAGAATAAAAAAAGAAATCCCGGACTTGCAAATCCGGGATTTTCTGTTTAAAATCCTAATTCCTCGCCAATAAGAATCACTTTGATTCTTCCTTTTTCTCTGGAATGTCTGGTAACAACAATCTGGCAACACATACAGTCTTCAGAATGACAGTCGCCGCAATGACCGAGTACTGCACAAGGTGTACGTGTTCCAAGTCTTGCCGCATTTGGTGGAGCAGCATGAAGCCCAATTCTTTCGATACCAGAATCTACATCATCCACTATTTTGTTCATGCCTGCAAAAACCAACACTTTTTCTGGTCCATAAATCATACATGCGACACGATTTCCGTTCCCGTCAATGTTCACTAGTTCACCATCAACAGTCACTGCGTTAGAGCTTGTAAGAAAATATTTGCACTGCATGGTTTCAAAGAAATTTTGCTTCTTTTCTTCCGGAGTTTTAGCAAGACTACGGTCGATAAAATGCAAATGTTCTGCTTTCTTGATTTCCTCTATTAATCCCATTTCTTTTACTGTGGTTGCACCACCCATGCCTACGCTACCGGCATCTTTCATTAGTTCCATTGCTAATTCAACTGCTTGATCAGATGTATCACAATAAAAAGCTTCTATGTTTCTCTTCTTAAAATTCTGTATCATGGTATTTCCCAATAGTTTATAAGCTTCCTTTTTTGGTGTCATAATATGTATCCCTCCGTTTTTTGATGTGTTCATTGTATCATATTATGCATCATAAATATACAAAAAAACCATTGATTGTCAAATTTAGAATAAGTTACATCGATAAATAGGCGAAAAACAAAACGGTAACACTAGATATTAGGTGCGCAGAAATGTATAATAAATTTGTAAAGTGAAAAGGAGGACAAGTACATGGCAAGAAATATGAAAACCATGGATGGTAACCACGCGGCGGCGCATGCATCATATGCGTACACTGATGTGGCAGCCATATATCCAATTACACCGTCGTCCGTAATGGCAGAAGCTACAGATGAATGGGCGGCAATAGGAAGAGAAAACATTTTTGGACAAAAAGTACAAGTGACAGAAATGCAGTCAGAAGCAGGGGCGGCTGGTACCGTTCACGGCTCTTTGACAGCAGGAGCATTGACTACCACATATACAGCATCACAGGGATTATTATTGATGATTCCAAATTTATATAAAATTGCAGGGGAACAATTGCCGGGCGTATTTAATGTATCGGCGAGAACTATTGCAAGTCATGCATTATCTATTTTCGGTGACCATTCCGATATTTATGCATGTCGCCAGACAGGCTGTGCAATGCTTTGTGAGTCAAGCGTACAAGAAGTAATGGATTTAACCCCAGTTGCACATTTGGCAGCAATTAAAGGAAAAATGCCGTTTATTAACTTCTTTGATGGATTTAGAACTTCTCATGAAATACAGAAAATAGAGACTTGGGATTATGAAGATTTGAAAGAAATGGCCGATATGGATGCAATTGATGCATTTAGAAGAAATGCATTAAATCCAAATCACCCATGTTTACGTGGTTCTGCACAGAATCCGGATATCTTCTTCCAGGCGAGAGAAGCATGCAATCCTTACTATGAGGCTATGCCTGCAATCGTACAGGAATATATGGACAAGGTAAATGCAAAAATCGGCACTAATTATAAGTTGTTTAATTACTATGGTGCAAAAGACGCAGAGCATATTATTATTGCAATGGGTTCCGTATGTGAAACAATTGAAGAGACCATAGATTATTTACGTGCAGAAGGCAAAAAGGTAGGAGTTGTAAAGGTACGTCTTTACAGGCCGTTCAGTGCGAAAGCATTGATTGAAGCCATACCGGAAACAGTAAAACAGATTACAGTATTAGATAGAACCAAAGAACCAGGTGCACAAGGAGAACCTTTATATTTGGATGTTGTGGCAGCATTGAAAGAAACAAAATTCCATGATATTCCTATATTTACAGGACGTTATGGTTTGAGCTCAAAGGATACTACACCGGCTCAAATCGTAGCAGTTTACCAAAATCAAGAAAAGAAAGTGTTTACGATTGGTATTGTGGATGATATCACTCATTTATCGTTAGAAGTGGGTGAGCCAATTGTGACCACACCAGAAGGAACTATCAACTGTAAATTTTGGGGACTTGGTGCAGATGGTACGGTAGGTGCCAATAAAAACTCTATTAAGATTATCGGTGACCATACAGATATGTACGCACAGGCATATTTTGATTATGATTCCAAAAAGTCCGGTGGTGTGACAATGTCTCACCTTCGCTTTGGTAAGAAACCGATTAAGTCGACTTATTTGATTAGAAAGGCTAATTTTGTGGCTTGTCACAATCCATCTTATATCAATAAATACAATATGGTTCAAGAACTTGTGGACGGAGGAACATTTCTTCTCAACTGTCCTTGGGATATGGAAGGGTTAGAGCAGCATTTGCCAGGGCAAGTGAAAGCATTTATTGCAAACCATAATATCAAGTTCTATACCATTGATGGTATTAAGATTGGGAAAGAAATCGGACTTGGTGGCCGTATCAACACGATTCTGCAGTCTGCATTTTTCAAACTTGCCAATATTATCCCGCATGAAGATGCTGTCAAGTTTATGAAAGAGGCGGCAAAAGCATCTTATAGTAAAAAGGGTGATAAAATCGTACAGATGAATTATGATGCCATTGATGCGGGAGCAGAGCAAATCATTGAAATTAAGGTTCCGGAAGCTTGGAAGCATTGTGAAGATGCAGGATTGTTTGCACCAAAGGTGAAGGGTGGAAGAAAAGAAGTAGTCGAGTTTGTTGACAAGATACAAAAACAAGTTAACGCACAGGAAGGAAACAATCTACCGGTATCAGCGTTTACAGACTATGTAGATGGAACCACACCATCCGGAACATCTGCCTATGAAAAACGTGGCATCGCAGTAGATATGCCACTTTGGGTTTCCGAGAACTGTATTCAATGTAACCGCTGTGCTTATGTGTGTCCGCATGCAGTCATACGTCCAATTGCTTTAACTGAAGAAGAGGCGGAAAATGCACCGGAAGCGATGCAAATGTTAGACATGATGGGGATGCCGGGTATGAAATTTGCCATAACCGTATCCACATATGATTGTACAGGCTGTGGTTCTTGTGCAAATGTATGTCCTGGTAAAAAAGGAGAAAAGGCGCTAGTCATGGGTAACATGGCAGAAAATGCAGGTAGACAAGTATACTTTAACTATGGACGCGAAGTCCCTGTCAAACCGGAGGTTGTGGCTAAATTCAAGGAAACCACTGTTAAGGGAAGCCAGTTCAAACAACCATTGTTGGAGTTCTCTGGAGCATGTGCAGGATGTGGTGAAACACCATACGCAAAATTAGTGACACAATTATTTGGTGATAGAATGTATATTGCAAATGCAACCGGATGTTCATCCATTTGGGGGAATTCTTCGCCATCTGCACCATACACTGTAAATGACAAAGGACGTGGACCTGCTTGGGCAAACTCTTTGTTTGAAGACAATGCAGAGTTCGGTTATGGTATGTTACTGGCACAAAAAGCATTGCGTAATGGTTTGAAATCCAAGGTAGAGCATTTGGCTGAACATGGCGACAATGATGCTGTGGTGATTGCAGCAAAAGAATGGTTAGAGACTTTTGACTGCGGCGCGACAAATGGAACTGCTACTGACAATTTAGTGGCAACGTTAGAGGCTTGCAGTTGCGGTTGTGAAGTTAGAAAAGATATATTGAAAAACAAAGATTTTCTGGCAAAGAAATCACAATGGATTTTCGGCGGTGATGGTTGGGCTTACGATATAGGATTTGGCGGTCTTGATCACGTGTTAGCATCAGGACAGGATGTAAATGTTTTGGTATTTGATACAGAAGTGTATTCTAATACAGGCGGACAGTCTTCTAAAGCGACGCCGACAGGAGCTATTGCCCAATTTGCGGCAGCGGGTAAGGAAGTAAAGAAGAAAGACTTGGCGAGTATTGCCATGAGTTATGGATATGTATATGTGGCACAGATTGCAATGGGGGCAGACTTTAATCAGACAGTAAAAGCTATTACGGAAGCGGAAAGCTATCCGGGTCCATCCCTTATTATCGCGTATGCACCGTGTATCAGCCATGGCATTAAAAAAGGTATGAATCAAGCTCAAACAGAAGAGGAATTGGCTGTGAAGTCAGGTTACTGGCACAATTTCCGTTACAATCCGGCAGCAGAAGGAAATAAGTTCACATTGGATAGTAAAGAGCCGACAGAAAGCTATCGAGATTTCTTGAATGGGGAAGTGCGATATAACGCGCTTATGAGAGCTAATCCGGAGAGAGCTGAAGAATTGTTTGCAAAATCCGAAGAGGTGGCGAAAGAAAGATATCAGTATCTGAAGAAGTTGATAGCACTTTACGGAACAGAATAAGAAAAAAGGCAAAAGCGAATGCTAGGTTGATATGTACCCAGAATCCTGGACACATTGATTTATGAACTAGGCACACATGGATGCTTTCCTGTATTTTACAGGAGGCATCCATTTTGTTTTTGCCTGAATTCTCTCGTTGTTATAATAGTGTATATATTCTTCAACCG
>JAZRND010000026.1:0-2880 GCA_045648005.1 Faecalimonas sp. | reverse complement strand
GCCTTGTCGATGTTTTCGAAATCAACTTTTACGTTTCCAGCAACTCTTTCAGCTAATACTTTAGTAATAGCAGCTGTTGTAGTTGTTTTACCATGGTCAACGTGACCAATTGTACCAATGTTAGCATGTGGTTTTGTTCTTTCAAATTTAGCCTTTGCCATTTGAATAATCCTCCTTATTATAGCGCCCCTCTTCCCAAGGGGCATATTTTTTTGTTTTTAATCAGTTACATTAGATTATATTGCAAATCCAACAGTTTTTCAAGTGTTTTAACTATTTATTAGATAAAACTTTTTCTTGAACATTCTTCGGTACTGGTTCATATTTCTCAAAGAACATAGAGTAGTTACCACGACCTTGAGTTTTTGAACGTAAGTCTGTAGAGTATCCGAACATTTCTGAAAGCGGAACGTAACCTCTAACGATCTTACCGCCGCCCAAATCATCCATACCTTCGATACGTCCACGACGTGAGTTGATGTCACCGATAACATCACCCATGTATTCTTCAGGCATTGTTACTTCAACCTTCATGATTGGTTCAAGAAGAACTGGCGCTGCCTTTGACATAGCATCCTTAAATGCTAATGAACCGGCAATGTGGAATGCCATTTCACTTGAATCGACTTCATGGTAAGAACCGTCGTAAACAACAGCCTTAATACCTACTACAGGGAATCCGCCAAGAGTACCTGACTTCATAGCTTCTTCAATACCTTCGCCAACTTTCGGGATGTATTCTTTTGGAATAGCACCACCAACAACTTCTGATTCGAAGAAGAATGTCTGTTCACCGTTAACGTCTGTAGGTTCAAATCTAACTTTACAGTGTCCGTATTGTCCACGTCCACCTGATTGTTTAGCATATTTGCTATCAACATCAACTGCTTTTGTGAATGATTCTTTGTAAGCAACCTGTGGTGCACCTACGTTAGCTTCTACTTTGAATTCACGAAGAAGTCTGTCTACGATGATTTCAAGGTGAAGTTCACCCATACCAGCGATGATTGTTTGACCTGTTTCCTGATCTGTATGAGCACGGAAAGTTGGGTCTTCTTCAGCGAGTTTTGCAAGGGATTCGCCAAGTTTACCTTGAGAAGCTTTTGTTTTTGGTTCAATAGCTAACTCGATAACTGGTTCTGGGAATTCCATAGATTCAAGGATTACCGGATGTTGTTCGTGACAGATTGTATCACCTGTTGTTGTGAACTTAAATCCGATTGCTGCTGCAATATCACCTGAATATACTTTGTCAAGTTCTTCTCTCTTATTTGCATGCATTTGAAGGATACGTCCAACACGTTCTTTCTTTCCTTTTGTTGCATTTAATACGTAAGAACCTGAATTTACTGTTCCAGAGTAAACTCTGAAGTATGCCAATTTACCAACGAATGGGTCTGACATAATCTTAAATGCCAAAGCTGCGAAAGGTTCGTCATCAGAAGAATGTCTTTCGATTTCGTTTCCGTCCATATCAACACCCTTGATAGCCGGGATATCTAATGGTGATGGCATAAATTCGATAACTGCATCAAGAAGTTTTTGAACACCTTTGTTTCTGTAAGCTGTACCACAGCAAACTGGAATTGCTTCACAGTTGCAAGTAGCTTTACGAAGTACTGCTTTGAGTTCTTCAACAGATGGTTCTTCACCTTCCAAATACATCATCATCAAATCGTCATCTAATTCGCAGATTTTTTCAATCAATTCTGAACGATATAATTCTGCGTCATCAGCCATATCTGCAGGGATATCTGTGATAGAAATATCTTCACCTTTGTCATCATTGTAGATATAAGCTTTCATTTCAAATAAGTCGATGATTCCTTTGAATTCATCTTCTTTACCGATTGGCAATTGAATGCAGATAGCATTTTTACCTAATCTTGTTCTAATTTGTTCTACTGCTCCGTAGAAGTTCGCGCCAAGGATGTCCATTTTGTTGACAAATGCCATTCTTGGTACGCCGTATGTGTCAGCTTGACGCCATACGTTTTCAGATTGTGGTTCTACACCACCCTTTGCACAGAATACACCAACTGCACCGTCAAGTACACGAAGTGAACGCTCTACTTCTACAGTAAAGTCAACGTGTCCTGGGGTATCAATGATATTGATACGGTGTTCCAAAGCACCTGCTTTTGGTTGGCAATTTTCTTGCAATGTCCAGTGGCATGTTGTAGCCGCTGAAGTAATTGTGATACCTCTTTCTTGTTCTTGCTCCATCCAGTCCATAGTAGCTGTACCTTCATGAGTATCACCAATCTTATGATTAACACCGGTATAGTAAAGAATACGTTCTGTTGTTGTAGTCTTACCAGCATCGATGTGAGCCATAATACCGATATTTCTTGTTCTATCCAATGGATATTCTCTTCCAGCCAAGATTTTTTCCTCCTATTATTATTAGAATGAATTTCAACAGGTTGAAATTAGAAACGGTAGTGAGCAAATGCTTTGTTTGCTTCTGCCATTTTATGCATGTCTTCTTTCTTCTTAACTGATGCACCTGTGTTGTTCATTGCATCAAGAAGTTCGTTAGCCAATCTTTCTTCCATTGTCTTCTCTCCTCTTTTACGAGAATACAATGTGATCCAACGAAGCGCTAATGCCTGTCTTCTGTCAGCTCTAACTTCGATCGGTACTTGGTATGTTGCACCACCGATACGCCTTGCTTTAACTTCAAGTACTGGCATGATGTTGTTCATTGCTTCTTCGAATACTTCCATAGCTGGCTTGTCAGCTTTTTCAGCCATTCTTTCAAATGCTCCGTATACAATCTTTTGAGCTACACCTTTCTTACCATCTAACATAATGCTGTTGATAAGCTTTGTAACCACTTTGCTGTTGTATACTGGATCCGCTAATACGTCTCTTTTT
>JAZRND010000025.1:0-39485 GCA_045648005.1 Faecalimonas sp. | reverse complement strand
GTGCTTCGTTCGACTTGCATGTGTTAAGCACGCCGCCAGCGTTCATCCTGAGCCAGGATCAAACTCTCGTTAAAAGTGTTTGTTCTGGTCAAAATCACTTGCTAGCAATTTTACCTTACTTTACTGTTTTGGTTCGACATTAAATGTCTGTTCTGAATTATTCTCTTAAGAAATTTTCAGGAAACTTTTTTGTCATCTATTGTTTAATTATCAATGTTCTGCTCTCTTGCGACAGCCTAATCAGAATAGCACAAGTATCCTTGCGCTGTCAACAACTTTTTTGAAGTTTTTTTATTTTGTTAAACTTCGCACTCTTTTAGGGAGTGCCTTAAAAGAATACCACAATTTTTTTTGCCTTGTCAATACTCTTTTTCCCTGTTTTTTTCAGTTTATTCACTCTTTTTTTGAACCCCTAAATGTTGTATTTGAGCATCTGACACACCCCTATATTTTCGCTCACTTTATTATATAGTAAGAAAAGAATTATATCATCTCATTTTCACTCGTCGTCTGTGCTTTGCATATATTACACTGGGAGGTGATATTTAATGACTAGTTTAAATTGCGAACGCAGATGCGATTGCACAGGTTTTGCCCTCATTGCAAGCGTAATCATCGGTGTTGTTGCTGCATTTTTACAAATCACAGCAGTATTTACTTTGACTCCGATTTTTTCGATTGTGGCATTTGGCATTGCCATACTTTATCTCGCAATTCTCCTGCTGTCTACAACTTCAATTCATCGTTCTTCCTATAGTTGTGCATGTGTGTCAACGCGCGCCCTTCTACTAGGAATCGCAGGTACCATTTTGGCTTCTGTTGTTTTGCTGTCGGTAACCTTTGCGGCAACAAGTGTGATTGGTGCAATTATTGTTGGTGTTTTATTTTTCTCCTTTGCACTATTAATAACATCAACCGTTTGCCTAATTATCTGTCTTGCCAATTGCCAAGCATAAAAAGAAGGCACCCTATCCTCTAGGGTGCCTACATAATCAACTTATTTTCGTTTCGCCACAAATTCGCCTTTATATTCTCCCAAGAAATCTTCTGCATTTTTTTCAAAATGACATGTAACGTAATCGCCCTTAAATCCAAATACTGCACTGAAATTACCAAAATACTTGTCGATTATCTGTACCTTCATTAAAATGCGATTATCTTGGGCCCAGCACAATGAAACAGCATCATTATACATAAATCCATCTGTGGTCTTCACACGACCTCTTTCGTTCGCATATCCCAGTTGTGGAAATTTGCCGAATACATTTTTATTGATACCAAACGGCAATACCTTATCGCCTTGCTCATTTGTATATCGGAACTCACCGTTATCAGTTCCATTAAACACAAAAGTGAATTTTGTCATACCTAGCGGGTTCGGCTCACATTCATATTCGCAACCGGAAATCATTTCCCGAAGCGGAGAATCTGTATTGCCAATAACAGCTCGCAATTTCAAATCCTTTGTAACTTCTGACAGTTCCGCTTCCGCACATTGATCTTCTTCCAATGGTTCTTCTGACATTGTGGATGCGATTAAATCCATAAATCCACCCACTACTGTCGGACTGGTTGCAGGATGCCCCTGATTATCCGCTGTAATTGTAAACAACAAATCTTTGTCAGGCATACAGATGGTAAATTGTCCCCCCATACCGTTGAAACCAAAACTATTTTGCTCACATCTCCAGATTTGGTAACCGTACCCCTGAGTCCAGATCATTTCGTGTGTATTTTCTCTATTGTCTACTAATGCAGATGTTGCCTCTTTGACATATGACTCGCTAATCAGTTGTTGGCCGTTCCAATTTCCATTCTTCATAAGTAGGCGCCCAAAAGATGCCATGTCTCTCGCTGTACACAGCAAAGCTGAATCTCCCCAGCTTTCACCCGTTGGAGTTTTTAAAATTTCTGCGGTTTTAAAGGTTCCCATGTGAGAGAACAATTTCTCGTTCATGTAATCAAATAATGATTTTCCCGATACTTTTTCAACTAAATGAGTAAGCAATTGCGAACCAGCACTGTCGTAATCCCACACAGTACCTGCCGGTCTATACTTTTCTCGCGGTGCGAAATAAATATGAGAACGGTCTGGGTCTTCTACCTTAAACCAATTCTTGCAATGACCAGCCGTAGTCATGGTCAACGTCTCACGTACAGTCTGTTCTGCCAAATGCTCCGGCAATTCAGTATCTATCTTTTCCGGGAAGAACTTTGCGATCTTTTCGTCTAAATCTATTTTCCCTTCATCCACCAGTAAACCAACCGCGATTCCAACATAACTCTTTGTTTGAGAATACATTCTATGGCAAAATTCTTGATGGAATGGGGCCCAATAATATTCAGCAAAAATTTTATCACCCTTCATCATTAAAACGCTGTGGGTTGTCATTCCTCTTCGTTCTAACAAGGAAATATACTCTGCTACTTTTTTTGAAGAAATACCGGCTTGCTCCGGCGTAATTTTTTCAAACATGTGTGTTTTCTCCTTTTTTTGTGCGCGCATAAACTTGCTTATTTCATTGTATCAGATTAAAAGTTAAAATCAAGAAAAATCAAAAAAACCAAATGTGCAAAACATCTGGTTTTCAAACGGAGAAGGCGGGATTTGAACCCGCGCACCGCTATTAACGACCTACTCCCTTTCCAGGGGAGCCCCTTCAGCCTCTTGGGTACTTCTCCAAAGCCTCGTATATAATATCAGTAAAAACGCCACCATACAAAGATGGTGGCATCAACGCAGAGGGTGGGATTCGAACCCACGTGCCCTTTCGGACAAACGGTTTTCAAGACCGCCTCGTTATGACCACTTCGATACCTCTGCAAATATGAAATTTACTTCACTCGCGTCAGCGACGTAATTCATAATAGCATGGCAAAACCATACTGTCAACACCTTTTTTCAAGTTTATTGGCAAAAAATTTCTGCGATTTTTAAATCCTCTTTTGTAGTGATTTTGATGTTTTCATAAGAGCCTTCTACCAATTTTACCTGCACGCCTAACATCTGCTCCACAACCATAGCGTCATCTGTTGCCTGTTGCACTGTTTGTGTCATAAATTTTTGGTAAGCTTCTTTGACCAATGCTGTTTCAAACACTTGTGGCGTCTGTACCATCCATAAGTATTTCCTGTCTGGTGTATCTGATACGAAGCCTTCCTCATCGGCAATCTTAATTGTATCTTTTGCCAGCATTCCAACAACACATGCCCGATACTCTTTTACCGCATGGAATGCTCGCCCCAAAATTTCTTCTGTAACAAAAGGGCGTGCTCCGTCATGAATGAATACATATCCCCCCTGTACTTCCTGTAATCCATTCCAAACAGAATGATATCTCTCACTGCCACCTTCTACAATCTTACTTACCTTTTGAAATCCATATTTAGAAATAATCTCGTTATAGCAATATGCTTGTTGGTCCTTTCCTACTACCAATATGATTTCATCGATAGTTTCAGACTCTTCAAATGCACGCAAAGCATAGTACAAAATTGGCTTTCCCTGAATTTCTAAATATTGTTTTTGCACTTTAGTACCCATCCGTGTTCCTTGTCCTGCGGCCAAGACAATAGCGGTACATTTTTCCTTTTGCATGTTAACGTTCTCCCAACTTTAAATTCGGAACTGCATTCAAATCCCAACCATGTCGTGTTCCATTTAAATACTCATAGTAAGCAGCTGCACCAATCATTGCTGCATTGTCAGTGCAATAAATCGGTGATGGGTGATAAAAATCCACTCCGTTTTTCTTGCAAGCATCTTCCATAGCACTGCGTAAAGTGCTGTTAGACGCCACTCCGCCTGCAATGGCCAACTTATTCATTCCGTATTCTTTCACAGCTTTCATGGCATTTTCCACCAATACGTCTGTAACCGCTTTCTGAAAGGATGCCGCAATATCAGCCGTTTTATACTCTTCACCCTTCATATTGCAACCATTAATATAATTTAGCACAGCTGATTTGACACCGCTGAAACTGAAATCATACGGTGCATCTGTAATGTGTGCTTTTGGAAACACAATTGCGTTTGGATTTCCTTCTTTGGACAACTTGTCAATTTTCGGTCCACCCGGATATCCAAGACCAATAGCACGTGCCACCTTGTCAAAAGCTTCACCTGCTGCATCGTCCCTGGTTCTTCCAATGATTTCATACTTCCCATAATCCTTAACACACACCAAATGAGTATGTCCTCCGGATACTACTAGGCAAATGAATGGAGGTTCTAATTCTTTATTTTCAATATAATTTGCAGAAATGTGTCCCTCGATATGGTGAACTCCAATCAACGGTAACTTTTTTGCATAAGCAATGGCCTTGGCCTCTGCAACACCTACAAGAAGAGCGCCCACAAGTCCCGGGCCATAAGTAACACCTATAGCATCTAAAGCATCTAATGTCACAGATGCATCGCTTAAAGCCTCTTCGATAACCTGATTGATTTTTTCGATATGTTTACGAGATGCGATTTCCGGAACCACACCACCATAAATTTTGTGCAATTCAATTTGAGAGGATATTACGTTGGATAAAACCTCTCGCCCATTCTTGATAACAGATGCTGCTGTTTCGTCACAAGAACTCTCTATGGCTAATATCAATACATCTTTCTGTTCTGTCATTTTCTATTCCTCTTACTTATTCGTTCTCCTCAAACATCAGCTCTGCCGTCATTCCGTCTTTACCTGCCTTTGCATTAGGAAAAACTTTTTTCACAGCATCCATATATTCTTCCGGCCAAGTAAGCGACGGGCTGTAATGTGTTAGCCACATTTCTTGCACCTGTGCATCCTTTGCCAGCTCTGCTGCTTCATAAAAAGTCATATGTTTGTATTCTACGGCTTTCACATCTTTCTCTGTTTCGCCGTACATGCCTTCGCAAATAAACAAATCAGAGTTCTTTGCATTTTCGCGAATAGAGTTTGTAGGCCTTGTATCCGTACAGTATGTGACTTTAATGCCTTTTCGAGGGGCCCCAAGTACCATGTCTGGCGCGAATCTTCTTCCATCTGCCTCCACAATTTCCCCTTTTTGTAGATTCTTCCAATATTGCTTCGGAATCTCCTGCTCCAAGGCACGTGCCAAATCAAATTTCCCGGCACGGTCAATTTCCAATGTATAACCATAACAAAGCACGTTGTGGTTTACACGGAAAGCCTTGAGTCTGTAACCATTCATTTCAAAAACTTCTTCTGGTTGAGTAATCTCTATAAATTTTAACTCAAAAGGGAGTTCTGGTGCAATGACACGCAATGCAGTCACCACACGTTCCAATCCTTTTGGCCCAATCAAAGTAAGGGGCTCTGTCCGATCAGCATTTCCCATGGTCAACAAAAGCCCCGGAAGGCCGCTGATGTGGTCCCCATGATAATGGGTAAAACAAATCACATCAATTGGTTTGAAACTCCATCCCTTTTCTTTAATGGCAACTTGAGTTCCTTCACCGCAGTCTATTAAAAGACTGCTACCGTTAAATCGCGTCATAAGTGCAGTCAACCAACGATATGGAAGGGGCATCATGCCACCACATCCTAACAAACATACATCTAACATAATTTTTCCTACCTATTTTCAATCTCTATCGGAATCTCGAATGTAGAAATGAATTCATCATAACACGCCTCGCATAAATCAAAGCGATGTACTTCATTATCTTTGTTTGAAAAATAACCCCATCGTTTTTCCACATCAAGTACATCTGCTTCCACAATTTCTTTTCCGCATTTGTTACAAATGACTTTTTCTACTCCTTTTGTTTCTCTCATTTTGCATTGACGCATACAATTCCTCCTTTGAATTTGTTACGTCTCTATTATATCTTTATTTCCTTTGCTTTCCCAGTGGGAAACATTGTCTATACTACCAATTTCTTTGCTCATGAGTACGGCATCTTCTTTTGGATTATCATAAAATTTCTTTCGAATTCCATCCTCTTTAAATCCATAGTTCACATAAAAGCGCCTAGCCTCCACATTGCTTTCTCGCACTTCCAAAAGAATTTTGCAAACACCTTTTTCTTGGCAAACTTCTCCCGTATAATTCAAAAGTGCCTGCCCAATTCCTTGGTGACGAAACTTTTGGTCAATAGCTATCCGGACCATTTCGCCTTCGTCCAGAACATAATAAATAATGCAATACCCGACAAGCTCACCATCTGCTTCTGCCACCGAGATAAAAGCCTGTTCCTGATGATAAGTTTCACAAAGATTTTGCGTCGTCCATGCATCTGAAAATGTTTCGTTTTCTATCGCCACTATTTTAGGAATATCATCCTCTTTTATGTTGCGAAAATTAACTCCCTGTAACATACGCGTACTTATTCTCCAGTTTCTTTTTTTGCCTGTATAACGCTGTAAATTCCTGCAGAACCAACTACCAGGATCGCACCAACAATTGCCATAACACCTATTTTTTCTTTATAGAACAGAGCTACCAATAATGGATTTAACACTGGTTCAATTGTAGAGATTAAAGAGGCTGCTACTGGCGAAACACGATCCAATCCCTTTGACAAGAACACATAGGAAAAACCACACTGGAAGATTCCTAGCAAAACAACACACATCCAGATAGATATTGAACTCTCCGTCTCCTGCCCATAAAAAGGAATCCCCACTAATACACTTAATAGATTCGATAACAAAAGAGAGGATTCAAAATCGGAACCCGGGATTTTTTTGATCATGAACACCCAAGCGTAGGCAAACCCTGACACAATCGCCAAAATATTACCTAGCATTCCTCCGCCGCCCAAGGACTCAAAAAAGAAGCATAACACTCCTGCAAAGATTGCAATCGTAGCCAAAATCGCATCTTTTCCCGGCTTTTTCTTATAAATAATCCACATCAAAAAAATAATAAAAATAGGCTCTGTGAATTGAAGTACAATTGCATTTGCTGCAGTTGTAAGTTTGGTCGCTGCTACGAAGGTAAGTGCCATAACAAATATACTGATAGCACCATAGACAACGGATTTATTAAACACGAACTTTCGTTTCGTGCATACCATATACCCTATAATTACCAAACTGGAAAATGCACTACGCGCCCCTTGAATCGATAATGCCGACCAAGGAATCAATTTAATTAATATGCCGCCTAGCGCAAAACAAACAGCGGATATAAAAACATAAAAATTCCCTTTTAATTTTTCATTCATTGCTTTTCTGCTCGCTCCCGTTCGGCTTGAGAAAGACGAAGATAATCCGGCTGATGTTCTGTAGCCGTTTCTGTTTTCCCTTCTGCATAATACTTCATCGCTAATGTCCCCACTGCTGCCGCACTTTGGCGATTCACATGGGCAGGGGCAAAACTATAGTCCACGGTAAGCCCTTTTTCCAATTGTTCCTTATAGACTGGAACTCCGTCCCCAAGAAAAGTTACCTTTTCCCCATACTGATTTAACTTTTCAATCAATTCCTCCAGGGAAATTGCCATTTGATTTTCTACTATTTCAAATGCCTCTTCAAAACGATAAATGCCAGTATAAACTTGATTTCTTCTGGCATCCATCATAGGGCAAATAAGGCCTTTGATACCATATAGATTGTAGGCCATTCCATCAACTGTCGGAATATGAATCAGCGGTTTGTTAAGAGCGAATCCCAGACCTTTCGCGGTTGCAGAACCAATACGGAGTCCTGTGAAAGAACCCGGTCCACCTGCTACTGCAATGGCATCAATGGTGTTCAAGTCAAACCCCGTCATTTTGACAACCTCGTCCAACATCGGTAACAATGTTTGAGAATGTGTCTTTTTATAGTTAACTGTGTATTCTGCAATTGTTTGCTCATCTTCTAAAATAGCCACTGTAGCAACTAACCCAGAACTATCTAATGCAAGTATGCGCATCCTAAAACTCCCTCTCTTCTATGGTAATTTTTCGGTAATCAAATCCTTGTTCTAAATCTTTTTCAATGATAATTTCTATCCGTTTTGTCGGCAAAATCTCCTCAATCAGATTTGCCCACTCAATCAAAGTCACGCCTTCTCCATAAATATAATCTTCATAGCCGACCTCATCCATTTCACTAATATCGCCAATGCGATACACATCAAAATGATAAAACGGCAAACGTCCATCTTCATATATCTGCACAATGGTAAATGTGGGACTGCTGATTGCTTCTTTAATTTCTAGTCCTTTGGCCAACCCTTGAGTAAAGACGGTTTTCCCTACGCCCAAGTCTCCAACCAAAGTATATACTTGTCCTGCCTCTGCCTTTTGTCCGATTTCAAAACCAAGTTGATATGTTTCCTCGGCACTTCTTGTTTCTATAATCATCTGAACCTCTTCCTATATGCCACGAATTTTTACTTTTTGGTGTGGCATGTGCTCTCGAATCATATTTACAATATCTGCGTACTGCTCGCCCATACATTCTTTTGGAAGAATCCAAGCACGCACTCTATTCAAATATAAAATCACACTTTGTTTTGTGCTGACTGCCTTCGCAATGTTCCCCCACTCGACAAAGCTTTCTGCTTCTTCTTGGCGCACAAAGATACCTTCTTCTGTGAACTCATATTCGAAGGGTTTCTGAAATCCTTCTGAATTCTTGACTTGTGCTTTTGCTTTTGACTTAATAGTATTTGGATTAATAACTAAAAACAAAATGGCACACATGGCCCATACCGCTCCGTTTTGTATGTTTCCTTTCATAAAACCTTGCACAGAAACTATCGTACACAAAATTCCTGCCACTATTGTCATAATGCCGCTGAATCCGGCATAATTGTGACGCAACATAAAATCCACCATGTACTTTTCTTCCATTTTAACTTGAATCTTAATTGGCATTATGAATCCTCCTACTCGCAAAAATGCTGTGCCATTGAAATTATAGCACAGCATTTTATTTGTTACAACTAATGTCTTTTTATAATTGGACTGATTTTCTTATAAATCAAAAGTACCACAATGGAAACCAAGATGCCTTTCAGTAAATTGAATGGTACTACTGCAAATATCACAAAGGTAAATAAATCTGTGATACCTGCATTTATCTCTGTGCCCATAGCAATTAGGGAATCGATTGGCATTTTAAAAGCCTTTGCATAAGTTGGAAGCATCACATAAGCATTGATGAAACATCCGAGGAAGGTCATCACCAGCGTTCCGAAAAGCAAACTTACAACAGCGCCCTTTTTAGTTTTCTTCTTATAATAAATGAGCCCTGCCGGCACACAAAATGCGCAACCTATGCAGAAATTTGCCACTTCGCCTACACCTGCAGTTGCTGAACCATTGATAATAAAGTTCAACAGAATTTTCACAAGTTCAATCAAAACTCCGGCAAGCGGTCCCATAGAAAAACAGCCTATCAATACCGGAACTTCACTGAAATCGATTTCATAAAACGGCGGTGCAAATGGAAGCGGAATTTCAAAAAGCATTAATACCGTGGCAATCGCCCCAAGCATTCCAATTGTCGTAATTTCTCGTGTTCCCAATCTGTTTGTTTGTGTTTTCATTTCTCTCTCCTCCCATCCAGACTTTCACTGTCGGTACCGGAATTTCACCGATTCAACCATTTTCGTGGCTCGCGGACTTTACCGCCGGTGGGGAATTGCACCCCGCCCTGAAGATTTTTATTTTTGACACAAGACATTATAACGCATGATGAGTTCTGAAACAAGCATTAGATGTTATTTCCTTCTTTCTTTACTTTTTATCACAACACAAGCTTCCCACATTTTGCATTGCAGCATCCAGCACAAAATCACCCGTATCCGCATCCATAATGATATATGTGGACGGTGTTGCATCATATCCACCCATTTCTCGTGCCTCTTTTGTACAAATGTATCCTATTTTTTTATTTGCAAGTTCACAAACCATAGTGTACGGTAATGGACTCTTTTCTTTCAAATACAACGAATAGTAACTGAAATACTCTCCTGGAAGAAAATGTATCAACAAATCCCCGATTCGCAGAGTAGAAACATCTACCTCTACATCTTCATTTGGAAGCATCATTGCCTTTAAAATCTCTTTTCTTGTATTTTCAGAGACCTGTGCATCCTCTACCATATCCGGTGTTGGTCTGCAAGTGCGTCCCACAAAACCGTGATTTACACAACGTACAATTTCCGAACTGCGAGTCTTTATTTCAGAAAATAGTTTCATGGCTTCAGTGGCCAAAATTTTTCCTATTTCTTGATATTGCTTTTGCTCACTTTTTGGTGCCATAGCGTTTCTTGCATTTACATTTCCCGATGCGCCCTGTATAAACATAAAAGCAAACTCATCGCCATACTTTTCTTTCACCGTTTTTCGCATCACTCCTGGAAAATCCGCAGTGATTCCGTTCGGTTTCAAGGCATGTGCTTGAGCCGGATGAAGTGCAAAGTTTGTAATCATCCCCATAGGCCTGCCATCTGCATAATCTACACGTACCACACTTAATTCGCGATCAACCTCTTCCAACGGTTTTACTATATCCGGAGACATACGCTCCGGATTGTTTTGAACTTGGCCATTTACATCTAAATAACGTCTGGTAAAAGAAATTCCTTCTACTTCCTTGCTCGCAACCCCGATTTTAGCGTCCGCCATGTTCAAAAAGGCCATTGTTCCAGCATCTATAGCGCGTCTTACTACAAATTTGCAATACTCCGGATCTTTCACATCTGTGTAAATACTAATGAATGGCCCTCCACCATGGGTATGTATTGCACTGACATTAATATGCGAAATCGGTACTCCCGTACGTTCTGATATGCCTTCTCTGATCGCATTTGCCTCTTCCTCTTCTACTAAAGCTGTGTCTAGAATAATTACAATTGCTGTTTCTTTTTCTGCTTTTGCGGAAAAAGCTGAAACATATAACTTATCTCTGACAATCTCTGCAAATCTTCCGCCAAAACCTCCCGGCATCAAATCGCCGATATTAGATGTGATATCGCCTTCATAAAATCCACACTGAAACATTCCTATTCTCCTTTGCTTTTCTTTGTAAATGCACATTCCATTTGTGCTAGCACCCTCATAATGTCTCCTCGACCAATATCTGGAATAATCTCTTCTTTTCGGAGGACCTCACCTTGAAAAGTTGGTTGATATATGTCAGAAAGAGTTGTACCTTCCGGCATACAAATGCCAGTTAATTCTTGAGCTAACTGGTCTGTAGAAATAGCCCCTTTCGGCATTGAAACCAAATATGGTTCCATAGCTCTTTCATCCACCACATCTCCCTCATCCATGTCTTCCGGTGTTACACCGAGCAACTCCTCTGAAAGGAACTTGCTAATTAAGTCCATGTCCGCTTTTTCCCATGAATGTTTGGTTTCTGTAAATTCATCCTTGAATTTATCTTCTGCCCCCATTTGTATATAAACATTTTGTACTTTTCGTCCATTTCTCTTTGCCAAATCATACGGTAACAAATGATCCCACTTTCCATGTTCTAAAAGCATCGATTTCGGTGCAAATACACTATAAATTTCCCACATTTCCGGGCCATAAGCTACACCTGGAAGTAAATTGCACGCACAATGTTTCCGCTCTTTTTCAAACAGATAAGAAAATTCAGCCGGATAACCGCTGGAACTAATGACTGCGAGTTCCGGCGCTAATGCCGCCAAAAACATAGTCAATGTACCACCACCCGAATTTCCACAAGCGCCAAAACGTGACGCATCAAATCTTTCATCCTTTTGCATATAGCGAATGAGCGCAACCGTCTCCATCACAATCATCCCTTGCAGGGTTAAGCCACAGTAAAACGGGCCTACTACATCCCAATGACCAAATGGAGTGCGATCCCCTTGACCGATATTGTCCGGTATCATAACGGCCATCCCTAGTTTTGCCAACCGATGTCCCATGGCACGATATCCCGGGGATAATCTTCCATATTCTCCATGCCCACAGCAAAGGAAAACTAATGGACTTTTTCCTTCACCACAAGGAACATATAAGGATGCGGAACCATAGAAATTCTCCCACGTCTCATAGCGTAATTCTGTAACAGTATAGGTGCCAAAATTCGCACTTGAAATTTCCTCAAGGTTTCTTATATGAGGAACTTTATTTTCATCGTAAGCCAACAGTTGTTTAGTCTCTTCAATGATTTGTTCACGAACACCTTCTTCCGTAAAAAAGCGAAGTTTTTTATCTGACCTTGCTTGCGCAAAACGTCTTTCGTATTCATCGAAGACCTGCATGGTTTTTTGCCATTTGTGATTCATCCTTTTATCTCCTCAAACATGGTTTTTTAAGTATGACAAGGCTACATTTGCTCATCAACAAGCAAATGTAGCCATTTAGATTAACCATTATATTTTTTATTGATAATATTATACTCTGAATAGTCCGCTTTGTCCAAAGACGCAATTTCTCTGTATCCTTGACCAATGTTGCATTTGTTTGCAACAAGCTGTCTTTGGAGTTTTGCAATGTTTACATCTCTTACCAATACATCATCTTCCAAGGAAATGGCACAGGCATTACCTGCAGCTTCACCCATTGCCATGCAGCACATAACAAGACGTGTACCACTTTGTCCCGGAACGTCAGTAGAAATATTTCTACCGGCTGCGAGAACATTTTCAAGGCGTGTCGGCACTAATGCTCGGTAAGGAATATCATAGAAATATTGTTTTGTCATATCAATCAATTCACTCATGTGAATTCTCTTTGTGCCATCCTCCGGTGGCTGTTGAGAACCCCAACCGGCAATGTTGGCAATATAAGCTTCTTCTCCACTTGGGAGTGTTCCTTTAAACCATTTCAAATTCCCAGACTTTGTAAATCCGTGGATATCAAATCCGTGATGACTAATGGCAATAACATCATCAAATTCTCTTGCTGTTGCAATGTCCATACCGGTAAAGCGATATTCTCCAACAATACGACGGCTTTCACGAACGCCCAACAAGCTTCCTGTGTATGAAAGATAACTGTTTTCAAATCCTGGAATGTTTTCTTTAATAAATTTGGCCAAGATTTCTACCTGTTCTCTACCTTCCATATACATACGGGTTAAATCTTCGTTTTTGGTAGGGAAACAATTTCTTGAATGAGCAAAACAAATGCTTACCTCATCCATTCCACAATGCTCCGGTCTGTCCGGAATCAAAGTCATCCAGTTTAAATGGTTGTCAATATCCGGAATTTTTCCACTTTCAACAGGTTCTTTTAAGAATTGAATCCATTTCGGATCCTTCATTCGAAGTTCACTTGACATATACTTATCGTAGTCAACGCCGCCAAGAACAAATTCCAATGAACATCCCATAGACATATGATCTTTTTCGCGGCCCACTTCTACTTCGCCACCTGCAAAATATACTAAATCTGAATCACCGGAAGCGTCTACAAAACGTTTTCCCATGATTGCCTTTCTTCCTTCTTTGGTATGTACAACAACGCCCTTAACGGTGTTGTCTTCTACAATTGTATCAACCAATGGTGTAACAAGCAAGAGTTCTACACCCGCTTCTTTTACCATACGGTCAAATAATAATTTGTGTTTTTCCGGGTTCGAATTTCTTTTGCGAAGACCATTCATTTCTGTAAGTCTTGTGAAAAACTCATTTCCAAGACCCGAACAAAAATCAAGCGGTATATTAACCAGCCCCATAGTTGCAAGACCGCCCAATGCAGATGTATTTTCAATAAGCATTGTTTTAGCGCCAGCTCTTCCTGCAGCAACAGCAGCACCAACACCTGCCATACCTCCACCGACAACTACTACGTCATACTCTCCGTAAACCGGGATTTCTTTTTCGTTATAATTTTTCAGCTCTATCATATTTCTTCTCCTTCAAATATTTCACAGTTTTCTTTGTTACTCTTCTACTTCGTACGGTTGAATTGCTTCTGGCTGACAAGATTCATAGCAACGACCGCATCCGATACATTTTGTTTCATCTATCACTGCTGATACATCCTCTATTAAACTAATAGCCTTCATAGGGCATTGATAAATGCAAGTCATACAGATTGCGCATCCACCTACCACACGATATTTCGTCTTTTTCGCCATAACGTTCCTCCCATTCTATTTGCAAAATGCTTTTTAATTTATGGTCTAATTATATCTATTTACTTCATATATTTCCATACACATTCTTCTTGACTTGTTGCACAATTTTCTAATTTTCTTGCTTTTCATTTTCTTTGTCTATATACTAAAAACATAATAAAGAAAGGACTGTAGCCATTATGATTATTCCTTTGGAAGTATTGAGTAGCAAAAATTTTGCTCTTTCTAACATCAATGTCATACACAGAAAACCCTCTTATCGTTTTCTTGATATAGCCCATCGCAAATACAACGGCTTACAGCTGATTTTGCACGGTGAATGTCATTATGCCTTTGAAGGAGGCGAATTCACTCTTGGGCCCGGTTCTGTGGTTTACCTACCTTTTGGCTCTGTTCACCAGCTGAACATTCCTACAGATGAATTTGAATTCTATCGCATTGATTTCCAACTGGAAATAGACGGTGAACCAGCCTATTTTTCAAACAAACCTTTAAAGCTGGCTGATTCTGCTTCTGCAGAATGCATTGAATCGTTCCAAACCCTAATTGATAATTATCAATTTATAAACGATACCGTAGCAAAGACAAAATTTCTTTGCACCATTTTTCATTCCCTACAGTCTTCCATGTCGAATCCACGACGCGAAAAATTAGCTCCTGCCATTCGCCATTTGTTAGAACATCTAACTGAAAAAATAAATTGTGTAGAATTGGCGGAGTTATGCTATTTGAGTACGGCCCAGTTTTATAACTTGTTTCATGCAGAATATGGAACTACTCCTTTAGAGTATCGTAATCATTTATTGCTTCGCAAAGCGTGTTCTTTACTAAAAGAAAGTGGCATTTCCGTAACGGAAACATCTAACATGTTGGGGTTTGAAAGTGTCGCCTACTTTAGCCGCTTCTTCAAAAAGCATCTCGGACTCTCGCCTTCCAATTATTTAAAACAAAAGGATTAGAGCAAAAAGGCACATCTTGCGATGTGCCTTTTCTTATATTTTCATAGTCAACTGAATTCTCTTCTTCTGCAAATCCACACTCATAACCTTCACTTCCACAATGTCGCCAACACTGACAACTTCCAGCGGATGCTTTACAAATTTCTTATCTGTCAATTGTGAAATATGAACCAAACCATCTTGGTGTACACCGATATCCACGAATACACCAAAATCAATGACATTACGAACAGTTCCTTTCAGAATCATTCCCTCTGTCAAATCCTTCATTTCCATAACATCAGTGCGAAGAATCGGTTTTGGCATTTCATCACGCGGATCGCGGGCTGGTTTTTCCAATTCTTTCACAATATCCTGAAGTGTAATTTCACCCACTTCTAATTCTTCTGCCAAAGCCTTGTAGTCTTTTACATCTTTAGAAAGTCCACTTAACTTCCCACCCACAATATCTTTTGTGGTATATCCTAATTTTTCCAGAAGTTTTTCTGCTGCTTCATAGCTTTCCGGATGAACACTGGTTCCATCAAGCGGGTTCTTACCACCTTGGATTCGCATAAATCCCGCACATTGTTCGAAAGCTTTTGGACCAAGTTTTGCAACCTTCAAAAGCTGCTTGCGATCTGTAAAACTTCCGTTTTCTTCACGATAAGTCACGATATTTTTTGCAAGTGTGCCGGAAATACCAGAAATGTATGCAAGAAGTGGTGCGGATGCTGTATTAAGGTCCACTCCAACTTTGTTTACACAGTCTTCAACAACACCCGAAAGTGCTTCGCTTAATTTCTTTTGGTTCATGTCATGTTGGTACTGACCTACACCGATGGATTTCGGATCAATCTTAACCAATTCGGCAAGAGGGTCTTGTAAGCGTCTGGCAATGGATGCCGCACTTCGTTGTCCCACGTCAAAGTTTGGAAATTCTTCTGTTGCAAGTTTACTTGCAGAATATACAGAAGCCCCTGCTTCATTTGTGATAATATACTGCACGTTTTCCGGAATTTCTTTAAACAATTCCACAATAATTTGTTCGGATTCACGTGAAGCAGTTCCATTTCCAACAGAAAACAAGGTGATGTTGTATTTTCGAATCAGTTTCTTCAAAGTATCTTTTGCAGCCGCAATCTTTTGTGGTGTAGTAGGAGCTGTTGGATAGATAACCGTGGTATCTAGCACCTTCCCTGTCGCATCTACAACGGCTAATTTACATCCGGTACGGAAGGCCGGATCCCATCCAAGTACAGTTTGTCCTACAATTGGAGGTTGCATCAAAAGTTGTTCTAGGTTCTTACCAAAAACCTCGATTGCTCCGTCTTCCGCTTTTTCTGTGAGCTCATTTCTAATTTCACGTTCAATTGCCGGTGCAATGAGACGCTTATAACTATCTGCAATTACTTCTTGAAGTACCGGAGTAGTATATGGATTTTCTGAAATAATCACTTTCTTTTCTAGGTATCCCAAAATCTTGTCTTCCGGTGCTTCCACTTTTACAGTTAAAAACTTTTCTTTTTCTCCGCGGTTCAAAGCCAAAATACGATGGCCAGCGAGTTTAGAAATTGGTTCCTCAAACTCATAGTACATCTCATATACAGACTGTTCTTCCGCGTCTTTCGCAACGGATGTGATTTTTCCTTGCTTGAAAGTCAAATCACGGATATAAATACGATAATCTGCTTCGTCAGAAATATATTCTGCAATAATATCCTTTGCACCTTCTATGGCCTCCTCTGCAGTCGCAACTTCTTTCTCTTCTGAAATATAGTCTGCTGCTGCTTGTTCGAGTGGCATCTCTAATTTTTGCAACAAAATCAAAGCTGACAATGGTTCTAAACCTTTTTCTTTTGCAATCGTTGCTCTGGTTCTTCGTTTTGGGCGATACGGACGGTATAAATCCTCTACTACCACCAACGTTTCTGCCGCCAAAATCTGTGCTTTTAATTCTTCTGTCAAATTACCTTGTTCTTCTATGGTTGCAAGCACCTGTTCTTTCTTTTCTTCCAAATTTCGCAGATACTGTAATCTTTCATATAATTTACGGAGTTGTTCATCATTTAAAGAACCCGTTACCTCTTTTCGATATCTAGAAATAAATGGGATGGTATTGCCCTCGTCAATCAATTGAACAGCCGCTTCCACCTGCCATCTTTTCACTTCTAATTCTTGCGTTATTTTTTGAATAATGTCCATATAATTCTCTCCTAGTATTTTACAAATTACTTCCTTTAGGATACCACAAATCCCAATGGTTTTCAACAAATTCAGAACCGAGCGTGCTCTGTTTTCTTGTCTTTTTTCTTTTTTTATGCTATGATGAATATATTAAATATTAGGAGGTGCTCTAATGAAAGAGACTGCCGAATTATCCAAACAACAATTAAAGTCTAAAGAGACCAAAGAACGGATCTTTCAGGCCGCAAAAACAATTCTACAAAGAAGCGGATATGAAACACTTTCGATTAAAAATATATGCGAAGAAGCCGGCGTTTCCAACGGTAGTTTTTACCATCACTTTAAGACAAAAGATGATTTGCTTTCTTACTATATTGAAGCACAGCCAACGATCAATCCGGAACTTTTAGATTTGCCTCAAAACAAGGAAGAGGCCAAAAGAGCTATTGTGGAAGTGTATTTAAACTACGTGTCTTATTGTAAAGAATTGGGTGTAGAATTTATGGCCGGATACTATACCCCTCACAATCAGGCACTGAACCCGGACATTCGTACAGAACGACCTTACCCAATCATAACCGTCCAAAAATATTTGGAAAAAGCAGTGGAGGTAAATGCCATCTCTTTGAAATTATCCATACAAGAAGTGGTCACAGACATTCGTATGCTAGTTATCGGAAATGTATTTGAGTGGTCTATGCGAAATGGCGAAGTGAATTTTGAAGAAAATATGAAGCGCTCTATTTCTCACTATTTAGATGGTGTTTTGAATGAAACGTTAAAAGAGGACCTAGATTAGGTCCTCTTTTTTTATCTCTTCTTCTGATTCATTTGGAATTGCATAACTTATCGGTTTATACTCGTTTTCTTCATTTCGAGTTCCTATCGGACTTTCAACATCAACTGCTTGCTTGTGCTGATAAATAACTTTTGTGTCACTCATCAAATCATGCAATCCTCTCTTTTCTTTGTGAATTGCAATCATAAAATATCCCACGCTCAATACTAATGCCGACAAAAAACGTCCTATTGTTTCACGATAAATAACCTCAAACAACGTCATTTGCCTATCTTCCGCACTAACAACCTGTATATGTAGCACTTGTTTTCCAAGTGTTGCACCTGTCTGGTACGTTAGTATTATAAAATAGGCAACACCCAACGCATAAATGATAATATCTGCAACCGAATATTTAAAAATAAAATCTCGCACAAGAATATTATCAGGCACAACAAGTGATGCTATTGAAATGGGCAGACGAACCGTCACAGTCACTCCAATTCCTACAATCAAAGAATCTATAAGGTATGCTGCCAAGCGTACGAAGAATCCGGCACACACCTGACTATCCTTCTTACTTTGCATAATATTTCAGCACCCCGTTTCCATTGTTCTCGATAATATCTGTTGCCAATTCTGTATCAGATTGTGGTTTTAATTGATGAACGATTCCATAAAGAGCATGCATAAATGCAGATTCGGTTCTCTCCGGTGCATAATAAAGAATATCTTCTGAAAAGCTCGCTTCTGAAGCAAAGGCAGCTACCTCTTCTTCAAAAGAACCGACCTCATCTATAAGTTTCTGCTCTTTAGCCTGTTTTGCCGAATAGATTCTTCCATCTGCAAGATTTCTCACTACACTGTCTTCCAAACCACGCCCTGCGCATACAATTTCCACAAATTGATCATAGGCTTCATCTACCAGTCCCTGCAAGATACTATATTGATCCTGCGTCAAATCCAATCCTGCGGAACCCATAGCCTTATTCTCACCACTTGTAATGTCGATTTCTTCTATTCCCAGTTTTTCATATAAACCTTTACAATTCATAAGCGAAACAATAACGCCAATAGAACCTGTCCAACAATTACGGTTTGCGTAAATTCGGTCTGCAGCCATACCAATATAGTAACCACCTGAACAAGCCTGGGAAGCAAAATATGCCCAAACAGGACGCCCTGTTGCCTCCTTGTACTCCATAAGTTTCAAGTATAATTCATCACTTTCATACACCGTTCCACCTGGACTATCAATATACAGCATGATTCCCTTGTTATTCTCTGCATACATCATTTCATCAATATAATTCATATACAAGTCATGATCATATGCATCCTCTGTATAAGTCCACATGCCTGATGAACTAGGACCTATTTCGCCTACAATATCAATAAGCCCAATGAAATCTTCTTCCGGCAAAATAATTTCATCTGAATACGCTGTGCTGAAAATATCTTCCCAAAAGCTACTTTGTTCTTCTTGCTCTGCTGCAAATTTTGCATTGATAACATTACCCAAAACACCTGTTACACCGACTGCAATAATCACCAATCCGGTTACTATAATTCCTATAAGTTGTTTCGATTTCATTGCTTTTCCTCTTTTGCTCTTTTTTCCTACAAACTTCTGGATTTCTCTGCGCAAGCTTCCATGGCTTCCATGAGTGAGCTTCTAAAGCCTGTCGCCTCTAACACTTTCACTGCTTCAATAGTTGTTCCTCCCGGCGAACAAACCATATCCTTTAACTCGCCCGGTTGTTTTCCTGTTTCCAGAACCATTTTCGCGCTTCCCATAACAGCCTTCGCTGCGAATTTATATGCTTGTTGGCGCGGCATTCCTTCTGCGACAGCAGCATCTGCCATAGCTTCAATCATCATAAATACATAAGCAGGTGAGCTTCCGCTCACAGCCACTACCGCATCCATCATTTTTTCTGGAACCACTTCTGCTTCTCCAAACGCGCGAAGAATAGAAAGAACATATTCTAATTCCTCTTTTTTAACATTTGCATTCGGGCAGGCAGCTGTCATCCCTTCAAGTACCATTGCCGGTGTATTTGGCATTGTACGAACAACCTTCACTGATTTTCCAAATTGTTGTTCTAACCAAGCTAATGTTTTCCCCGGCGCTAGTGTGATAATCAATTGATCTTCCTTGACAAAATCTTTAATTTCAGCAATTACTTCTTCATAAAATTGTGGTTTCACTGACAACACAAAAACTTCTGCCTTCTCTACTACCTCCTGATTGCTTTTTGCAATTTGAATTCCGAGGCTTTCTTTTGCCTTTTCAAGACTCGGAGCAAATACATCTGCACCGATAATCTCATCCGCTGCCACAATACCATTTGAAATGATGCCTTTCATCATGGCACTTGCCATATTTCCACATCCAATAAATCCAAGTTTCATGTTTTTACCTCTTATTTTTCTTCTTGAACCTGCTCTTCGCGAATTTCTTTTGTGCGAATTTCCTTGCAAATCTGTTCTACAAATGCTTCGATAGATTTCTGACCTTCATCTCCTGCAAAACGGCTTCTGACAGATACCAATTTGTCTTCTGCTTCTTTTTCACCTACGATGAGCATGTATGGAAGTCTTGAAAGTCTCGCATCACGAATCTTGTATCCGATCTTTTCAGAACGATTATCTACAGTTACATCTACACCATTTCTTGCAAGTTCTTTGCGAACTTCTTCTGCATAATCTGCATATTTTTCTGAAATTGGTAAAATACGTACTTGTTCTGCACACAACCATGTCGGGAATTTGCCTGCGTATTTTTCAATCAACCAAGCCAATGTTCTTTCATAGCATCCAAGAGATGTTCTGTGAATAATGTATGGACGAACTTTTGCTCCATTTTGGTCAATGTAGTACATATCAAATTTCTCTGCGATTGCACAGTCTAACTGAATGGTAATCATAGTATCTTCTTTACCATATACATTCTTTGCCTGGATATCAATCTTTGGTCCGTAGAATGCAGCTTCTCCGTCTGCTTCTGTAAACTCAATGCCTTTTTCCTTCAAGATTTGACGGAGTGCATCTTGTGTGCTTTCCCAATAGGCTTCATCACCGAGATATTTTTCTGTATTATTTGGATCCCATTTTGACAAACGGTAAGTCACGTCATCCTGTAATCCTAAAGTTGTTAATACGTAAATTGCAAGGTTCAAGCAGTTCTGCAATTCTTCCTCTGCCTGATCCGGACGAATTACGTTATGACCTTCACTGATTGTAAATTGACGTACGCGAGTCAATCCGTGCATTTCGCCTGACTCTTCGTTACGGAACAATGTAGATGTCTCACCCATTCTGTAAGGAAGGTCTCTATATGATTTTTGTGAATTTTTATATACATAATATTGGAATGGGCATGTCATCGGGCGAAGTGCAAATACTTCTTTGTCCACTTCTTCATCCCCAAGAACAAACATACCATCTTTGTAGTGATCCCAGTGACCGGAAATCTTATACAAATCTGATTTTGCCATAAGCGGAGTTTTCGTTCTTACATATCCCCATTCTTTGTCTTCCAAATCTTCAATCCATCTTTGGAGTTTTTGAATCATTTTCACACCATTTGGAAGCATAAGCGGAAGGCCCTGACCTACAACGTCAACAGTTGTGAAAAGTTCCAATTCGCGTCCCAATCTATTATGGTCACGTTTCTTAATATCTTCCAAACGTTCCATGTGAGCAGCCAAATCTTCTTTGTTGTCATACGCTGTGGCATAGATTCTTTGAAGTTGCGCCTTATTTGAATCCCCTCTCCAATAAGCCATGGAAGAAGAAATAAGTTTAAATGCTTTGATTGCTTTTGTACTCATCAAGTGTGGTCCTGCGCAGAGGTCTGT
Organism: Faecalimonas sp.; assembly: GCA_045648005.1. Classification (GTDB taxonomy): domain Bacteria; phylum Bacillota; class Clostridia; order Lachnospirales; family Lachnospiraceae; genus Faecalimonas. The sequence goes on along the minus strand of JAZRND010000025.1, from coordinate 17,722 downwards.
GAACTCACCTTGTGTATAGAAAGAAAGTTCTGCATCTTCCGGTAAATCTTCGATAAGCTCTACCTTATATGGTTCTTCTTTTTCTTGCATGAGCTTAATTGCCTCTGCTCTTGGAAGAGTGAATCTGTCAATCTTAATATTTTCTTTGACAATCTTCTTCATTTCTTTTTCAATTTCTGCAAGTTCGTCTTGTGAAAATGCTTCTGCTTTATCGAAATCATAGTAAAAACCGTCATCAATTGCCGGTCCGATTGCCAATTTTACATCAGGATATAATCTTTTTACTGCTTGAGCCATTACGTGCGAAGCAGTATGTCTAAAGGCCTTCTTACCTTCATCATCACGGAATGTGAGAATCTCCAATTCACAATCCTCTGCCAATTCTGTTCTCAAATCAACAACTTCACCATTTACCTTTGCAGCACAGGCAGCTCTTGCCAAGCCTTCGCTGATTGTCTTTGCCACGTCTAATACAGAAACGCCATTATCAAATTCCATACTAGAGCCGTCTTTTAACATTACTTTCATTTATTTATCCTCCTTTTTCTTCGTTGCAAAAGGTTTTTTAAACAAAAAGCACCCTTACGCAACGCTTTTGTTGCTTAAGGGTGCATTCTATCAACACACGGTTCCACCTTAATGTTTCACTCAAAATCTTTAACGCAGAATTACGGTAACGTTCATCACGCACAGCTCGGGAGTGGTCTTCGCTATCGTTCCGCATAAGAGACTCTCACCAAACATCTCTCTCTCTGGCTGTTTTCGGATAGGTACTTGTTCCGTCATCGCTTTTCACATACGTGTATTATAGTATTTGTTTTTCATTTCGTCAAGGATTTAAATTTCCTCAATAAATCCCACAATGTTCGATGCATTTGCATAAACAGTTGCCTGACCATCTTTAATTTCCACCAATGTTGGTGCTTGTCTAATTCCGAATTGTGCTACCAATTCCGGTGCTTCGTCTGCATCAATCTTTTCATATGCAATACCTGCATCTTCCAACATTGTGCTTACGATTCTACAGTTCGGGCAAGTCTTCGTAGTGAAAAGTAAAATCTGGTCACCTGTGTTTTCTGCTACACATGCTTCCTCTTCCACTTCTTCTACCGGTGCCTTTTCTGTTAATTTAGAATTAGCAATGTCGTAAACTTTACGTTCTTTGTACTCTTGTGCCTTACCATCATTCCAGTTTTGTACCGGACGATAGTAACCAGTAATACGGCTATACACTTCTGTCACAGAATCACAGTATGGGCAACGATATTGCTCTCCTGTAAGGTAACCATGGTCTTTACAGATAGAATAAGTCGGTGACATTGTGTAATATGGCAACTTATAGTTTTCTGCAATCTTGCGAACTAAATCGGCTGCTGCTTTCCAATCTGGAAGTTTTTCTCCAAGGAATGCATGGAATACAGTACCTGAAGTATACAATGTCTGAAGTTCATCTTGGATCTCCAATGCTTCAAAGATATCTGAAGTATAGCTAACCGGAAGATGTGAGCTGTTGGTATAATATGGTGCTCCTCCTTCTTCTGCAGCTGTAATGATATCCGGATATCTAGCAACGTCATGTTTAGCCAGACGATAAGTTGTTGACTCGGCCGGTGTTGCTTCCAAATTGTAAAGGTCGCCATACATTTCCTGATAATCAGAAAGTCTTTCTCTCATGTGATTCAGTACTTGTTTTGAGAACTCTTGGGTCTTTTCATGAGTCATGTCTGCCTGCAACCATTTTGCATTCAAACCTGCTTCATTCATACCTACTAAACCAATTGTTGAGAAATGGTTATTGAATGTTCCCAAATATTTTTTCGTATATGGGTACAACCCCTCATCCAAAAGTTTTGTAATAATAGAACGCTTCACACTCAATGAACGTGCTGAAATGTCCATCAAGCGGTCTAATCTTCTGTAGAATTCATTTTCATCATTTGAAAGGTATGCGATTCTTGGCATATTAATTGTTACTACACCAACAGAACCTGTGCTTTCACCACTTCCGAAGAAACCACCTGATTTTTTACGAAGTTCACGTAAGTCAAGTCTCAAACGACAACACATGCTTCGTACATCACTTGGTTCCATATCACTATTGATATAATTTGAGAAATACGGTGTTCCATATTTTGCTGTCATTTCAAACAACAGACGGTTATTTTCTGTATCTGACCAGTCGAAATCTCTTGTAATAGAATAGGTTGGGATTGGATATTGGAATCCACGTCCGTTGGCATCACCTTCAATCATAATTTCAAGGAATGCCTTGTTAACCATATCCATCTCTTTCTTACAATCTTTGTACTTGAAGTCCATTTCTTTTCCGCCTACGATTGCAGGAAGTTCTGCAAGGTCAGCCGGAACTGTCCAGTCTAATGTAATGTTTGTAAATGGAGACTGTGTTCCCCAACGGCTAGGTGTATTTACACCATAAACAAATGACTCTACACACTTTTTCACTTGTTCATAATTTAGGTTATCTACTTTTACAAATGGTGCAAGATATGTATCAAAGGAAGAAAACGCTTGTGCTCCTGCCCATTCATTTTGCATAATACCCAAAAAGTTTACCATTTGGTTGCAAAGTGTAGATAAATGTTTCGCCGGTGCTGATGTGATTTTTCCAACAACTCCGCCTAATCCTTCTTGGATTAATTGTTTCAAAGACCATCCTGCGCAGTAACCTGTAAGCATTGATAAATCATGAATATGAATATCTGCATTTCTGTGCGCATTGCTAATTTCTTCGTCATAAATTTCTGACAGCCAGTAATTCGCAGTAATTGCTCCAGAGTTACTTAAAATAAGTCCTCCTACAGAATATGTTACTGTAGAATTTTCTTTTACACGCCAATCGTTTACATTTACGTAATTGTCTACGATTTCTTTGTAGTCCAATACGGTAGACTTCATGTTACGAATTTTTTCTCTTTGTTTACGATACAAGATATAGCCCTTTGCTACTTCTCCGTATCCTGCTTGGATAAGCACTGATTCTACACTGTCCTGAATATCTTCCACGCGCACAAAGCCGTCTTTGATTTTGCCTGCGAAATCCGCAGTTACTTTAAGTGCCAACATGTCGATAATGTCCGGGTGTGTGTTCATCTCTTGTGCTTCAAAAGCTTTTGTGATAGCTGCTGCTATCTTTTGCAGATTAAATTCTGCAATTTTCCCATCTCTTTTTTTAACTTGGTACATCTCATTTTCCTCCATAAATACAATCCCCGTTCGTACATTGTAACACTATCATTTGTGCTCGTCAATATATAAAACAACAAGATATTGTGTTTTTTTGTTGATAACTTAACACAATATCTTGTTGTTTCTATTTCACAAATTCAATATTCAATTTTAATCCCAAACCATCCGCAAGTCTTTCCAATGTAAGAAGTGAAGGATTTGCAATACCTCTTTCAATTCTACTAATATCGCCTTGGGAAATGCCGGTAACTTCTGACAATTCTACTTGTCTCATCCCAACCAACTTTCTAGCATGTGATAATTTTTCTCCTAGTGACTTTTGAATATTTAGCTCATAAACCACACCTGTATTAATACCATGTTCCCAAATTTCTTCAGCTGACAAATCTAATTTATCATTCCAAGCTATGCCATATCCTCCTATATCGACTCTGACTTTTTCAAAAAGACCCGGACTTGTGTCTAATGCTTGAAACTGTGGAATCAACGAAAACAGTTGACGCACGTCGTATTTTTTCTCCACACCATTTTGGAAAATTGCTACAAGGATATATTTTTCTGATACTTCCACTTTTACAATTCTATGCGTCATACTAATCTCCCCTTTTTCTATTTTATTGCTGGTAACATTTCAAAGCTCTGCGATTCCCACATGTTAACTAAACGTTCCTGATAAAACAAAATGAATTCTTTCACAATTCGTTGTTCCTTTATAGGTAAATCACCCTCAAACATTTCACCATCCCGGAGCGAAAATACACCGATACATTCACCATATATGGCATGAACATGTGGCGGATTATGTTCCATATCCCTAAAGTACATTTTAAGTACTATACCATCAAAACGTGCTATAACTGGCATTGTTATCTCCTTTCGTATATTATATGTGATATATCATATATTGTCAATTTTAAAATAGTAAAAGCAAACATAGGCATCCCTCCTTATTTTGTTTTCGAATGTGTGAGATTTTTTGACGAAGCGTCATGAAATCAAGAAATGTGTTGACATAAAAGATAATATCATTGTTTGAATTCAAATTCAATATAAAGGCGCAACTTCTGTTGCGCCCTTCATTTTTTACCACCTACAATCCACGCAGTTTTGCACTCGGCACATATTTCTGCACAGTCTGAAGAAATTCCTCCATCTCTTCTTTGCTGCATCCCTTTGTTTTACTGCTTATCAAATCTCCAGAATCTACGAAATTCTGCAAGAAATACTTCTCGGCGCCTACCAGCCACTGTCCGATAAGTTCAAAATTCTCCTTCAAATGATAATTCTTCACAACAGTGGTTCTAAACTCATATGGTACATGACCCTCTTTTAAATAAGAAACACTTTCACAAATATTATCCAAATTGATATGATCAATACCTGCTGTAAGTCCATATGCTTCCTTGCAGTTTTTGATATCCATAGCAACATAATCGACCAGCCCCTGCTCCACTAATTGTTTCAACTTGTCGGGGAAACTTCCATTTGTATCCAATTTAACTGCATATCCAAAGTCCTTTATATTGCGGATAAATTCTTCAATATCTGGTTGCAACAATGGCTCTCCGCCACTGACACAAACACCATCCAAAACTCCTTTTCTTTTCTCCAAGAAAGAAAAGAACTCTGTCTCTTTTATTTCCACCTCTTTTGGAATATGTACCACCAAAGATGCATTGTGGCAAAATGGACACCGAAAATTGCATCCTGCAGTAAAGACCGTACAGGCTGTCTTTTGCGGATAATCCAAAAGAGTTAACTTTTGTAAACCTTGTATTCTCATACTCGAATCCTCGCTTCAATTTCTTACAAAAAGTATAACACACGCCTTTTTTTTCTGCCACAATCTTGTTATACTATCTTTAGAAATTTCCAAGGAGGAAAGAATAATGAACTTTTTGAGCATATTTGATGTGATTGGCCCTAACATGATTGGTCCTTCCAGTTCTCATACAGCCGGAGCCGTTCACATTGCGTTAATGGCGCGCCAAATGTTTCCAGAACCGATTAAAGAAGTTACTTTTACACTCTATGGTTCCTTCGCAAAAACCTATCAGGGGCACGGTACAGACCGAGCACTTTTGGGGGGAATTTTAGGTTTCGCAACGCATGATGAACGAATCCGCGACGCCTTTACACATGCCAAAGAAATGAACGTGGAATATAAGTACATCATTGACGATAAAACGCCAACGAACCATCCTAACACAGCAGATATCGATATTGTAGGTATAAACGGGCACACCCTTTCTGTTCGCGGGGAATCTATCGGGGGCGGAAAAATGAAGATTGTTCGCATTGATAATATAGATGTAGAATTCACCGGTGAATACAGTACCTTAATTGTTCATCAACAAGACAAGCCGGGAGTAATTGCTCATATTACACAGGCTTTAAGCGAACAAAATGTAAACATCGCATTCATGCGACTTTTCCGTGAAAAGAAAGGTGCGAATGCGTACACTGTAGTAGAATCAGATGAACATATTCCGGAAGAAATTTTGGATAAAATTCGCACAAATCCAAATGTGGATAATCTGATGCTCATTCAAATGTAGGAGGTGGCGCAAATGGATTTTTATAATGGTAAAGAATTATTAGAAAAATGTAAAGAGAATAACTTGCACATTTCTCACATTATGAAACTACGAGAAACCACCACTGGTTCTCTTCCAAAAGAAAAAGTGGAAGAAAAATTGCAAACTGCTCTCTCCATCATGAAGCAGTCTGCCACCAAGCCTCTTACGAATCCTGGGAAATCTATTGGTGGACTAATTGGCGGTGAAGCAAAAAAAGTCTGGGAACATGGTCTCACCCAAGACGCCGTATCCGGATCTATGTTATCAAAAGCCATTGCATATAGCATGGGCGTTCTAGAAGTCAATGCTTCCATGGGGCTTATTGTTGCTGCACCAACTGCCGGTTCGGCGGGTGTAGTTCCGGGCGTTCTACTTGCTTTAGCAGACGAGCACAATATTGATGACGAAGCTTTATGCAATGGACTTTTAAACGCCAGTGCTATCGGTTACCTTCTAATGAGAAATGCATCCGTAGCAGGTGCTGAAGCCGGATGCCAAGCCGAAGTAGGTGCTGCAAGCGCTATGGCTGCAAGTGCCATTGTAGAAATCATGGGTGGTACGCCTGAAATGTGTTTAGACGCTGCTTCCTTTGCGCTCTCCAACTTATTAGGTCTAGTATGCGACCCAATTGCAGGATTAGTGGAAGCACCATGTCAGAGTCGAAACGCCATCGGTGTAGCTAACGCCATCACCTCTGCCGAACTGGTCTTAAGCGGCATCAAACATTTGATTCCTTTTGATGAAATGGCAGAAGCTATGTTACGTGTAGGAAGAAGTCTTCCTTTTGAACTCCGCGAAACAGCTATGGGAGGATGTGCCGGAACACCAACAGGATGTTCTCTTGGTTGCACCGCTTGCAAATAACGAAACAAAACGAAAGAACTTTGGGTGCAATGTTCCAAAGTTCTTTTTATTTTCCACTGATTTTATTTTCCTCTAATTTCTTTTTCCCAGTAAACACGAAACTGTGTTTCGCTAATTTCTTCCACAAATCTCTTTTTATATAGTAAGAACTCTTCCATATCTAATAACACATGATAGAGTTCTGCACGATTTTCGAATTCTTCATGACTTTCCGGCAACGGTTCATTGCGAAGTGTAACCAGAATATCCTCTAATTCCCCAATCTGTTTTTTCGGGTCGTTCATCTCTGTCACATATTGTGTGATATCTAAAATAAACTCTGCTACAATTTCCGCCTGTTTCGGCATTTCACGCATCCTTCTCATTTCTGCATGAAGGTTATGCAGGGCACCGCACTGCTTCATACGCATTTCAAAATAATTGATGTAATATTCTTGGTGGGATTGAAATGTATTATGCTGATACTCATAAGCCAATTCCAAATATTCATCCAATTCTCTTTCAAGACGAATAATATCTTCCCACACGCGGTCCCCGTCTGATTTTCTTTGTAAATAATGTGCAAGCTCATGAAGGATTTGTTTCATCTGGTGCTCTACGTGTCTCATACTTTTGATAATACCACTTTCATGGGCATTATTGATGTGAATCAAATTCAATACAATCGCGATTACAATTCCTATTACTACCAACAACAGTTCATTAATTAAAAATTCAACAGTAAAATTTTGCGTAACAAGAAAATGCGTTCCAATCACTGCATTGACGGATAATGTACTACGCCATCCCAACCATTCTCCTAAAAATACAATTACAAATAGAAATAGTCCATATTCAATCCAGGTATTCGGTATGAAGTGAAATATCACCCAACAGACTGCCACACTGACTGCATAGGTCAAAAGACGCAAAAGTGATAACCGAAAAGTTTCCCACCTAGTTGTAATGAGGGTGAGTAAAGTGATAATTCCAGCCGATGTTGCATACTCCAGATTTAACACCTGCGCAATATAGATTGCCACACTGGCACCTACCCCAATCTTGGCAGATAACAATAATATTTTCCCTATCTTAAGCTTTGTTCTTTCTTTCATATAGCTCCTAATACTTCTCCTATTGGTTCTTGGATGCAAAGGCTTGCTTGCCCATCTCTTGACGTAGCACTCTTATTTAGCACTACTAAATATTTCCCCCGGAAATAATCAATAAACCCTGCTGCCGGATATACTACCAAAGATGTTCCTCCTATAATCAACAGATCTGCTTCTTGAATGGCCCGAATCGATTGTTGAATAGTACGGCTATCCAAGCCTTCTTCATAAAGTACCACATCCGGTTTAATAATGCCACCACATTCACAAGTCGGAATCCCATTGGAATTCTTTACATATTGTGCATCGTAAAACTTTCCACACTTTTGGCAATAATTTCGATGAATGCTACCATGTAATTCCAGGACATTTTTACTACCTGCCATTTGGTGTAATCCATCAATGTTCTGGGTAATGACAGCAGTTAACTTTCCTTCTTTTTCTAATTCTGCCAACTTCATATGTGCTTTATTCGGTTTCGCATCCAAAAACATCATTTTATTCTTATAAAAGTCATAAAACAATTCCGTTTTCTTTACAAAAAAAGTATGGCTCACCACCTGTTCCGGTGAGTAATGAAAGGCTTCTTGATAAAGACCATCTGCACTGCGAAAATCCGGAATATTGCTTTCTGTAGAAACGCCCGCTCCACCAAAGAAAACGATGCGGTTGCTCTCTTCTATCATTTGTCGTAACTTGTCACTTTGATCCATGGTTTAAGCCCCCTTTTCTTCTTATTCTACCACATTCTTGCCTAAAAAGAAATTGACATTATATTATTGAAGTGATAAGATAATCAAGCAGGTCGAGAGGCACTGCAAATCCATATTTTGCGGAAGTGTCGGAATGGCAGACGAGCTAGATTCAGGTTCTAGTGTGGGCAACTACGTGTGGGTTCAAGTCCCATCTTCCGCATACCATAAACACCTTGTCAGTTGGCGAGGTGTTTTTACTTCAAAAGCAAAGAGGTATACATAATGACGATTAAAGAAAAATTACATTTGGACAAAGAAGGCTTGATGGAGCATGGACCAATTAATATTGTCATCTTCGGTGACAGTGTTTCCCACGGCGCATTAAATGGAACAATAGATTATGAAAATGTTTATTGGAATCTATTAAAACGAAAATTCAATGCATACCGTGACTACACGCCGGTCAATATGATTAACGCTTCCATTGGAGGCACTACTGCTTCAGCTTCTGTGGCACGTCTAGAAAAACAAGTATTAATTCACGAACCTGATTTGGTCATTGTCTGCTTTGGTTTAAATGATGTGAATCGAGAGTTGAAAGATTACATAGAAGCTTTGCGTTATATCTTTAGGCGTTGTCAGGAAAAGAACATTGACCTCATCCTATTAACTCCAAACATGCTTAATACGTATGTTGCAGAGGACACCCCGAAACAATATTGGGATTATGCTTTTAAGACAGCAGAGATGCAAAATGAAGGCAGAATGGACGAGTTTGTATATTCTGCAGTGGCACTTGCTAAAGAAATGAATGTCACAGTATGCGATTGTTACTCAAAATGGAAAAAGCTTGCCGAAACAAAAGATACTACTATGATGCTGGCAAATCGCATTAATCATCCAACTAGCGAAATGCACAAAATGTTTGCAGATGCGCTGTATGAATTGATTATGGGTAATGAAAAATGTGAGACTAAAAGTGACAGTACAATGTTTGAAAAATAATGAAACACCGAGATTTGATGTAATCTCGGTGTTTTTTAATTATTTCAAAGGCGAACCACAATATTCACATTCACCAAATTCTCCCATAACAGTATTATTAGCACCACAGCAAGGACAAGTAACAATCTTTGTTTTTACAACCGTTTCATTTGCTGTAGCAACATTAATATTATTTTGTGTTACTGGATTGCTATTTGGTAAAACAATTTCTCTTAAACCTTCATCTATATAGGCATTCTTTAAATAACCTTTCTCAATCATCTTGTTAATATCTTTACGCACAATATCATACGCTTTTCCCGTAGTTGACGCAATTGTATCTAACTGACGCACATTTCCATTTACAATAATAGACAAATACCGTTTTACATCTTCTGCTTCTGTCTTAATCTTTTTTGAAACTTTTCTAAGTGCAAAACCTGCTGCGCCGAAGAATAGAATCATTCCAACATCACCACCTGTAAAGCCATCGCTAATACAAGCAACTAAACCAAGAACTGCAATACAATATGATGCAGTTCCTAGACCACCAATTAACTTTCCTGCACCCATTGCGGTTTTTTTGTCTGTTGACACTCTTTTAATAATCAAATATACTCCTACCGGCCAAAAAACACATAGTGCTAAAATTATAACTGGCCATGAATACCAAACACTTACTTTTCCATTATTATTCATCTTTCTTTTCCTCCTAATATTTTAGCAAAATTAATACTTTCCACGCTTTTCATTTGCGATTTTGACGGAACGCAATTTGATTGCATTTTTAATTTCAATAATTTTCCCAACTATTGCATCATTATCATCCCTTAATAGCAACTGCACCTCATTGAGTTTAGCCATAATACTCTCTTCGTCTTGAGACAAGCAACTGTTATCGGAATATTTTAATAATTCTACAATTTCTTCCAAATCTTTTTTGTAATCAGTCTCTGCAAATTCAATACATAAAGAAGTTGCCTTTTGAACACATAAAAGCAGCACAGACTGACTTTCATTCAATTTGTTGTTGTTTATCACAACACGCTTTGCAAAAAATAATACCATAACATCAACAACTAAAAGAACACACAATGCCAATATATTTAACAAAATATACTTTTTTATTAAAAATGGAAAAATGTTAACAAATACTATAGAAACAATAAGAACAATGATAACATGGAAAATACTTGTTACAATATTAGCAACACCGAATATTGTTCTTTTAGTAGCGAACGCCTTAATAGTTCCAATCATTTCAGCTAAAATCAAAAACATTAACGACACCCATCGCATAGGAACTGTAAAAATGTTGTCAAAGGTTAGCAAATAAAATATCACTGTTACCGCCACTGATGTTCCACCACAAATTAATGCTACATTTTTAGATTTTCCCAACATAATTTTGCCTCCCCTTTTTAGTCTATTGCAGTTCCACATTCAGGGCAGAACTTTGTATTGTCACTTAATTGATTTCCGCAGTTTTTGCATTTCTTAATCAATGAATATCCACACTCTGGGCAAAATTTGCTGTTTTTCTCAAGTAAATGCCCACATTGCGGACAAGGTATTGGTACTTTTGTTCCACAAGAAGCACAAACTGTTGCACCATCAGGAAGATCTGCCTTGCATTTAGAACATGGGTTATATTTCTTGCCACATTCAGGACAGAATTTAGTTGTCACTGTTAATTTCGCGTTGCAAGCAGAACATATAATATTATCAGCATTTCGTTCTTCGCCTTGTATAGTGGTTGTTGTATCCCACCCACAATGATTGCAAAATCTTTCATTAACACCAATTCTTGTTTTACATTTCGGACATTCTTTTGTTTCAGCAGTATTCAAGTTTTGAGTCAAACCTCCAAACTGTTGACCCACAGCACCCCCTACACCGACACCTATTCCTAAACCAATGCCTGCACCCATGAGACTTCCTTGCATAGAATTAGGATTGTTAGCCGCACCCTCCAAAGTATCGAATGAGCGTTCTTGTTGATAACTATAACCAACAATATCCATCTCTGCTCTTTTTGCAAGTGCCTTTTTCAGTTGAACCACTGCTGGATCATCCTCTGGCACATTAATATCATTTACAAAAAAGGATGCAAGTTTGATGCCATACTCTTGAAACATCGGTGAGATTTTTTCTTGCAAATAGGTTGATATCTCATCCAAATAGGCATTAATTTCTAAAATACTAATATTTTTATGCACGAGATACGAAGAAATAACATCTTTTGCCTTTGTAAGGTACACACCTCTAAAGAACTTCAAAAGCGTAATTTTATCAAATTGCGGAAGCGTACCAACAAGTTTTAGCAAGAATTTTTTAGAATCTTCAATCTGTATTCCAAATTGTCCAAAAGCTCTAACCGGTACAAAAACCTTGTATTTTGGATCTTGTAACTGTATCGGAGTTGATGTCCCCCACTTTACATCTAATGAAAAAATCTTGTTAATATACCATACTTCAGCACTAAATGGGGAACGCCCTCCAAACGGAAGATTAACTAACTTGTTTAATATCGGAATATTTGCAGTTTCCAATGTATGTCTACCCGCGCCGAACACATCACAAACATGTCCGCCCTTAAGCAAAATAGCCTCTTGTGATTCATTTACAATTAATTGAGTCCAAGTTCCTAATTCACTATTAGGATATTTCCATGCAAAAACATCAGGACTTCCATTGTATTTAATAACATCAACTATTGCCACGATAATGTCCTCCTCACATCTCTTTTAATCCAAGACCATAGTTTTCACGTTTTCTCGCAAAATACTTAACTCTCTATTCCATGTAATAATATCACACCCTTCGACAGTTTACAACAAAAAAGACTATGTGCACCTCAAAAAAACGCCTCGGATGACATCGTCATTCATATTGACAAATCTTTCATTACAACCTAAAATCCGTATCTTTTTAATTCAGTTATTTTTTCAGCAAAATAAAAAGGAGTATCAATTATTCTTTCAATTGATACTCCTTCTTACATTGTTGGTTCAATCATTTTACGTATCTCCTTTAAATCTAGACTCCTGTTTTTAAATTAAGTTTTCTTCGGTCCGTCCTCCTTATCTTTTATTTTGACGCGTTTGTTATATTTACGTTTCTGGTGGTCTGTCCTCCTAATTAATTATTTTTTCTGTTTTTTCTCTCTTTTTTTCTTTTCTTACTGTAATTATAACGCATTATTTTTATTTGTCAATACAATTTGAAAAATATTTTTTAAATTTTCTGTCTTTTTTTGCATAATAAAAGGATATTCAACGCGAATATCCTCTTATTTGTTGCGTCTATAGACATTGATTTCTAATTTTTATTCTACTGTTACTACTTTTGCAAGATTTCTCGGCTTATCCACATCAAATCCCTTATCGGAAGAAACATAGTATGCCAATAGCTGCAATGCTACAATGGATGGGAACACCATGAATTTGTCATCCAAATCCGGTAATGTTACCACATTGTATTCTTCTTTCAATTGCGCTCTTAATTCGTCTTTAATAAAGAGCACGACATTTGCTCCGCGTGCTTTTACTTCCTTAATGTTAGACAATTCTTTGGACATAATTGTTCCTTGAGTCACCAACGCTACCACTGGGGTATTTTCAGTAATCAAAGCAATTGGTCCGTGTTTCAATTCTCCGGATGCATATGCTTCCGAATGAATGTAAGAAACTTCTTTCAATTTCAATGAACCTTCCAACAAAATGGAATAGTCCATTCCGCGACCAATCATGAACAAATCTTTTGCTTCTAACACTTCTTTTGCAATCACGTGCACTTCATTACGCCTATCTAATATTTGCTTCATTTTATCTGGCACTTTCTGAAGCTCTGCAATGTATGCCTTCGCATCTTCTTCCGAATATATCCCTTGCAAAAGGGCCATCTTTGCCACGACCATATACATAACTGCAAGTTGCGTTGTATAAGCCTTTGTACTAGCCACCGCAATCTCCGGACCGGCTTCTGTGTAAAGCACATAATCACTGACACGAGAAATGGAAGAACCGCGTACGTTTAATACTGCCAAGCATTTTGCCCCACACTTTTTCGCATATTTCACTGCTTCTAAAGTATCCACAGTTTCCCCCGATTGCGATACAGCAATGACTAATGTGTTTTCGTCAATAACTGGATCTGAATACATAAATTCGGATGCTAGTTCCACATCAATGTGCATATGCAAAATGGATTTTACCAAAGCTTGCGTAATCAAGCCAACATGCATCGCTGTTCCACAAGCAATAATGCAGATTCTGTTACAGTCAGTTAAAAGCTCATCCGGAAGGCCGTCTGCAGTGAAATTAGGTAACCCGTTTACAATTCTATTTTTAATAGTTTCTGCAAACACTGTCGGTTGTTCCATAATCTCCTTCTCCATATAGAAAGGATATCCCTCTTTGCCAAGTCCACTGACTTTCCAATCTAGTTTCAGCATTTCAGGCTCAACAACTTCGCCTTCTAGATTGGTAATAATCATTTTTTCCGGTGTCAATTTCAAAATAGAATATTCCGGAATTACAAAATATTCTTTTGTAAAATTTCCTAATGCGGTCAAATCTGATGCAAGCATCATACCGTCTGCACATTCCGCTGCCACTATCGGACTAACGTTACGAATCGCATAAATGATACCCGGCTGATCTTCAAACATCATAACCAAAGCAAACGTTCCTTTTAACTTGTTTACAACTTGCTTAATTGCAACTTCCGCATCCCCTTCATAAAATTCATTTAAAAGTGCGGCTGCCACTTCTGTATCTGTCTCTGATTGAAGTTTAGAAGCCAAATCAAAGTCCTCAATCAGTTCCCGATAATTTTCCACAATACCATTATGAACTAATGTTACTTTTCCACAACGATGTGGGTGTGCATTTTTTGTAAACACGCCACCATGTGTTGCCCATCTAGTGTGTCCAATGCCACAAGTGGATTTTACTGGATTTTCTTCACATTCTTGTCGAAGGTCACGTACTCGTCCTACACACCTTTGTACACAAACAGTATCTGTATCACTTTCAATGCATCCGATACCGACACTGTCATATCCTCTATGTTCTAATAGTTCCAAAGAATCAAGCAATAAGTCGCTTGCATTCTTTGCTCCTGTATAACCTACAATTCCACACATATTAATTCCTCAACTTTCATCTATATCATTCTATTATATTCACATTATTATCTTTCCATTATATCGATTTTGTTTTGCAGTTTCCTGCATATTTGCCGATATATACGCACTGGAAGGCACGAAAGGGTACCCGCCGAATCTTTCGATAAACCCTTTTCCTCGTCAACCTATTTTTCTCAAAACAGGTCCTGGCGCTAATTGAGAAATCAATTGTCTATGATAGAAACACAACACTATTTAATTGCCAAAGTTCAACGAAAGTATTATAACATAGGAGCACAAAAAAGAGAAGTGAAAACACTTCTCTTCTCCTTTTTTATCTACTCTTTTCTTCTTCCACCTGTAGTATCAGTGAAAGGTTTTCCGTTTCTATGTCGTTCATGGTTACGTTTTCATCAAAATAGTCGAATGTAATTGTTGGGGCATACCAAGATTTACTATTAAAATATTCCGCCAAATCATTTACGCCAAAAATCGTTCCATAACGCGCAAAAATTTCATTTCTCGCCAAGCGAAGTTGTTCCGCTGTTAAAACTTCCAACTCTTCCCTTGTCAAACGCACTGTATTGCTATTTGGAAAAATATATTCTGAAATATCCACTTGCGGTTCTTCATTTTCCGGCTCTTGCTGTTCATCAACAGCTGCATCCGTATCCGCTTGTACTTCTTGATTGTTTTCCGGTGCTTTATCTTTTGCAGGATCCTTGTCTTTGCCTTTCCCCATAGAAAACACAAAGATAATGGTTACAATAATCAGCACACCTATAACACCGATTGCAATACCCTTGGAAGAAAGTTGTATCTTCTGTTTCATACGATAGGCAGTCAACTCGTCTGCTAATATACTATCCCCCACAGATTGTTCTGCGCCACCTTCTTCAGCAAAAGCTAACTCTTCTACCTCTAAAGTTAGCTCGCGACAAATTTGCGCATAAATATTGCCAGCGATACCTTCTTCTAGACAGTGTTGTTCTGTCCAATCCTTCATTGCTTCTGCAACCGCTTCTACAGAAAAAGCTACAGCCACGCCTGTTTCTTCTTTATAATTATCCAAGGTTTTTGCCAAATATTTGTGCACGTAATTCAAGCGGTTTAGAATAGCTCCTTTGTTATAACCCATAACTGCCGCAATTTCTTTCACAGTCATATGGTCGTAATAAAATGCGTACAAAGTAGCCTGGTACATATCAGGCAATTGTTCTAAAGTTTCGCAAATAATTTCTTTGCTAGTCTCTAAATCCACCTCTTTTGAACTTTGAAAATCCTGTTCAGTCAACTCAAAAGAAGAGGCTTCTCTGGCTTTCTTCTTTCGAAATCTGCCGCACCCTAAAGTGTACACTTGTTTTCCAAACCACTGGAACAGGCGATCGTCTCTGACATCTTCTTCGATTGCCTTAATATACAACTCCTTCATAAATTGTTGTGCATCATCTTCCCTGTGCAAAATACTTTTTGCTCGCAAGTAAACAAAATTGTAAGTCTTTGAATAAATAGAATTCAATTTTTGCATTAATACTTCCTCTTTCGATTTTTCTTTGAAATTTTATACATTTCTTCCGCCGCAAGACGGGTTTTAGCTACAATGTCGCCACAATTTTTAGGGAAACAGTAATAAAGTGTATTCAAATCCCCGATACAAATCACGTCCCCCGTTTCATACCAGTAATAGTCTGCATACAAACTGTATGAAAACGATGGTTTCTGTGTATATTCTAATTTTCCATCGCAACCGGTCAGATGAAATCCTTCATTATTATGTTTTAAGATTCCCTCTCCTACGCGATACACTTGTTTGGAATTCACCATCATACAAATATCAACCGGAACCTCCAGTCCATATGTACCATCTTCTATTTCTTTTCTGACACATTCGCGCTCCCACTGATACCAATTTGGAACATGGTCATACTCTGTATCTCCTTCTTTTGCTTGAAGGAAACCATATTCGGTAAGTTCATATTCCTTATTACAATGCTCACACTTTATAATGGTGTCTTTGGTCGTCATGCTTCCTTCTGTTTGACAGTGCGGACATTTGTACAGTACTCGGTTCAATCCTTCTGCGCGGAATTTTTCTTTGATGCGAATTTCATTTTCTTGTTGCCATCTGAAATTATCAAATTCAAACTCTTTATTTACAATTTCCGCCAACTCATCCGCTGTTTTTACGTGGACATCTTCGAGCGTTAGTAAATATTTAACATCTGCTGAAACATTAACCTTTCGGCGTCTCAATCCGTTATATAATGGATCCCTAGAAAATGCGCCATAGGTCTTGATCATCACCACGGGAACCCCCAGCATTTTAATGCATCTTCCTATACTATCGGGAAGCGGAGTTGCCGTTCCGTCAAAACTATAACTAGCTTCTGGGAATAGGACTACAGAGCTTTTCAAATCCTTTACGGTATACAACATATCGCGTACAAGCCCCATGTCGGTGATAAATTTCTTTGTCGGAATACATCCTATCAACGGCATAACCCAGTTCATAATCCCTGTAAAGGCATCCGACGTGCAGACAATATTAAATCTTTTCGGATAAAGAACCGTAGAAACAATTTCCAAATCAATAAAACTGGAATGGTTCATTAAAACCAGGCATGGAGTTTCATCATCTATATACTCCATATCAATACGGTTACACTTGAATTTGGTAGCCCATAAATCAAAACAAGATAAGGTTTTCAATAACCACCTGAAAATCCAAAGTTGCTTTATTGGCATACGATGCTTTTCCTTTGGAAGAGCCATAACCTCTTCATAACTTTTGTTTTTTATATTAATTTTCATCTCTCACTCCATGAATTTTAATAACTTGACAAATATTATAACACGCCCATGTCGAATTACGCAATAAAAAGCCCTGAAAACATAAGTTTTCAGGGCCATGACTGCGGATGACAGGAATCGAACCTGCACGGTCTCCCACTAGATCCTAAGTCTAGCGCGTCTGCCAGTTCCGCCACATCCGCATAAAATATATGTGAACAAGCACTGCTTGTCCACATATAATGAAGCATCGGGGATTCGAACCCCGGACAACTTGATTAAAAGTCAAGTGCTCTACCGACTGAGCTAATGCTCCATACTGGGCTAGCTGGATTCGAACCAGCGACTGCAGGAGTCAAAGTCCTGTGCCTTACCGCTTGG